>CALMFH010000290.1 GCA_937864925.1 uncultured Alphaproteobacteria bacterium | reverse complement strand
GAAGCCGTCGAAGGCGATCTCGTATTCCTTCATGCCGCGATAGCCGAGCACCTCGATCTCGCCGCCCGACATGCCTTCCGCCGGGAAGGGATCGGCGTCGGTGCCGCGCGGCTTCGGCGCGAGCAGCATGGAGAGGCCCTTCCAGCCCGGCTCGTCCGGGTTGGTGCGCACGAGCAGGGTCATCAGGTCGGCGCGGACCGGATGGGTGATCCAGGTCTTGTTGCCGTTGACGACGTACTGGTCGCCCTGGCGGACGGCGCGGGTGCGCAGGGACCCGAGGTCGGAGCCGGTGTTGGGCTCGGTGAAGACGGCGGTCGGCAATACTTCGCCGGAGGCGATCTTGGGCAGCCACTCCTGCTTCTGCTCTTCGGTGCCGCCGCACAGGATCAGCTCGGCGGCGATCTCGGAGCGGGTGCCGAGCGAGCCGACGCCGATGTAGGCGCGCGACAGCTCTTCGGAGACGACGCACATCGATTCCTTGCCGAGGCCGAGGCCGCCGTATTCCTCGGGAATGGTCAGGCCGAAGACGCCCATCTCGGCCATCTGGCCGATCAGCTCCATCGGGATGTACTCGTTCTTCAGGTGCCATTCGTGGCAGTGCGGCAGCACCGCGTCGACGGCGAGCTTGCGCATCTCGTCGCGGAACTGGTTGAGCGTCTCGTCGAGGCCGAGCTCGCCGAAGGAGCCGGCGCCCTCGAGGCGGGTCATGGCGGCGACGAGGGCGGCGCGCACCTCCGGCGTGTTGCCGTGGGCGATCAGGGTCTCGACGGCGGGGATGCGGGCGGCGGCGGCAGCCTCGGCGACGACGCCGAGGTCGGAGAGACGGACCAGTTCGCCCTGGTTCATCGGGATGCCGCCGAACACCTGGGCGAGGAACTCGCCGAAGGCGATGGAGACGATGTCGCGCTCGATCTCGCCGAACTTGCCCTCGCCGGTCAGGCGCTCGGAATAGTCGACCATCTCACGCAGTGACTCGACGTAGGTGGCGAGCCAAGCGAGACCGTGGGTGGCGCGCTGCTCCTTGTCCACCAGGGCGGCGGACACCTTGCCGTCCTTCTCGACTTTGGCGCGCACCGCGTCCCGCGCCGCGGCATAGAGCCCGTCGAGGGCGGCCACGGCGTCACGACCGAGCGCGATCAGGTCCAAATCGATTCGAGCGGCACTCATGACCCATCTCCCCTGCCGGCCCGGTGTCGTCCGCCGGCGGTCGGTTGTTGTTGCGGTGCGAAAGAATAGAAATCCGCGTCGCCGATGCAATGCCTCGAAAGGCGATATTTTCGCCTCACCGCCGGCTGGCCAGCGCCACACCGCAAGCAGTCACGATCATGCCGAGAACTTGCACGAACGAAAGGGTTTCGCCGAAGAAGAACCAGGCCTCCATCGCCGAGGTCGGCGGCACCAGGTAGATCAGCGCCGCGGCGCGCGACACCTCGCCGCAGCGGATGAGGTGAAGGAGGAGGGCGATCGCGCCGATCGACAGGCCGAGCACCGACCAGGCGAGCGTCAACAGCGACGAGGTGGTGACGGCGAAGTGCAGATCCTCGATCGCCAGTGCCGCGGGAACGGTGACGACGAGGGCGCCGACGTACTGCAGCACGGCGATCGGCATCAGGCCGCCCTCGGGGACGAAGCGCTTCTGCCAGAAGGTGCCGACGGTGACCGCCGCCATGGCGAGGACATTGACGGCGAGCGGCACGAGGGCAGCGGAGAGGGCGGTGCCGGCGAGGCCGGCGAGTTTCGGCGACACCACCACGACGATGCCGAGGAAGCCGACGACGAAGCCGGCCATGCGCCGCCAGCCGATGCGCTCGTGGGAGAGCAGCGGGGCGAGCGCCGCGGTCATCAGCGGCTGGAGAGCGGCGATCACGGCGGAGAGGCCAGCGGGCACGCCGTGGGCGATCGCCCACCACACACCGCCGAGATAGGCACCGTGCAACAGCACGCCGGAGACCATGGCGTGGAGGATGGCGGTGCGGCCGCGCGGCCAGGCACCGCCGGTCACCAGGGTGATCGGCATCAGCACGATCACGGCGCCGACGAAACGCACCACCAGGAAGGTGAGGGGATCGGCGTCGAAGGAGGCGAACTTGGCGACGATCCAGCCGGTCGACCAGATCAGCACGAAGAGCAGCGGCGCGACGGCGACGAAGAGCGAGCGCTGCGGCAAGGGTGGATCCGTCGTGGGGCGAGAGACGAAGAGGCGCGGAACCCGCGGTCCCGCGCCTCTCGTATCGTTTCAGATCTTCGCCGCCGGCGCCAGAGCGCACCCGAAGGGCGGCCGAAGTTCGGCCGATCAATCCTCGCGCTGGCCGAAAAGCTGGATCAGCATCATGAAGAGGTTGATGAAGTCGAGGTAGAGGGTGAGTGCCCCCATGATCGCCGAGCGGCCGATGGTGGCCTCGTCGGCGCCCTCGAGCCCGTAGATGTACTGTTCCTTGAGCTTCTGGGTGTCGTAGGCGGTGAGGCCGGCGAAGACCAGGACACCGATCACCGAGATGGCGAACTGCAGCGCGGTCGAATGTAGGAAGACGTTGACCAGACCGGCGATCAGGATGCCGATCAGGCCCATCATCAGGAACGAGCCCATGCCGGAGAGCGAGCGCTGGGTGGTGTAGCCGTAGAGCGACAGACCACCGAAGGCCGCGGCCGAGATGAAGAACACCTGGGCGACGGAGGTGTGGGTGTAGACCATCAGGATGGTCGAGACCGACACGCCGACGAGGGCGGCGTAGAGGAAGAACACACCCTGCGCCGTCGACGGCTGCATGCGGTCGATGCGGAAGCCGAGCAGGAAGACGAGGCCGAGCGGCGCCAGCATCAGCACCCACTTCAGAGGGCTGACGAACAGCGTCACGCCGAACTGGGTCAGCGCCATCGACGAGGAGATCGGCTTCACCGCTGCGGCCGAGCCGGCTCCGGTCACCGACATCGAATAGATGATGAGCGCGGCGATGCCGGTGATGGCGACGCCGATCATCATGTAGTTGTAGATCGAGATCATGTAGGCGCGCAGGCCGCGGTCGATCGCCTGGGCGTCCGGGCGCGCCAGGGTCGAACCGAACCGGGCATAACCGTTGTCGTAGTTCGACATTCAACAAATCCTTTCGTTTGCGCCGGCGGCTCGCGCATCACCGGCTCCGAGCAGCGAATATGGGTGGAGTCTTCGACGGTCGCAAGACGGCCGTCGATATGATGCGAACCGATATGATGAATTTTCGGTAAGGTCGGCGGCGATCGCCGACCGTCAACTCGAGCGCAGGACGTCCGCCGGCCGGCGGCGAAGGGCGGCGCGTGTCGACAGCAGGCCGAGGCCGACGGTGAGGCCGATGGTGACGACGACGACGCCCACCACCGCGGTCGGATCGGCGGCGAAAGGCAGTTTCATCACACGCGTCAGGATCCACCACGCCGCCGCCGTCCCGACCGCGACGGCGAAGAGAGCACCGGCGAGCGCGGTCAGGGCGAATTCGAGGCCGAAGGCGGCGAGCAGGCGGCGCCGGGTGGCGCCGATCGCCGCCAACACCGCGGTGTCGCGGATGCGTGCCTCCTGGCGGGCGGTGAGGGCACCGGCGAGCACCAGGATCGCCGCGACGACGGCGAAGCCGGCGACCGCGGCCACCCCGGCGGCGGCGCGACGCATCAGATCGTCGATGCGGGTCAGCGCGTCCTTGACACGGATGGCGGAGACGACGGGGAAACGGTCGACGACGCGTGTCAGCAGGGTGAGTTCGCGCGAACGGTCGCCGCCGTCGGGCCAGGTGACGGTGACGAGCCGGGTGGCGGGGGCGCCGCGGAAGGCGTCCGGCGAGAACACCATGAAGAAGTTGATCGCCAACCGCCCCCATTCGATGTGACGCAGATTGGCGATCGTCGCCTCGATGTCGCGGCCGAGCACGTTGACGGTGATGCGGTCGCCGAGGCCGAGGCCGAGGTTCTTCGCGGTCTCGGCGTCGAAGGAGACGAGTGGCGGGCCGGCGTGATCGGGCTTCCACCAGTCGCCGGCAACCACGGCGGAATTCTCCGGCGGCAGGGCCGAGAAGGTGACACCGCGATCTCCCTCGAGGACGAATCGGCTCTCCTCGGCGACCCGGGCCTTTTCGACCGGCACTCCCTTCAGTCCGACGATGCGCCCGCGCAACATCGGCACATCGGCGACGTCGGCGCCGACCGCATTCTCCTTCAGGAAGGCACGAAAGGCGTCGGCGTCGCGCGACGGCACGTCGAGGAAGAAGAAGCTCGGCGCCTGTTTCGGCAGGGTCGAGGACAGCGCGTGGGTCAAGCCGCTCTCGACCTGGGCGAGGGCGGCGAGCAGCGTCGCACCGAGGCCGAGGGAGAGCACGATCGACGCGGTCGGGGCGCCGGGTCGGGCGATGGCGGCGACGGCGGTGCGGGCCTCGAAGCGGTGCGGCCGGGGTAGGCGGCGGGCGATGGCGACGAGGCCGGTGGAGACCAGACGCAACACCAGGAAGGCGGCGACCAGGGTGGCGAGGTAGGGCAGGGTGATGCGTCGCTCCGGCGAGAGGCCGACGACGAGGGCGAGGAGTGCCGCGGCGAGAAGAGCCGCCGGCCACAGGCGTGCGAAGCGCGGGCGACGCCCGGCGAGTTCGATCTCACCGCGCAACAGCGTCGCCGGGCGGGCGTCGACCGCCATCCCCAGCGGCACGGCGACGAAGAGGGCGGCGGTGACCGCACCCTCCGCGGCGGCCAGAGCGAGGGTGCCGGGTGCGAAAACCGGGACGAGATCGAGACCGAGTGCGTCGCCGAGGGGGCCGGCGAAGAGGTGCGGCACGACCGCGCCGACGGCGACGCCGAGGGCGATGCCGAGAAGTGCGATGGCGCCGATCTCGAGTGCATGGACGACGAAGACGAACCCGCGGGTCGCGCCGAGGATCTTCCAGATGGCGATCGCCTCGCGGCGGCGCTCGAGATGGCCGGTGACCGCATGGGCGACGCCGAGGCCGCCGATCACCAGAGTGGTGAGGCCGACCAGGGTGAGGAACTGGACGAAGCGGTCGATGGTGGCCTTGAGACCGGGTGCGGCCTCGCGGTGTGAGCGGATCTCCCAACCGGCGGCCGGAAAGGCCGCCTTGGCGGTGGCGATGGTGGTGCCGACGTCGTCGCTCGTGGCGAGACGCAGCCGGGTGTGCCAGCGCACCAGGCTGCCGGGGGCGAGCAGGCCGGAAGCCTCGAGCGCGACGCGTGACACGAGGAGCCGTGGGCCGAAGCCGATGCCGCTCGACAACCGGTCGGGTTCGTCGACGATGACGCCGGCGACGCGGACGCGGATCGAACCGACGCTCAGCGTGTCGCCCACCGCGACGCCGAGGCGGGCGAGGAGGGTGTCCTCGACCAGCGCGCCGAAGACGCGGGCCTCGTCGGTCCCGGTGGCGGCGAGGAGCGGGCGGGCGTCGACCGCGGCGGCCTTCGTCCCCTCCGCCGCCGAGGTGGTGGTGGCGGTCAGGCGGCCGACGAGCGGATAGGCCTCGTCGACCGCCTTGGCTTCGACCAGTACGGCGGTGCCGTCGTCGCGGCGCGCCATGGCCCGCAGGGTGGCGACGTCGGAGGTGCGGCCGCGAGCGGCGAGGAAGTCGTGTTCGGCGGTGCCCAGTGGGCGGTGGTGGACGGTGAAGGCGATGTCGCCGCCGAGGACGAGGTCGCCCTGGGCGGCGAGCGAGGCGTCGAAAGAACGGCCAAGAGCGGCGACGCCGGCGATCGCCGCGACTCCGAGGGCGAGGCACATGACGAAGATGCCGAAGCCGCGGAAGGCGCGGCGAACCGTGCCGCGCAGGGAGCGACCGGCGAATCGCACCGCGGTGGCGAAACTCATGGCGGTGGCGGAGATCATGCGGCGGCCTCGTCGAGGGAGCGGCCGGCGCGGACGTGGATCACCCGATCGCAGCGTGCGGCGAGGTCGGGATCGTGGGTGACCAGCATCAGCGTCGCTCCGACCTCGGCGACGCGCGAGAACAGCAGGTCGGCGATGGTGGTGCCGGTCGCTTCGTCGAGATTGCCGGTCGGTTCGTCGGCGACGACGATCGCCGGGCGGTGGACCAGAGCGCGGGCGATGGCGACGCGTTGCTGTTCACCGCCGGAGAGCTGGACGGGATAGTGGTCGAGCCGGGCGCCGAGGCCGACGGCTTCGAGTTCGGCGCGGGCGCGGGCGAACGCGTCCGGATGGCCGAGCAGTTCGAGCGGGGTGGCGACGTTCTCGATCGCCGTCATGTCGGAGACGAGGTGGAAGGCCTGGAAGACGATGCCGACGGTACGACCGCGGAAGATGGCGAGGGCGTCCTCGTCGAGGCGGCCGAGATCGGTGCCGGCGACCTCGACCCGGCCGCGATCGGCCCGCTCCAACCCGGTGGTCACCATCAGTGCCGTCGACTTGCCCGAGCCGGAGGCGCCGACGATGCCGACCTTCTCGCCGGTGCCGACGGTGAGGGAGAGGCCGCGCAACACCTCGACCGCGGCCGATCCGGAACCGAGCGTGAGGTGGACGTCGTCGAGACGGATGGCGAGATCGGACAAGGGCGGCGCTTTCGGCAGGACGGCGGCAGGGTCATGCGACGGATGCGGTGGCGAGGGCTCTCGAAATCCGCGGCTCCGTCGTCATATGGTGTACGAGTATGGCCGAAAAAGCCTCGATCCGCTCTTCGCCGTCTTTTCGGGACAACCACTCTCCATGCCGCATACTCCCCTGCGAGTTCGTCTCATGCCTTCCCGTCGCGCCGCGATCGGTGCGATCGCGGCCGTGGCGGGGATCTTCCCGGCGATCCTGGCGCAGCGCGCACCGGCGACCGCCGTCGAGCCGAAGCCGATCCGGTTGGTGGCGTTCGGTGACAGCCTCACCGCCGGATACGGCCTGCCCAAGGGCCGGGGCTTCGCAGCGCGGCTCGAGGCGGCGTTGAAGGCGGCGGGTCATCACGTCGAAGTGATCGACGCCGGTGTCTCCGGCGACACCACCGACACGGGGCTCGCCCGGCTCGACTGGTCGGTGCCGGCCGACGCCCAGGCGGTGATCGTCGAACTCGGCGCCAACGACGCGCTGCGCGGCCTGCCGCCGAGCGAGACGCGACGCAATCTCGACGAGATCGTCGGCCGGTTGACGGGGCGCGGGCAGAAGGTGCTGATCGGCGGCATGTTGGCGCCGCGCAATCTCGGCACGACCTACGCCGCCGCCTTCGACCCGATCTTCGCCGAGGTGGCGAAGAACCACGGGGCGTCGCTCTACCCGTTCTTCCTCGACGGCGTCGCCATGGATGCGAAACTGGTCCAGTCGGACGGGCTGCATCCGACCGCCGAGGGGGTCGACGTGATCGTCGCCCGCATCCTGCCCACGGTCCGCGAGCTCCTGGCGCGGGTCGAACCCGCCCGTCCCTGACCCGATCCCGCGAGAGGTCTCATGCGTCGCACCCGCCTCGGCCGTACCGATCTCACCATCCCCGCCGTCTGCCTCGGTACCATGACCTTCGGCGAACAGAACACCGAAGCCGAGGGGCACGCCCAGCTCGATCACGCCCTCGATCACGGCGTCGATTTCCTCGACACCGCCGAGTTCTATTCGATCCCGCCGAAGCCGGAGACGGTCGGGCGCACCGAGGAGATCATCGGGACCTGGCTGAAGGCGCGTAGGCATCGCGACCGGATCACCGTGGCGACCAAGGTGTGCGGCCGGTCCGACATGACCTGGTTCCGCGACGACGGCTCGCCCACCCGACTCGTCCGCGCTCAGATCGACGAGGCGGTGTTCAAGAGCCTCAAGCGGCTTTCGATCGACACCATCGATCTCTATCAGGTGCATTGGCCCGACCGGCGGGTGCCGGGGTTCGGGTCGAACCCGACGATCTGGCACGAGCCGCCGCGGCTCGACGACGAGGTGCCGATCGAGGAGACGTTGGAGGCGCTCGCCGTCCACGTGAAGGCGGGCCGCATCCGTCACATCGGCCTGTCGAACGAGTCGACCTGGGGGGTGATGCGCTGGATCGCAGCGGCTGAGGCGACCGGGGGGCCGCGCGTCGTGTCGATCCAGAACGCCTACAACCTGCTCAACCGGACCTTCGAGGTGAACCTCGCCGAGGCCTGCGGGCGCGAGGGCGTGACCCTGCTCGCCTACTCGCCGCTCGGTCAGGGCCATCTCACCGGCAAGTACCGGAGCGGTGCTCTGCCGGCTGGATCGCGCAAACAGCTGTTCGATCGCCTGCAGCGCTACGAGCGGCCCAATGCGGCGGAGGCGGTCGAGGCCTATTGCGCGCTGGCCGCCGATCTCGGCCTCACGCCGGCGGCTCTGGCCATCGCCCACGTCGGCTCGCGCTCCTTCGTCGGCTCGACCATCATCGGGGCGACGACCATGGCGCAGCTCGCGGAGAATCTCGCCGCCTTCGACGTCGAGATCACTCCGGAGATCGCGGCGCGGATCGACGCGATCCACCTGCGCTTCCCCGATCCCTGTCCGTGAGGGTCGGCGGTGGCGGTCGTGGGCGGATGGCGATGCCGAAGCCCGACATCGCGCATGTTGGTTCGTCCTCGTCGAAACTCCGGCGCGAAGGCGAGCCCGAAAGGCACGAACCGCGCAGGAGAGACCGTCAGACGTTCTCGAGGGTGCCGGCGTCGTTCGGATCGGGTGCCGCGGGACCGGCGCGTTCGGCGAGGAGATTGGCGGCGAAATAGGAGCCCTGGACCGCCAGCCAGAAGGCGGCGTAGCCCCACGCCACGTCCGGATCGAGACGACGGACGGTGGCGAAGCCGGCGAGCGGCAGGACGATCGAGGAAACGAGGAACACGCCGAGACTGTCCACGCGCAGGCGCCTGGACAGGAACCAACCGACGACGAGCCCGATGCCGGCCCAGACGATCATGCTTCCTCCGCCAAGGACGCGTGGACGATGAGCTTGGATCGACATGGTTAACACGGGTCGGCCGTCGGGAAAACCGGCCCAGATCCGGAGAGGGGTGACGAAGCCGGGCAGTCGGTGCGATCCGGGCATGGCCGTCAGCCACAGGCGGCGCTCTCGCCGATCAGGCGGGTGACTTCGCGCGGCACCTCGAGGTGCGGCATGTGGCCGACGCCGGGGAAGCGGTGGACGGCGACGACACCGGGGACGGCGTCGCTCTGGTGAATCGGCAGTACCCGATCCTGGAGCCCCCAGATCAGGCGGATGGGATGGGGCAGATCGACGAGGCGGGAGAGATCGAAACTCTTCTGGCCGTCGCCGTCGAGAATGGCGTCGGCGACGCGGCCGAGGGTGGCACAGACGCGCGGATCGCGGCGGTTTTCGGCCATGCGGGCGGCGGCGGCCGGCGGCGACCGGCGAGCGAAGCCGAAGAACTCGTCGTGCAGCGCCTCGATGGTCTCGACGTCGGTCGCGGCGGCGAAGCGGCGCAGCAGGCGGGCGTCGATCTCGGAGCCGAAGCCGCCGGGGGCGATGAGGGTGAGGCTCGCCACCTCACCGGTCGCGGCGAGCTTGAAGGCGGCGATGGTCGCCACGGCGCCACCCATCGAATGGCCGACGAGATGGAAGCGGGTATGGCCGAGCTCGGCGAGCGAACCGATCACCGCTTCCGCCGCAATTCCGGCGTGGCCGACCTTCGGCCAGTCGAGCGCTTCACCGTGGCCGGGCAGATCGAAGGCGATCACCCGGTAGCGGGTCTCGAGCGGGATCAGCTGAGCCATCCAGGTCTCGCGATCGCCGCCGAACCCGTGCAGGAGGACGATCGGCGGCCGGCCCTCGGGACCTCGGGCCACATGGGGCAGGATCATCGGCGTCGTCTCCTCCGGTGCGATGCGCGGTGCCGACTTTCGATGAAGCGACGCGAAAACGGAAGAGGGCCGCGCGTGGAAACGGAGGAGAGGCCCTTCGGCCCTCGGCCGGAAACGACAGAGGGGGCCGCGCGGCCCCCTCCTCGTGGATCCCGGTGAATGCCGGTGATCAGATCATCGACTGGCCGCCGTTGGCCGAGATGGTCGAGCCGGTGATGAAGCCGGCGTCGTCGGCGGCGAGGAAGACCACGGCGCGGGCGATCTCCTCCGGCTCGCCGAGGCGGCCGACCGGGATGTGCGGCAGGATCGACTTCTCGACCACCGCCGGATCGATCGCCTTGACCATCTCGGTGGCGATGTAGCCGGGGCAGATGGCGTTGACGGTGATGCCGGCGCGGGCGCCTTCCTGGGCGAGCGCCTTGACGAAGCCGAGGTCGCCGGCCTTGGCGGCGGAATAGTTCACCTGACCCATCTGGCCCTTCTGGCCGTTGATCGAGGAGATGCAGACGACGCGGCCGAACTTGCGGGCGCGCATGCCTTCCCAGACCGGGCGAGTCATGTTGAACAGCGAGTTGAGGTTGGTGCCGATGACCGCGTTCCACTGGTCCTTGGTCATCTTGTGGAACATGCCGTCACGGGTGATGCCGGCGTTGTTGACCAGCACTTCGACCGGGCCGAGATCGGCCTCGACCTTGGCGATACCGGCCGTGCAGGCGTCGAAGTCCGAGACATCCCACTTGTAGGTCGGGATGCCGGTCTCGGCGGTGAACTTGGCCGCCGCCTCGTCGTTGCCGCCGTAGTTGGCCGCGACCTTGTAACCCGCCGCCTTGAGGGCGATCGAGATCGCCGCGCCGATGCCACGGGAACCGCCCGTCACGAGAGCCACTCTGCTCATGGTTTCCTCCGTCTGTGGACCGAACGAACCTTGCGACCGGGATCGTAATCCCGGATCGCGACGCGGCGGTTCGGCGAGTTGGGTGTTCGGGGATCGGCGTCACCGGCGATACGGGCCGGCGACGCCGAAGAAGATCGGCGGAACGGCGCCGGGGCCGTTCCGACCGGGATCAACGCTCGACGCAGAGGGCGATGCCCATGCCGCCGCCGATGCACAGGGTGGCGAGACCCTTCTTGGCGTCGCGCTTCTGCATTTCGTAGAGCAGCGTGACGAGGACGCGGGCACCGGAGGCGCCGATCGGGTGACCGATGGCGATGGCGCCGCCGTTGACGTTGACCTTCGAGGTGTCCCAGCCGAGCTCCTTGTTGACCGAGATCGCCTGCGCCGCGAAGGCTTCGTTGGCCTCGACGAGGTCGAGATCGTTCGCGCTCCAGCCGGCCTTCTCCAGCGCCTTCTTCGAGGCCGGGATCGGGCCGGTGCCCATGATCGCCGGATCGACGCCGGCGGTCGCCCACGACTTGATGGTGGCGAGCGGCTTCAGGCCACGCTTCGCCGCTTCCGCGGCGGTCATCAGGACGAGAGCGGCGGCGCCGTCGTTGATGCCGGAGGCGTTGCCGGCGGTGACCGTGCCTTCCTTGTTGAAGGCCGGACGCAGCTTGGCCATGCCGTCCATGGTGGCGCCGTCACGGATGAACTCGTCGGTGTCGACCACCACGTCCCCCTTCTTGGACTTGATGGTGACCGGGACGATCTCGTCCTTGAAGCGGCCGGACTTCTTGGCGGCCTCGGCCTTGTTCTGGGAGGCCACCGCGAAGGCGTCCTGCTCCTCGCGGGAGATCTGCCAGCGCTGGGCGATGTTCTCGGCGGTGACACCCATGTGATAGCCGTGGAAGGCGTCGGTGAGGCCGTCCTTGATCATGGTGTCGAGGAGCTCGAGCGAGCCCATCTTGGTGCCGTTGCGCAGGTGGGCGACGTGCGGCGAGTTCGACATCGACTCCATGCCGCCGGCGACGATGACGTTCGCGTCGCCGTTGGCGATCTGCTGCAGGCCGAGGGCGACGGCGCGCAGGCCGGAACCGCAGAGCTGGTTGAGCCCCCAGGCGGTCGCCTCCTGCGGAATGCCGGCGGCCATGGCGGCCTGGCGGGCCGGGTTCTGGCCGCCGTTGGCGGACAGGATCTGACCCAGGATCACTTCGTCGACGTCCGCCGCGGCGACGCCGGCGCGCTCCAGCGCCGCCTTGATGGCGATGGTGCCGAGCTGCTGCGCCGAGAGGCCGGCGAGAGAGCCGGAGAAGCTGCCGACGGGCGTGCGCGCCGCGCCGACGATGACGATGTCGTTGGCCATTCCGATTTTCCTCCGAATTGGGTTTCGGGCGAGAGAACCCACCGATCGACCGCATCTCACTCGAATCGATTGGAGACGGGGCGTCCGACCGCGTTCCGCCGCCGAGGGGCCCGGAACCTTCGGCCCGAATAGAGCCGCGGGGACCCTTCCTGTCAATGCGAGTGAAGCGGCCCGTGTCTCGACAATCCGTCTGATCCGGTCGGGTTTCGGGCGAATTCCGGCTCAGACTTTCGTCGGCATTCGTGTGGCGGTGCCGCAGTGCACGAAATCAGTGGCTTCGCGGTGCGAAAGAACCTAATCTCGCCGAAAGGGAGGATGCCGCGTGCCCGAACGGGGTCATTTCGCCGACGGGCCGCGCGTCGAAGAACGGGATCGGTAGAACAAACATGGCCAAGACCGAAGAGCCCACGATCATCAAGAAGTACGCCAACCGGCGGCTCTACAACACCGGCACCTCGTCCTACGTGACGCTCGAGGACCTCGCCGAGATGGTCAAGAACGAGGAGCTCTTCGTGGTCTACGACGCCAAGAGCGGCGACGAGATCACCCGTTCGGTGCTGACCCAGATCATCTTCGAGCAGGAGAACAAGGGGCAGAACCTGCTGCCGATCACGTTTCTGCGCCAGCTGATCCGCTTCTACGGCGACAGCATGCAGAACCTGGTGCCGAGCTATCTGGAATTCTCCATCGACAGCCTGACGCGCGAACAGGGAAAGTTCCGCGAACAGATGACCCAGGCCTTCCCCGGCAACGCCTTCGAGGCGATGGAGGAGCAGGTACGCCGCAACACCGAGATGTTCGAGCGCGCCATGCGGATGTTCTCGCCCTTCGGCGCGATGATGGGCGACTTCGGTGGCGCCAAGGGCGAGGAGAAGCCGGCGGAGCCGATGCCGGCGCAACCGACCGAACTCGACCGTCTGAAACAGCAGATGGAAGACATGCAGAAGAAGCTCGACGCCATCGCCGCCGCCAAGCGCTGACGGCACGGCGCGTCTCGGCGCCGAACCGCGAGAGGAAGGTCGGCGTGAAGGGAAGGTCGGCGTGAAGGTCATCGGCCTGATCGGCGGGATGAGCTGGGAGAGCTCGGCTCAATACTACCGGATCGTCAATCAGGAGGTGCGCGCCCGGCTCGGCGGCGTCCACTCGGCGCGTTGCCTGATGTGGTCGATGGACTTCGGCGAGATCGAGCGGCTCCAGCATCGCGGCGACTGGGCAGGGTTGACCGATCTGATGATCGAGGCGGCGCGCAATCTCGAAGCCGGCGGAGCGGACTTCGTCGTCGTCTGCACCAACACCATGCATCGCATGGCCGACGCGGTCGCCGCGCGGATCGGCATCCCGCTGCTGCACATCGCCGATCCCACGGCGCAGGCGATCCGTCGGGCCGGCTTCTCTCGGGTCGGGCTCCTGGGGACGGCCTTCACCATGGAGCAGGACTTCTACAAGGGGCGCCTCGCCGCGAAGTTCGGGCTCGAGGTGATGGTTCCGGACGAGGCCGACCGTCGGAGCGTGCACGAGATCATCTACCGCGAACTCGTCGCCGGCGAGATCCGGGAGGCGTCGCGGGACCGCTATCGCGAGGTGATCGCGCGTCTGGTCGAGCGCGGCGCCGAGGCGGTGATCCTCGGCTGCACCGAGATCATGCTGCTGGTCTCGTCGGCCGACAGCCCGGTTCCGCTCTTCGACACGACCGAGTTGCACGCGCTCGCCGCGGTCGATCTCGCTCTCGGGGTGTCGGCGGCCGGCGAACGGCCCGGTGCGTGTTGACGGCGGACGCCGCTTCGAGTATCGAACCCCCATTCGCGAAGGGCCGGAAATCCGGCTCAGGCGCTGCCCGAGGCTCCGACGACCCCGGCTCCGTGCTCGATCCCCTCGTGAGAGGCGATCGGTGAACGGTGCCGGCTCGGTTCGTTTCCAAGCTCGTGCGACGACGCACCCCCACCGGATCCGTCCGGTGCGCGGGAGCCGCCCGAAAGGGTGGGGCGTCGGAACCGGTGGTCTTCCGCCGGTGACGGCACGGCGCCGAAGGGCGCGTGAAGAGAACGAGGTAAGTATACATGTTCGCGGTCATCAAGACGGGCGGCAAGCAGTACAAGGTCGCCGCCGACGACGTGATCACCATCGAGAAGGTCGCCGGCGAGGCGGGCGATGCGGTCACGTTCGATGAAGTCCTTCTGGTCGGCGGTGACAAGACCGTCATCGGCGCTCCCACCGTGGCCGGCGCTTCCGTTTCCGGCACCGTGGTCGAGCAGGGCCGCGCCAAGAAGGTGATCATCTTCAAGAAGCGCCGCCGCAAGAGCTGGCGCCGCAAGGAAGGTCACCGCCAGGAACAGACCACGGTGAAGATCACCGCGATCAACGCCTGAGCCACCCGATCGGCCGCATGGCCGGTGAGACGAGACGAGATCCCGACGCAGGACGCCGAGCGGCGCGCGAAGGGAAGAGTAGAGAAGGAGCACCACGATGGCTCACAAGAAGGCCGGCGGTTCGTCCCGTAACGGACGCGATTCCGAATCCAAGCGCCTCGGGATCAAGAAGTTCGGTGATCAGGCCGTGATCCCGGGCAACATCATCGCGCGTCAGCGCGGCACCAAGTGGCATCCGGGCACCGGCGTCGGCATCGGCACCGACCACACGATCTTCGCCACCACCGCCGGCCGAGTACAGTTCCGTACCAAAGCCAACGGTCGCATCTACATCTCCGTCATGCCGAATCCGGCAGCTGCAGCGGAGTGAACCGGCGAATGAAGCTTCGTTCCGCCGGTGTCCCAGAGACCCCGGCGGCGCGAGGCCGCTGATCTCCGAAGCCCTCGAGGGCGAACGAGCGGGGGAGATGGGACACCATCCTCCCCTTTCGTTTTTTCGCCCCATTCCGCATTCATGCGACGGCGCACGCCGGAGGAGCTCGAGATGAGCACGACACCCGAAGTTCCCGATCCGAGCCTGATCCTGGAGACCCCGCGGCTGGTGCTTCATCGGCCGACGCGCGCAGATGCCGCGCGGCTCGCCGAACTGGCGAACGACTCCGGGATCGCCGAGAACCTGTCGATCCTGCCGCACCCCTACGGCCTCGACGATGCCCACGCCTACATCGACAACACCGAGATCAGTGCGACGCGCATCAACCTCGGTGTCTATCTCGCCGGTGCGGCCGACGGTTTCATCGGCACGGCGAGCCTGATGCCGCGCGACGGCGAGCGTTTCGTCGTCGGCTACTGGATCGGCCGGCCCCATTGGGGCAGGGGCTACGCCACCGAAGCGGTGCAGGCGATCGTCGATCTCGCCTTCGGCCGCCTCGGGGTCGACGCGGTGGCGGCGACGACGCGGGTGACCAACGGCTCGTCGCGGCGGGTGCTGGAGAAGTGCGGTTTCCAGTTCGCCGGGTCCGGCATGGGGCCGTCGCTCTATCATCGCGGCATGGTGCCGATCGATCGTTTCCGTCTGGAGCGGTCGATCTGGATGTCGCTCAAGAACTGGGCCTCCAAGCCCGGCGAGACGGCGCGCAGCGCCTGAGACGAAAGGTGGCGGACGAGGTGCCGCCATCGGCGAGGATGAGACGATGAAGTTTCTCGATCAGGCCAAGGTCCACATCCGCTCGGGGGACGGCGGAGCCGGCTGCGTCTCCTTCCGGCGTGAGAAGTTCATCGAATTCGGCGGCCCGGACGGCGGTGACGGTGGCCGCGGCGGCGACGTGTGGGCGGAATGCGTCGAAGGTCTGAACACCCTGATCGACTATCGCTACCAGCAGCATTTCAAGGCGAAGACCGGCGGTCACGGCATGGGCCGAAACCGGCACGGCGCCAAGGCCGACGACGTGGTGCTCAAGGTGCCGAAGGGCACCGAGATCCTCGACGAGGACGGCGAGGTCGTGATCGCCGACATGATCGCCGAGGGCCAGAGGGTGCTGCTCGCCCGCGGCGGCAACGGCGGCTTCGGCAACGACCACTTCAAGTCGTCGACCAACCGGGCGCCGCGCCGCGCCAATTCCGGCGAGGAGGGCGAGGAAAAGACGCTCTGGCTGCGCCTGAAGCTCATCGCCGATGCCGGCCTCGTCGGTCTGCCCAATGCGGGCAAGTCGACCTTCCTCGCTTCGGTCACCGCGGCCAAGCCGAAGATCGCCGACTACCCCTTCACCACGCTCCACCCCGGTCTCGGTGTGGTGCGCATCGACGGGCGCGAGTTCGTGCTCGCCGACATCCCCGGCCTGATCGAGGGCGCTCACGAGGGGCTCGGCCTCGGCGACCGCTTCCTCGGTCACGTCGAGCGCTGCCGGGTGCTGCTGCATCTGGTCGACGGCACTCAGGACGACGTCGCCAAGGCCTACAAGGTGATCCGCAAGGAGTTGAAGGCCTATGGCGGCGGCCTCGCCCAGAAGCCCGAGATCGTGGCGCTGACCAAGGTCGACGCGCTGTCGCCGGAAGACCGGGCGGAAAAAGCGGCGGCCCTGAAGAAGGCGGCGCGCCGGGTGCCGCTGGAGATCTCGGCGCCGACCGGTGAGAACGTCGAGAAGACGCTGCGCGCCCTCCTGCGCGCCATCGACACGGCGGACGCGGCCGAGGACCTCGACCACCCCACCACCGCGGCGCAGCCCTGGCGACCGTGACGCCCCGACAGCGTCCTCGCGTCGCGGCGGCATCTCTCCGCCCTATCGACGCTTGATCGGCGGTCGCATCGCGCATACTCCCCTTGCGATCGTCTTCGGGTCCGCGATCCGAGATCGGACCGTCACGCCGCCGGGAAAGTCGCCGCACATGATCCGCCGTCTCGAAGACTACCGTCGCATCGTCGTCAAGATCGGCTCGGCCCTGCTCGTCGACCGGGCGACCGGCGACATCCACTGGCCGTGGCTGGAGAGCCTCGCCCAGGACGTGGTGGCGCTGGCGAAAGGGGGTCGCGAGATCCTGCTGGTCTCCTCGGGTGCCATCGCGCTCGGGCGCGGACGCCTCGGCCTGCCGAAGCGGGCTCTGGCGCTGGAGGAGAGCCAGGCGGCCGCCTCGGTCGGGCAGATCGCGCTGGCGCGGGCCTATTCCGAGATCCTCGGGGCGCATGGTTTCATCGCCGCCCAGGTGCTGCTCACCCTCGACGACACCGAGGATCGGCGGCGCTATCTCAACGCCCGGGCGACGCTCGCCACACTGCTCGAGCGGCGTGCCATCCCGATCATCAACGAGAACGACACGGTGGCGACCACCGAGATCCGCTACGGCGACAACGACCGGCTGGCGGCGCGGGTCGCCACCATGGTCGGCGCCGACTGTCTGGTGCTGCTCTCCGACATCGACGGGCTCTACACCGCGCCGCCGAACCAGGATCCGACGGCACGGCTCATCCCGCTGGTCGAGAAGATCACGCCGGAGATCGAGGCGATGGCGGGCGGCGCCGGGTCGGAGCTGTCGCGCGGCGGCATGAAGACCAAGATCGACGCCGCCAAGATCGCGACGGAGGGTGGCACCGCGATGGTGATCACGCTGGGCAAGCGCCTGTCGCCGCTCGCGGCGATCTCGGCGGGCGAGACCGCGACCTGGTTCCTGCCGGCTGCCGACCCGGTGACGGCGCGCAAGAAGTGGATCGCCGGCTCGCTCGACGACCGCGGCGTCGTCCGCCTCGACGCCGGGGCGGTCAAGGCGCTGCGGTCGGGCAAGAGCCTGTTGCCGGCCGGGTGTACCGCGGTCGAGGGCGACTTCCATCGTGGTGACACTGTGCGCCTGCTCGGGCCGGCGGGCGAGGAGCTGGGGCGCGGCCTGATCGCCTACGACGTCGGCGAGGCGGCCGCCATCCTCGGTCGCAAGACCCATGAAATCGAGGAGATTCTCGGCTATACCGGTCGCAAGGAACTGATCCATCGCGACCACATGGTGCTGAGGGGGGAGTGATGACCCACATGGCTCGTACGGCGGACGCTGCCTCCGTCGAGGTGGTGATGGAGGAGATGGGTCGCCGCGCCCGCGCCAGCGCCCGCATCCTGTCGATCACCCCGACCGCGGCCAAGAACGCCGCGCTCGGCCGCATGGCCTCCGAGATCCGCGTCGCGATGCCGGAGATCCTGGCGGCGAATGCGCTCGACGTCGCCGACGGTCGGGCGAAGGGGCTGTCGGGGTCGTTCGTCGATCGGCTGACGCTCACCCCCGACCGGGTCGAGGCGATGGCCAAGGGGCTCGAGGACATCGCGGCGCTCGCCGATCCGGTCGGCCGGGTGCTCGCCGCCTGGGACCGGCCCAACGGCCTCCACATCGAACGCGTCGCCACGCCGCTCGGCGTCGTCGGCATCATCTACGAGAGCCGGCCGAACGTGACGGCGGATGCCGGGGCGCTGTGCCTCAAGGCCGGCAACGCGGCGATCCTGCGCGGCGGCTCGGACGCCCTGCGCTCGTCGACGGCGATCGTCGCGGCGCTGCGGCGCGGGCTCGCGGCAACGGGGTTGCCGGAGGATGCGGTGCAGCTGGTACCGGTCGCCGACCGGGCGGCGGTCGGGGCGATGCTCGCCGGGCTCTCCGGCGCCATCGACGTGATCGTGCCGCGTGGCGGCAAGTCGCTGGTCGCCCGCGTCCAGCAGGACGCTCGCGTCCCGGTGTTCAGCCATCTCGAAGGCATCTGCCACGTCTATGTCGACAAGGCCGCCGACCTCGCCATGGCCGAGGCCATCGTGGTCAACGCCAAGATGCGGCGCACCGGCATCTGCGGGGCGGCCGAGACGCTGCTGGTCGACCGCGCCTGCGCCGGCACCCATGTGAAGCCGTTGGTCGCGGCGCTCAGGGCGAAAGGCTGTGAGATCCGCGCCTCGGAGGAGGTCCGGGCGCTCGTCCCCGATGCCGTGCCGGCGAACGAGGCCGACTGGTCGACCGAGTATCTCGACGCGATCATCACCGTCGGCTTGGTCGACGGGGTGACGGGCGCGATCGACCACATCGAGACCCACGGGTCGCATCACACCGAGGCGATCGTCACCGGCGACACGGCGACGGCCGAACGGTTCATGAACGAGATCGACTCTGCGATCCTGCTGTGGAACGCCTCGACACAGTTCGCCGACGGCGGCGAGTTCGGGATGGGGGCCGAGATCGGCATCGCGACGGGGAAGATGCACGCCCGCGGACCGGTCGGCGTCGACCAGCTCGTCTCGTTCAAATATCGGGTGCGCGGCACCGGACAGGTCAGGCCCTGACGTGCGCGACCGCGGACGACCCGAAACGGCGGTGAGGTGGGGTGCGGGGGTGACCCGCGCCGATCTGATGATCCCGCCGACGGCGCCCGGGCTGAAGATCGGCCTCCTCGGCGGCTCGTTCAACCCGCCGCACCTCGGCCACCTCCATGTCGCCCGCACGGCGCTGGAGCGGCTCGACCTCGACCGGCTGTGGGTGCTGGTGACGCCGGGCAATCCACTGAAGAGCACCGGCGATCTGGCGAGCCTCGGCCGGCGTCTCGCCGCCACACGACGGCTCCTCGATCATCCGCGGATCGTGGTGACGGCGCTCGAGGCGTCATTCGGCTCGCCCTATACCTGGCGCACGGTGGAGCGGCTCGCGCGCACGGCACCGTCGGTCCGCTTCGTCTGGGTGATGGGGGCGGACAATCTCGCCGGGTTCCACCGTTGGCAGCACTGGCGGCGGATCGCGAAGACCGTGCCGATCGCGGTGGTCGATCGGCCGGAGGCCTCGTTGGCGGCGCTGCACGCCCCGGCGGCGCAGGCCTTCGCCGACTTTCGCCTCGCCGAGATCGATGCGCCGAGCCTCGCCGGCCGTCGGCCACCGGCGTGGGTGTTCCTGCACGGGCCACGGGTGGCACTGTCGTCGACGGAACTCAGGCGCCGCGGCCTGACGGCGTGAGCGGCTTCCCGGCGGGGCTCACCCCTGGCTGCCGCGGGCGGCGGCGCTGACCGGGACCAGGGTGATGCCGCGGGCCTCGAGCGTCTTGGTCCAGCGTTCGAGATGGCGCAGGGTGATCGGCAACGCCGAAGCGACGCCGACCGCCAAGCCTTTGGACCGGGCCATCTGCTCCAGTTGGGCGAGGCGGGCGGCGATCATGTCGTCGGCGGGGACGGCGTCGAGGAGGACGTCGGCGCGGGCGAAAGGCGTGCGGGTGGCGCGGGCGGTGGGCTCGGCGAGCGAGCGGCTCGAGGTGCCGTCGTCGACGTACATCAGGCCGCGACCACCGATCTCCTTCAATGTCGCGCCGAGCGCGGCGTCGTGGGAGGTGAACTTGGCTCCCATGTAGTTGACCACGCCGACGTAGTTGGTCAGGCGGCCGAGCAGGAACTGCAGGCGCTCCGAATTGGTCTGCTGATCGACCGAGGTCAGCAGGGTGTGCGGACCCGGATCGTTGTCGGGATAGTCGAAGGGCTCCATCGGCAGCTGCAGCAGCAGTTCGTGGCCGTCGGTGCGGGCGCGGGTCATCCAGCGGTCGAGGCTGGCGCCATAGGGAGCGAAGGCGAGGGTGACGTCGGGGCCGAGGACGCGCAGCGCCTCCTGGGTGCCGGTCTGGCTGATGCCGAGGCCACCGACGATCAGTACCACCCGGGCGTTGGCGGCGGCGCGGCGCGGGACCGGGCGAGCGTAGACGTCGAGCGGGCGCGAGCCGTCGGAGGCGATGCGCGGCAGAGTGCCGAACCGGGTCTTCTCGGAGACCCGCTGGATCGGCGTGGTCGACAGCGGCTGACCCTCGACCACCTCGGGGACGCGCATCACCGGCTGGGCCGGGTCCGCGGTGCGTTCACCGCCGTGGGCCTCGGGCGCGGCGGCGGCCGGCGGACGAGCGGCGGAGAGGTCGGAGCCGTCGGCATTGGCGGGGCGCGGAGCGCCGGCGACGGCGACCTCGGTGGCCGGTACGCCGGTCTTCGAGCGGTCGATGCGGACGATCGCCGAGGGTTCGCCGCCGGTGGGATCGTCGATGAACAGGATCCAGACGCCCATCACCGTGGCGACGACACCGATGGCGACGCCGCCGACGAGGCCGAAGGGCAACTGCCGCCACCAGCGGCGGCGACCGGTGGCCAACCCGAGGGGTGCGCCGAGATCGTCGGTCATGCGATGCCTCCTGCCGCGCCGGGCGAGCCGTCCGGCTCCACCCCGCGCTTCTCGTCGTCGAGCCCCCTGGCGCCGCCGCACGCCTTCGCCGGAGGTCGGAATCCGCGAGGCCGCCGGATGTTCCTCCGGCGGCCTCGTCGCTTTCGATTCTCACCGATCATCGGAAATGCTGACGCATTTCCGCGCGTTTTGAAATCGCCGATTCGCGGCGCTCGGCGGATTTCGCCGCCCACGAGGCGCAGAACGCCTCAGTTGGGAACCGCGGCCTTCGGGTTGGGCGGGAAAGCGGCATCGGTCTTGGCGCCACGCAGCAGATCGAAGGCGAAGTTGAGCGCCTTGTCGTCCTTGGCGCTGGGCGGCACATAGGCCTGCGAGCCGGTCTTCTCCTCGCCATCCTTGCCTTCCTTGGCGTCGGCCGGGTTCTTCAGGTGGCCCTTGAGGCTCGCCTCGCCCTTGGTGTCGTCCTTGCCCTTCAGGTCCTCGGGCGTGTCCTGCAGCACCTCGATGTCCGGCTCGATGCCCTTGGCCTGGATCGAGCGGCCCGAGGGGGTGTAGTAGCGCGCGGTGGTCAGACGGATGGCGCCGTTCTGGCCGAGCGGGATGATGGTCTGGACCGACCCCTTGCCGAAGGAGCGGGTGCCGACCAGGGTGGCCCGCTTGTGGTCCTGCAGGGCGCCGGCGACGATTTCGGAGGCCGAGGCCGAGCCGCCGTTGATCAGCACGATCACCGGCTTGCCCTTGGTCAGATCGCCGGGCCGGGCGTTGTAACGCTGGCTCTCCTCGGCGTTGCGGCCGCGGGTGGAGACGATCTCGCCGCGCTCGAGGAAGGCGTCGGAGACCGAAATCGCCTGATCGAGCAGGCCGCCGGGGTTGTTGCGCAGGTCGATCACCCAGCCCTTGAGCTTTTCGGCGGGGATCTCCTTGTTGATCTTGTCGAGGGCGTCGCGCAGGCCGTCGAAGGTCTGTTCGTTGAACTGGGTGACGCGGACATAGCCGACGTCGCCGCCCTCCTCGCGCGACCGCACCGAGCGGATGCGGATGATGTCGCGGACGATCTTGATCTCCAGCGGCTCGGAGGCGCCCTCGCGCTTGATCGTCAGGGTGATCGGTGAATTGACAGGGCCGCGCATCTTGTCGACGGCCTGATTGAGGCTGAGGCCCATCACCTGGTCGCCGTCGAGGTGGGTGATGAAGTCGCCGGCGCGCACCCCGGCGCGGGCGGCGGGCGTGTCGTCGATGGGGGTGACGACCTTGACCAGGTTCTCCTCCATCGTCACCTCGATGCCGAGCCCGCCGAACTCGCCGCGGGTCTGCACCTGCATGTCCTTGAAGCTCTTCGGCGACATGTAGCTCGAGTGCGGGTCGAGCGACGACAGCATGCCGTTGATCGCCGATTCGACCAGCTTGGAGTCGTCCGGCTTCTCGACGTAGTCGGCGCGGATGCGCTCGAAGACGTCGCCGAAGAGGTTGAGCTGACGATAGGTGTCGGCGGCGGCGGCCACCGCGTTGCCGGCGATGAACGAGCGCCCCTGGCCGATGCCGACGGCGACACTCGCCCCCATCACCGCCCCGACCAGCAACAGCGAAACCTTGCGCATCATCCGCGAACCTTCTCGTCAGGAGTCTTCGCCCACCACGGGGTGGGATCGATGGCGGCGTTGTCCTTGCGGAATTCGACGTAGAGAAGCGGGCGTCCCGGCTCGTCCCCACGTGTCGTCACGCCGTCGTCCGTGGCGGCCCGTCGGGTACCCATCACCCCGACCGGTTCGCCCGCCAGAACGAACTGGCCGAGTTCGACATCGATCCGGTCGATCCCGGCCAACACCACATGATATCCGCCGCCGCCGTTGATGATCAAGAGTTTGCCGTAGGAGCGGAACGGGCCCGAGAACACCACCCAGC
Source organism: uncultured Alphaproteobacteria bacterium (assembly GCA_937864925.1). GTDB lineage: Bacteria > Pseudomonadota > Alphaproteobacteria > Rhizobiales > Ancalomicrobiaceae > CALBKH01. Next base: position 3,694 of record CALMFH010000290.1, on the reverse strand, counting down.
CGTCGCAGGGACTCACCACTCGAGCGTCGGTGCGGGTGGCGAGGGTCAGGCCGCGGGCGGTGCCGCCGAGCCCGTCGTCTTCGCCCCAACGGCGGACCGTGTCGCCGGCGACCGGCAGCGGCAGGGTACCGCGGGTTTCGGTGAAGGCGACGGCCGGCTGCAGGCGGCCGGCATCACCGAGCGAGGCGAGGCGGCCCTCGCCTTCCGCCGGTTTCGGCTTCGGCGCCTCGGCGTCGAGGCGGGCGATCAGGCTTTCGAGGCCGGCGGCTTTGCGGGCGAGTTCGCCGACGCGTCGCCGCTCCTCCTCGAGGCTCTTCTCCTGAGCGGTGCGGGTCCGCCGCCGCTCTTCCATCAGCAGTTCGAGCCGGGCGCGCTCCTCGACCAGTTCGTGTGCCTCGGTGCGGAAGCGATCACGCTCGGCGGCGGCGGCGCGCTTGACCTCCTCGAGGGCCTCGAGGTCGGCGAGGAGCGCCTCGGCCTTGCTGCGCAGTTCGGGGAGGAGGGCGCCGACGAGGACGGCGCTGCGCACCGAGGCGAGGGCGTCGTCCGGGCGTACGGCGATCGCCGGCGGCGGTTTGCGGCCGATGCGCTGCAATGCGGCCAACACCTCGGCGAGGACGTCGCGGCGGGCGGCGAGAGAGGCGCGGACGTTCGCCACGCGCGCATCGAGGGCCTCGATCCGGCTCTCGCCGTCGGCGAGGCGAGTCTCCAGCTCCTTGATGCGGGCGGCGGCGGCGAGCAGGCGTTCGGCGACGCGCGTGCGATCGCGTTCGAGGGCGTCGATGTCGCGTTTCAACTCGGCCTGGCGGTCGCGGCCGACTTCCATGTCGCGCAGCACGCCGTCCAGTTCGGCGCGGGTGGCGGCGCGGCGCTCGGCCGGGGTCGCGGCGGGCGGCGGCGTGGCGGACCGATCCTCGGCGTGGGCGGCGCGGGAAAGCGGGGCGAGGAGAGCGGCGAGGAGAGCGGCGAAGACGGGCCCGGCGAGGCGGTGACGCGACCGCTTACCTCCCGTCTCGCCGTCGCTGGTCATGGTCGTGGTGTCCACCGTAGGGAGCCGTCTTCCTCGTCGACCATGGCGTGATTCGCATCGCCCCGCACCCTCAGGCGCGGTGATAGGGGTGACCGGCGAGAATGGTCGTGGCTCGATAGAGCTGCTCTGCGGCGAGAATGCGGACGATCTGATGCGGCCAGGTCATGGCGCCGAAGGCGAGGGTGAGATCGGCGCGACCGCGCACCGCCTCGCCGTGACCGTCGGCGCCGCCGATCAGCACCGCGAGATCGCGGCCCTCGGCGATGCGCTCGCCGAGAAGGGCGGCGAAGGCATCGGACCCCATGGTGCGGCCGCGTTCGTCGAGGGCGATCACGGTCACCCGCTCGCCGAGGCCGTCGAGCAGGGCGGCGGCCTCCTCGGCGCGGCGATCGTCGGGGCGGGGCGCGCGCGATTCGGCCACCTCGCGCAGCTCGACTCGGGTGATGCCGAGGCTGCGCCCCTGTTTTGCGGCGCGATCGACGTAGCGGTCGAGCAGCTCACGCTCGGGACCGGTCTTCATCCGCCCGACCGCGGCGATCGTCACGCGCATGGATCCGGCTCAGGCCTCGGACGGTCGCGGGCTGCGCGGCGCCATCGGTTCGGCGGCCCACATCTTCTCGAGATTGTAGAAGCCGCGCACCTCGGGCCGGAAGACGTGGACGAGCACGTCGCCGAGATCGACCAACACCCAGTCGCAGTGGGCGAGGCCCTCGACACGGATGTCGTCGACGCCCCTGGCCTTCAGGTCCTCGATCAACCGGTCGGCGATGGCGCCGACATGGCGATGCGACCGCCCCGACGCGACGATCATCGTGTCGGCGAGGGAGGACTTGGCGCGGATGTCGATGGAGACGATGTCTTCGGCCTTCGAATCGTCCAGGCTCGCGAAGACCAGTTTCGCCAGCGTTTCGGCGTCGGCGATCCCCTGGGGGGCGACGGGTGCGGCGGGAGTGGTGAGACCCACGTCCTCACGGGTGAGTGCGATGGTCAGATGAGTGACCTCCTCTCGAGTACGGCGCCACTGACGCTGGGGAACTCGATACTCGCTCCGGGATCCCGCACCCTCCATGCCGCCGACCGGGTCGATGGACCCGACGAGACGAACATAAGGTGTATCCACCATTCTGTTCAAGCCGGACGGGGCGGGAGGCGACCGATCGGTCGTCGCCCGTGGCCGAAACACCGCACCGCGATGCCCGGCGAGCCTCGCGGAGACATCCCATCGCCGTCGAAATGGTCTATGACGGACGTTCGTCCCCAACTCGTTCACCCGATCCAGAAGGTCGCCCGATGACGCCCGCCGAATTCGAGAGCCTGCCCTATCGCCCCTGCGTCGGCATCCTCCTCCTCAATCCCGCCGGTCTCGTGTGGATCGGACGACGGGCGAACGAGGGCCTGGTCGAACACGTCGCGCCGGGCCACGAGTGGCAGATGCCGCAGGGCGGCATCGATCCCGGCGAGGATCCGCTCGTCGCGGCGAAACGGGAACTGTGGGAGGAGACCAACGTGCGCACCGCTTCGCTCGTCGCCGAGGCGCCGGAGTGGTACGCCTACGACATCCCGCGCGACGTGGTCGGCGAGCGGTGGCGCCACAAGTGGCGCGGCCAGATCCAGAAGTGGTTCGCCTTTCGCTTCGACGGCGAGGAGAGCGAGATCGACATAGCCGAACCGCCGGCGGGCGAGCGCGAATTCGCCGAATGGCGCTGGGAGCCGATGGCCAACCTCCCGGAACTGATCATTCCGTTCAAGCGGCCGGTCTACGAGAAGGTGGTCGAGGCGTTCCGCCATCTCGGGGCGTGAGAGAGACGATCGTCGGCACCGGCGATCGCTTCGAGATCGGTGTTCGGTGCCGCCGCAGCTCGGCGATCTGCACAATTTCGCGCCACGCGGTAATCGATCTTTCAACAACTCGTCCCACCATGAGTCGCGACCGGGAGTGGTCGACGGGTTCGCGGAGGCGACGATGGCACGCGGCGAGGTGGTTCTGTCGGAAGGACAGGGTCGGGTCGACATCGCCCGACCGGTGGAGGAGCGTCTGCGCGGCCTCGCTGCGGCGATCGGTGGCGTGGCGGTCTTCGCCGGCATCGTCGGCCTGATGATCTGGCGGCCGTCGGTGGTCGGATTTCCCGATGCGGCGATGTTCTTCGTCTTCGCGCTCGCGCTGACCGTCGGCGTGGTCTGCCTGTCCTTCGCTCTCTACGGCGGCGAATGGGTGGTCTCCTTCGAGGCGGCGAGCGGAACGGTGCGCCAGGAGCTCAGGACCTTCGGCAATCTGGCGGTGGTCGACGGGTTCGTCTTCGAGGAACTCGGCGGTCTGTGCGCGGTGCGGGACGGTGAGGACGGCGGCGACGGGTCCTATCGGCTGTTCATGGTGGAAGCCGAGAACGGCCGGCCCTTGCAACTCGGCGATTTCCCCGACGAAGCGGCGATGCGACGGGCCGCCAAGGCGATCAACACGGTGCATCCGGGGCTGAGAGTCGGCTGAGGAGCCCCTTCGGGACCCTCCGAAAAGCGAAAACCCCGGTCTCGCGACCGGGGTTTCATGTTTCGGAGGGTCCGTGAGGTCGGCTCAGTGAGCGGTCGACTGAGCGGCGCCGAGGACGGCGCGGAGCTGGTCGAGCTTCTCCTGGGCGACGCGCTTGGCCTCGTCGGTCTTGGCGTCGG
>CALMFH010000289.1 GCA_937864925.1 uncultured Alphaproteobacteria bacterium | reverse complement strand
GCAGATCGTCACCGCCATCGACGATCACCTGAAGCCGCGCGGCGTCGCCATCCTGCTCGAGGCCGAGCACATGTGCATGTCGATGCGCGGCGTCCAGAAGGCCGGGGTGTCGACCATCACTACCGAGTTCACCGGCGTCTTCCGCGAAGACCCGGCCGAGCAGGCCCGCTTCATGATGCTGGTCAAGGGCCTGCGCTGAGGCGCGGGTCCGTCCCCGATCCGCTACGACCCCACACCCTCGCTGCGCGCCGATTCGGCTGCGTCGCGATCTCCAGCGATCTGGATGAGACGGGTCAGCAGGGCGACGACCAGTAGGATCGGCGCCCAGCCGACGCACAACACGAAGCTCAGTCCGATGAGCGCCTCGGGAGAGAGGAGCCCGGGGAGCCACGTCGTCCGCCAATCCATCGTCGCCAGGAAGAACCCGCCGAAGAAGGCGGTGAGACCGACGAAGGCGACCGCGGTAGAGATTCCGGCGAGCCACCGGCGCAGTCGCCTGTCGCCCGCACTCGGTGCGATCTTGAGCATCAGCCCATAGAGAAGCAGTCCGGCGAGCATCACCACCAGCGCCGCGAGCAACCACGAGGCCGCCTCATCGGCGTTGGGTTTGCGCTCGTACGACACCACCATGTCCACGAGCCCCAGACCCGTGCCCCACGGCGCCACCCACAACGGCCACCACGCCTCGTCGAGCGGCGCCGGCGCATCCTCACTGCCTGGCGACGAAACCTCCGGTCCGTCGCCGCCCTGTCCATCGTCCTGCATCGCGTCCTCCTCAGTCCGGCTCGGCGAAGACCACCGCCGTCACCTTCCAGGCGCCGGCGACTTTGCCGAAGCAGGTGTGATGGCGCCTCAGGCTCTTCCACGACGAGCTGCGCACCACCTCGCGCGTCACCGATCCGCCCCGCCCGTCGGTGAGCACGAACTGCGGATCGCGCGGCAGCTCCGCCCCCTCCGCCAGCGGCCGCCGGACGAACAGCGTCCCCGCCGGCACCTCGATCATCGTCGGCCCCGGCGCGAAGATGCGGAACGGCACGGAATCGGTGGAATAGCGCAGGCCCGGCGTCCCCTTGGCGCCGATCGCCGCCCCGACCGCCTTCACCGCCGTCCGATCCACCGTCGTCGCCGCCGGCAGACACACGGCGTCGCCCACCCCCTCGACCCGCCCGAGCGGTTCGTCGCTCGCGAGATCGGCCGCGAGCCGCGCGAGGAAACCGTCGCGATCCGGCGACCCGGCCGGTGCCGGCTCGCCCGCCTCCTTCATCCGGAACGACAGTTCGTTCCAAACTCTCGCAGGCTTCTTCTCGACGAGCGGCGCCAACGGATCGGCCGGCCGGACGAAGACGCGGATCGTCGCGGCGAAGAGATCCGGCCGCGCCTCCACACCGCGCGTCGCCCTGCTCAGTTCGGCGAGAAAGGCAGCGAGCTCGGCGTCCGGCGTCACCTCGTCGGCATAGCCGACGACGATCGCCGTCTCGGTGAACCCGCCCTTCGTTCTGGCCGGAGCTTCCGCCGCCGCCGGCAGGCCCGCCGCCACCGCCACGCCGACCACCACCATGGCGGCGTTCACCACGCTGGCGACCATCGACCCGCACCGATCGATCATTCCGGAACTCCCCGCTGACATGCCGCAAGGGGAGCATCCTTCCTACCGAGTGTCCAGTGACGATCGTCGCTCGCCGGCAGAGTGACGGCGATCGTCATCCCTCGGCCCCGTCGCGGCATCCGACCGCCGTAGCGTCGGACCGAAGCACCCGCCGTTGACCACTCCGCCATGTCGGCCTAACCATCGGACATGTCCGACATCACCCCTCTCTTCGCCGCCCTTCCCGATCACGACGCCCAGGAGATGGGCCGCATCCTGGCGCCGCGTTTCGACGCGAACGGCCTCGTCACCGCGGTGGTGGTCGACGAGCGAACCCACGACGTGGTGATGCTCGCCCACATGAACGCGGAAGCCTTGGCGAAGACCATCGAGACCGGGGTCGCCACTTATTGGAGCCGCTCGCGCAAGAGCCTGTGGGTCAAGGGCGAAACCTCCGGCAACCGTCAGATCGTCCGCCGCCTCCGGGTCGACTGCGACCAGGACGCGGTGCTCCTCGAAGTCGAGGTCGAGGGTGCCGGCGCCTCCTGCCATCGCGGCTTCCACTCGTGTTTCTACCGGTCGGTGCCGGTGGGCACGCCCCTCGGCCCCGAAACCCGCCTCGACTTCGTCGAGACCGACCCCGCCTTCGACCCCGCGAAGGTCTACGGCTGCGGCCACGATCATTCGAAAGGGTGAGCGGAGCGCGCGGCGTCCGCTCCACGGCCCGCCGACGAATCCTGACCGCAGGTTCGGTCAACCCTTCGTCAACCATGAACCTCGCCGCAGCGGTTCATTCACATTTTATTCGATTCAATCGATTCAAGATGGAGCCCTGAGACGTGATCCCGAGGAGGATCCCATGCTCGAGGGCGTGACGCGGCGCATCTTCGGTGCGAGTTCGATCGGCAACGGCGAGGTCGGAGTGCGCGAGCGATTGCGACCGCCGAAGATCGGGCTGGCGCTCGGTGGCGGAGCGGCACGGGGTTGGGCGGCGATCGGCGTCGTCCGGCGCCTGCAGGAGGCCGGCATCGTCCCCGATGTCGTCGCCGGCACCTCGATGGGTGCGGTGGTCGGCGCCTGCGATCTCGCCGGCCGGCTCGGTTGCCTCGAGACCTTCGCGCTGGAGCTGACGCCACGCCGCGTCCTCACCCTCCTCGATCTCCATCTCGGTGGTTCCGGCCTGATCAACGGATCTCGCCTCGCCAACCTCCTCGCCGAACGGCTCGACGACATCCGGGTCGAGGATCTGAAGCGCCCCTTCACCGCCGTCGCCACCGAACTCGCGACCGGCCACGAGATCTGGTTGAACTCCGGCCGCCTGGTCGACGCACTGCGCGCCTCCTACGCTCTGCCCGGTGTCTTCGAACCGGTGCGCATCTCCGGTCGCATTCTGGTCGACGGCGCGTTGGTCAATCCGGTGCCGGTGTCCGTGTGCCGAGCCCTCGGCGCCGAACTGGTGATCGCCGTCAACCTGGCGACCGACGTCTTCGCCCACGGCACGGTCGTCCAGACCCTGCCCGCCGAAGCCGCCGAAACCGTTCGTCACGAAGGCTTCGTCGATCGCGTCGGCCGCGGCCTGTTCCGTCGCGTCTTCGACGGCGACGGCGGCCGACCCGGCCTCACCGGGGTGATGATGGAGAGCTTCAACATCATCCAGGATCGCATCACCCGGTCGCGGCTCGCCGGCGATCCGCCGGACGTCACCATCGCCCCGCGGCTCGGTCACATCGGTCTCTTCGATTTCCATCGGGCCGACGAGGCGATCGACATCGGCGCCGCCGCCGCCGATCGCCGCGTCGCCGACATCCGGGCGTTGGTGACGGAGATGACGCGCTGACCTCTCCCCCTGGGGCGCGCGATCGACGGCGGAAGACCGCCGAAAACGAGAAGACGCGCGCGAGCCTCCTCGCGCGCGTCTTCGTTCGTCCGTTTCCTCGGATCACGCGGTGGTGATGTAGGCCCGCATGTCCGCCGCTTCGCGTTCGGCCAGTTCGATGCGCCGCGCCACCACGTCGCCGATCGACACCAACCCGATCAGGCGCTCGTCGCGCACCACCGGCATGTGACGGAAGCGGCCCGTGGTCATCCGGCCGAGCACCTGATCGATGGTCTCCGCCTCGGTGCAGGTGACCACCTTCGACGACATGAAGGCTTCGGCCGGCCGGTCGAGCGCACCGGCCCCGTCGGCGGCGAGGGCGCGCACGATGTCGCGCTCCGACAGGATGCCGGCGATGCGGCCGTGGGCGTCGATCAGCACGATGGCGCCGATCTTGTGGGTCGCGAGAGTATCGCAGACTTCGCGGAGGGGCTGCTTCGGCCCCATCGTGACGACCTGGCGTCCCTTCTGAGAAAGAATGGCGGCGACGGTCATGGCGGATCCTCCCGAGAGCACGTGTTCGTCGATGACTGGTCGACCCGTACGGCGCCGGTCTCGAAGACCGGAGTCGTGTCGTTCTGCCGCAGGTTCGGTGGTCATGATGCTTCCACCCGGCGGCGTGTGCAAGCCGTTCGCCGCACCCATCGACACCCGAATCGCCTTCGCGCCGTGACGTTTCGTCAGTCGCTCGGCCGACCTCCGACCCGGCGTCGCTCAGTCACGCTGCGGCCGATCGAACAGGCGAAAGCCGAAGAAACCCGGCAGAAAGCCGCCGAGATGCGCCGCCCAGGCGACCGCGCCTTCGCCCCCGCCGAAGGGCGCGGTTCCGATCACCACCATGACCAGGTTCATGACGATCAGCGCCAGAACGAAGCGTTGTACCCGCGGCAGTTTCAGCGCATCGAACGCCGTGGGCGTCGGTCGCCACGGCGAGGCGAAGGCGAACCGCAAGAGCGCACCGAACAGGCCGAAGACGACGCCCGACGCCCCGATCATCGGCGCCGGCGAGCCGAGGTCGAAGGCCAGATGCGCCGCGGCACCGGCCGCTGCCGCGACCGCCACCAGCGCGAGGAAGCGAGTGCGCCCGATCCGCATCACCACCGGTTTGCCGACCGCCGCCAGGATCACCGCGTTGAACACGAGATGCATCCACGACCCGTGGAGGGCGGCATGGCTGACGAAACTCCACACCATCGCCCCCCATCCGCCCGGATAGGCCGGCTCGCCCGCTTCGAGCACGTAGCGATCGGGTATGAAGGCGAAGAGCGCCAACACCAGGTCGTCGTCGGCCGGCGCCAGGAAGCCACGCAGCACATGAACCGCGACGAGACCGCCGATCAGCCCGATCAGCACGCCGGGTAGCTCGAAGACCGGCTCCCGCGCCGTCCCGCCCCGCCAGTTGTCCACGCGCGCCCTCCCCGGCCGTCCGCACATCCCGCCGGCCAACCTGCCCGTCCCCGGCGCCGAAGTCCACGTCTCGTTTCGGCGCGGAACCGGCCGGCACGGAATTGGCATTTCTCGAGAAAGTATGAAGACGCCACACGAGCTTCGGTCCCATTTCGGCACGGTCCTCCCGACCGATGCCGGCGCGGGCGCGGAAATCGGGGCGTCTCCACCGACGCCCGGCGACGGGCATGGACGTCCCGAGACCGGCCGATCGTGCCGAAACGGGGCGTCTGCAGAAGTACGAGAACGGGGCTCGGGGTCATGAAACATTCGACGACGCGTGAACTCTACGACTACTGGCAACGGTTGCGCGGTCGGCGCCCGGCGCCGGAGCGCAACGAGATCGAGCCCTCCGACATCCGCCGCATCCTCGGCGACACCTTCATCCTCGAAGTGACCTCGCGCGACGATTACCGCTTCCGTCTCGCCGGGACTCGGGTCTGCGCCCTCTATGGCCGTGAATTGAAGGGCAAGGACTTCCTCTCCTTCTGGAAGGGCAAGGACCGCGAAGCGGTGGCGACGCTGCTCGCCGCCGTCTCCCAGGATGCCGCCGCCGCGGTGCTCGGCATGACCGGCCGCTCCGCCCACGAACGCGACCTGGCCTGCGAGATCCTGCTCCTGCCGATTCGCCAGAAAGGCGGCGGCTACGACCGCATCCTCGGTTCGCTCGTCCCGATGGACGACCCCTACTGGATCGGCATCCATCCGATCCTGTCGCAGTCGATCACCAGCCTGCGCCTGATCTGGCCGGACGAGCGGCCGACCTTCCTGCGCCGCGGCGACGAACTCGACGTCGAGGCGGTCCCCGCCGGCGAGGTGCCGCCGCTGCCGTCGCTCGGTGAGGCACCGCCGCGCCCGGGCGTTCCCGTCCGGCCGGCGCCGCTGAATCCCTGGGCCGGACACCCCAACCGTCGCGTCGGACACCTGGTCGTACTCGACGGTGGCAAATCGAACTGAGCGACGATTTACGTGGGGTCACACGCAACGTCCGATTAACCAACGCTGGTTACTCTCGGGGCGAGTTGACGCCGTCCCCGAGGTTTTTCCATGTCGCTTGCCCGGAAGCCCCTCGTCGCCACGCCGGCCAAGGCCGTCGATCGACGCATGCACCAGCGGGTCAAGGTGAATCTCCTCGGCCGCTGTATGCTCGAAGACGGCCGTGAGTTCACCTGTCAGGTGGTCGACATGTCGCCCGGCGGCGCGGCGATGATCGTGCCGGTGGTCGGCCGCATCGGCGAACGCGTCGTCGCCTATGTCGATCACATCGGCCGCATCGAAGGCCGCCTGATTCGCCTCATCGACGGCGGTTTCGCCATGTCGATGGCGATGTCGGCGCGCAAGCGCGACAAGCTCGCCGCCCAGCTCACCTGGCTCGCCAACCGTCACATCCTCAATCTGCCCGAAGATCGCCGTCACGAGCGTTTCGTGCCGCGCAATCCCTTCTCCAAGCTCGTCCTGCCCGACGGCACCGAGATGCGCTGCCGCATTCTCGACGTCTCGCCCTCCGGTGCGGCGATTCAGATCGATCCGAAGCCGGCGGTCGGCACACCGGTGTCGCTCGGCATGATGCGCGGCCGCATCGTCCGCCGCTTCGACGAGGGCGTCGCCATCGAATTCGCCATCGTCCACTCGAGCGAGACGCTGCAGACCTACTTCTCCTGACCCCGCGCGCGTCGCACCGGGACACACCACGGCCGGCCCTTCGGGTCGGCCGTCATCGTTCACGCCCGAGTTTCTGAGATCGCCGCAGAACTTCCCTAACCTTCGCGATCGACGCCGAACCGCCCCCCGCGCCGGCACACGATCGCGTCGTCGCTTCGTAAACATCTGTTTTTATTGAATATGTTTCGACGGACAGCGGATCCGTCGCATTCGATTCGATTTGTCGTCGAATTCGACTCGAAGTCGAGCGGCTTCCTTGACCGCGTCGAAAGGCGCGCCTGTCAGTCTCACCTCGTCGGCGAAAGAAACGGATCCCCCTGTCACCGCCGACAGGCCGAAGGCCCCTCCCTGCTTCTCGAAGCTCAGGATGGCACCCCCCTTCGCGAACCCGGTCGCGTCCCCACCCTCCCCGTCCCCAGTGGATCGGGTTCGCAGAACAGGCCGGCGCCTCGAGCGCCGGCCTCGTTCGTTTCGGGTGGTCGTCGGCTCGTCGGACGCGACCGGGATCACATCGGCTTCAGACCGGAAGCGAAGCGGTGAGCGTTGCGCACGTAGCCCTCGGCCGAGCCGCGGATGCGGGCGATCGCCTTGTCGTCGAGGCAGCGGATCACCTTGGCTGGCGATCCGACGATCAGCGAATTGTCGGGAAACGTCTTGCCCTCGGTGACGAGGGCGCCCGCCCCGACGAGGCAGTTGTTCCCGATCTTCGCGCCGTTGAGGATGGTCGCCCCCATGCCGATCAACGTGTCGGCGCCGATGGTGCAGCCGTGCAGCGTCACCTTGTGGCCGATGGTGCAGCCGGGACCGATGGTCAGCGGGTATCCCATGTCGGTGTGCAGCACCGACAGATCCTGGATGTTGGTGCGCTCGCCGATCTCGATCCACTCGTTGTCGCCGCGCAGCACCGCCCCGAACCATACGCTGGCATCGCGCTTCAGGCGCACGCGACCGATCAGATCGGCACTCGGCGCCACCCACCATGCCCCGTCTTCGGGAAATTCCGGTCGGATCCCGTCGAGTTCGAAGATCGCCATGTTCGTCTCCTCGCCGGCACCGTCGCGAGAACCGGTCGTCGGCGCATCAAGAAGACGATCTCACGTCCCCTGACAAGCCCGACGGGAGGCGAACCCCGTTCAGCGCCGGCGGATCAGGTCTTCGAGACACTCCACCACCCGGATGGAGGCCGTCTCCATCTCGGCATAGGCCTGCTGTGCCCCGACCCTGTCGCCCTGGGCGATCCGCTCGGCCACCCGGCGTCCGCTGGCGTGGACCGCCTCGTGCACCGGCAGGATGCGAGCGAAGGCGGGATGGCGCCGGATCGTCTCGTCGCCGACGGTCTCGTACCACTTGCCGAGCCGGCAGTGACGGTGATCGGAGAGCTCTTCCGGCTTCAGCGACTTCAGTCCGACGAGGACCTCCGCGAGCCGCTTCTTCCACATGAAGTGGTCGGACTTCGCCCGGTGCAGGACCAGATCCGGCACCGAATGGGCTTCCGCATCGGCGAACTGCCGTTCGATCAGCGCCTCGCAGGCACCGACCGCGGTGATCACGTCCGCGGTGTAGGAACTGGCTTCCGACGTGTGTCGCTCGATGGCGTGGATACCGGCGGAGAGTTCGCCGACCGCCGCTGTCTGCTCGGTGAGCAGGCCGGCGATCTCGCGCATCCGCAGCGCCCCGTCGTCGACCACGCTGCGCACCTCGTCGATACGATCCCGCGCTGCGTCGGACCGCGCTGCGGCGATCTCGACCTGATCGCGCGCCGAATGGATGGAGGCTGCGAGTTCCCTGACATGCTGCTCGAGCCGCTGGATCCGAGCGCGAATGTCGTCGGTCGCCTTCTGAGTCTGGCCGGAGAGCGTCTTGACCTCGCTCGCCACGACGGCGAAGCCACGGCCCGCCTCGCCCGCCCGCGCCGCTTCGATGGTGGCGTTGAGAGCCAGGAGATTGGTCTGCTGCGCGAGCCCTTCGATCGTCGCCACGAAGGTACCGATCTGCTCGGCCGCCGATTTCAACTGCTCGGACGCCCCGTCCATCCGTTCGAACGACGCTCCGATGGCGAGGCTGGCGTCGGTCGCCGCCTGTGTCGCCTCGACCCCCTCCACCGTCGCCCGCGCCGCCCGGTCCATCGCCGTCGAAACCGTCTCGGCGGTCGCTGCGATCTGTCGGATCGAGGCGGTGAGCTCCTCCACCCCTGCTGCCATGATCTGGGCCTGAGCGGAACTCTCCCTCACCTCCCCGGTGATGTGCGCCGTCGCCGCCATCGCTTCGCTGGCCCGCATCGAGGAGGAGACGGCGGACTCGAGCATCGACCGGTCACGTGTCGCCAAGACCTGGTCGATACTGCGGATCGCCTCGATCACCATCGGCGGCAGGCCGTTGCCGAGCGGCACCTCGCGCCGCGCCGCCACCGCCGCCAGAGAGGTCACCAGGGCCATCACGTCGAAGGCGGGGGCTTCCGGGATCTCGACCGGCTTGTCGGCTCGAACGCGGGAAAAGAGCATGGTGACCTCGTGGCTCGCGGGGACACCTGACATCTCACTCGGCAATATTAATTTTTCGCGAACGAAAACGTTTCGGATAGAGAAAATGTACGAGGGTCGACCGGGATCGGAGCGTGCGTCGTCGAAACTCCGGAAGAAAACCGCCGCCGGCCGCATCGGCAGATCGGACGATGTCGCGAGGCGGTGCGACCTTGCGTCACCCCGGACGTCAGATCAGGCCGGCTCGCATCGCCAGAACGAACTGCACGACGACGATACCCGAGCACAGGCTCCAGCCGGTGGCGATGGCGGTCGAGGCGACCAGCCAGCCGACCGGCCGGTTCTCGATCATGCGTCCGCGGATGGCGTTGCGCATGATGATGAACGGTCCGGCGAAGGCACACAGGAGCACGCCGAGCAATCCCTTGCCGATGCTTTCCAGATCGATGGCGAAGCGTGCCGGGCGATCGGTGAGGAGTTGATGGAGCGAGCCGAGGATTCCTGCCGCCACGAATCCGCAGGAGGCGGCATAGGCGGCGATGGCCAACTCGTACAACATGCGAACGCCCCGAACCCGTTTACGCTTTCTTAACGAATAGCACGTCGGCGGACGCGTCGCAGCCCTTTCGGCGCCCGAGACTTGCCAAGTCTCGTCCGATGGTTAATTCGAAAGACCTCGCCAGCGGGGGAATCGCATGTCGCCGCGGAACCGGCTCCTGATCGGTCTGGCCGCCGTCCTCGCCGCCGCGACCGCCGTGGCCGTGGTGATCCGCCGCGACGACGTCGGCGTTTCGCCGACCTCACCACAACCGATCCGCCTCGAGATCGGCGGACGCCCTCTCGACATTCCGGCGAACGCCATCCGCTTTTCCGATCAACGGGTCCCCGGGACGCGGACACGCGTCGATCTCGCCCTCTCCTGGCCGGAACTCGACGGCCGCAGCGACACCACCGCACCGCGCTTCGACACGTCGGATCAGGCTGCAGACATCGTCTATCTGACACTGCAGCCGCGTCACGACACCTGGGACAGCGCCACCCGGCTCACCGCGGTCTACGCGCGCTTCTTCGTCGGCGAGCCCTGGGCCGGACCCGGCGGACTGCAGGGACGACGCATGTCGCCGAAATCCGGTCATGCCGACGAGGAGATCTATCTCGAGCCGGGCGCCGTCCGCCCCTTCGTCGCCCGCTGCTTCCCGCTCGCCCCCGGCGAGCCGTCGCGCATGTGCCTGCGCGACGTCGTCCACGGCAATCTCCTCGTCACCTGGCGGTTTCCGACGGCCCTGCTCGGTGCGTGGCGCGACCTCGACGCCGGCCTCGACGCCCGCCTCGCCGGCTGGGGGGTCGAGGTCCGTTGAGTCCGGCGAAACGGCCTCGCCACTCGACCTGCGCATCCGCGGACATGCGAACGCCCCGTCCGTCTCCGGCCGGGGCGTCGTCGTCGGCTCGTCGACCGGCGGTCGATCTCAGTCCTCGAGGTCCATCTCCAGGATGGCCATCTGCAGGTTCCAGGAGATCTCGCCGTCCTCTTCGTCCCGATAGATCACCGCGACGAATTCGTCGTCGATGAACACCTCGGCCGAATCCTTCTTCTTCGGGCGGGCGACGACCTTGATCGTGTCGAGGTCGAACTTGCGCCGGAGATAGGCCTGCAGCTTGGCGAGTTCGGTCTTGTCCAAGGGGGTGCTCCAGAAAAAGGGGCGCTCGGCTCACGATGCCTCCGCGCCGCCGCGGATGTCGGCTCGGGCCGCTTGTGACACGAAGCCGGCGGTCCCGTCAAAGCCGGATTTCCGCGATTTCCCGCCCGCTTGGGGAAAACTCGCGGGTCTCACTTCTCCTCGTCGAGCATCTGATCCATCGCCCGCGACGGCTCGTTGCACGACAGCACCTCGCCGACCACCTTGGCCGGAACCCCGGCGACGGTGGTGCGCGCCGGCACCGAGTTCAGCACCACCGATCCGGCGGCGACGCGCGCGCAGGTTCCGACCTCGATGTTGCCGAGTACCTTGGCACCCGCCCCGATCAACACGCCGGAGCGGATCTTGGGATGGCGATCACCGCTCTCCTTGCCGGTGCCGCCGAGGGTGACGCCCTGCAGGATCGACACGTCGTCGTCGATCGCCGCGGTGGCACCGATGACGATGCCGGTGGCATGGTCGAAGAACAGGCCACGGCCGAGCGGCACCTGCGGATGGATGTCGACCTGGAACGCTTCCGACGCCCGGCTCTGCAGGTAGAGGGCGAAGTCGCGCCGACCGTGCCGCCACAGCCAGTTGGCCAGTCGCTGGGTCTGGATGGCGTGGAACCCCTTGAAATAGAGGATCGGCTCGATCATCCGCTCGCACGCCGGATCGCGATCGAACACCGCCTGGAGATCGACGCGGAAGATCTCGCCGATCTGCGGCTCGTCGGCGAGCGCCTCACCGTAGGTCTGGCGGATCAGGGCCTCTTTCACCGTGGTGTGGCCGAGCCTCTCCGCCACGCGGTGGACGATCACGTCCTCGAGCCGGGCGTGATTGAGCACGGTTTCCCAGATGAAGCTGGCGAGCGCCGGTTCGGCCGCGCTCATCGCCGCCGCCTCGTCGCGCACCCGGCTCCAGATCGGGTCGATGTCGGGTCTGACGGCGGGGGCCGTCTGAATGGTCTGTGGCATGAATCCCCTCCTCCTCCGCGGGTTCAAGGCCCGGGACGACGACACCTCGATATAGCGCGTTTCCGCCGTCCGCCCAACGACGCCTTCGAACGGGTTGACGAAATGGGAAACATCTCTCCCTCTTGTGACCGCCCGAGAGCATCGGCTCTCCCAGCGGAGACCCCCCATGACCACGCCCGCCGCCGCCCATCCCGTCATCGTCCTGCCGACGCCGGACGCGCGCATCCGCGCCGAAGTGGAAGGACCGATCGGTCGCCTGGTGGTCGCCAACCCCGCCCGCCGCAACGCCGTTTCGCTCGACATGTGGAAAGCCGTCCCCGCCGCGGTCGCCGCGCTCGAGGCCCATCCGGACGTCCGCGTCGTCGTGGTACGCGGCGACGGCGATCTCGCCTTCGTCTCCGGCGCCGACATCTCCGAGTTCTCCACGGTGCGCAAGGATGCCGCCTCCGCCCGCGCCTACGAGGCCGCCAACGCCGAAGCCTTCTCCGCCGTTCGCCACGTCGCCAAGCCGACCATCGCCATGATTCGCGGCTTCTGCCTCGGCGGCGGCATGGGACTGGCGGTGGCCTGCGATCTCCGCGTCGCCGCCGAGGACGCCGTCTTCGGCATCCCCGCCGCCCGCCTCGGCGTCGGCTACCCGCCCGACTGCATGGCCGACGTCGTCGCCGCGGTCGGCCCACAGCGCGCCAAGGAGATGTTCTTCACTGCCCGCCGCCTGAGCGCCGCCGAAGCGTTCGACATCGGCCTACTGACCGCCGTCCACTCGGTCGAAGCGCTGGAGAACGAGGTGATCGATCTGGCGCTGGCCATCGCCCACAACGCGCCCTTGACCATCCGCGCCGCCAAGGCGGCGATCGACTCGGTCGTCGCCGGCACCCTCGCCCACGACCGCGACCGTCTCGTCGCCCTCACCGACGCCTGCTTCGCCTCCGCCGATTTCGCCGAGGGCCGTACCGCCTTCCTGGAGAAGCGCGAGGCGAAGTTCCACGGCGCCTGAGAAATCAGCGAGTTGCAATGGCGGGCGGACCTTTCCTCGCGCCGCGACGCGAGCGGAATCGCCGCCTTTGCCGCCGGTCCCAAGTGACTCTCGAGATTCGCGCTTCGTCGGCGCACGCCGGCTCGGTACGGGTGACCGCGTTGGTGCCGCGGTGAAATCGCAATCGGAACCTTCACGATCCCGACCAAGCGATTCTTCCGATTCCGCTTTCGCCGCTCACGGCCGCCGGGAGAGGAAATCGAGCACGCCCTGCTTGTAGACCTTGTCGCCGACCGACAGCATGTGGTCGCGGTTGGGGATCGGCAATGCTTCGGCGCCCGGAATGAGTGCCGCCAGATCCTCGAGCGAGCCGGCGACGTCGTCCCTGGTGCCGACCGCGATCAATACCGGCAGATCGAGCTTCGCCAGCCCCTCCTGCGGCACCGGCTGACGCGAGCCGCGCATACACGCGGCGAGCGCGATCAGGTCGGACCCGGTCTGCTTGGCGAAGGCTCGGTAGGCCCTCCCCTTCGGCGTCGTCACCTCGGCGTCGCTCTCCGCCTCGAGCGACCGGGCGATCGTCTCCTGACCACCGACGCCGGTGACCATCGCCCAGGCGAGCCCACCGAAGATCACCGAGCGCAACCGCTCGGGATGGGCGAGCGCCAGATGGGCGGCGATCCACGCCCCCATCGAGAAGCCCATGACGTCGGCGCGCTCGATCCCGAGGTGATCCATCAACCGCCGCACATCCTCCGCCATGTGGGTGGCGGTGCCGTACTGCGCCGGATCGTGCGGCCCCTCGGAGGCGCCGTGACCGCGATTGTCGAGAGCGATCACCCGATACCCGGCGCCGATCAGGGTCGCCACCCAACCCGTCGTCACCCAGTTGACACGGGCATTGGAGGCGAAGCCGTGGACGAGCACGATCGGCGTGCCGTCGCGCGGTCCCTCGTCGAGGTAGGCGATACGGACGCCGGCGGAGAGGAAGCTGGACATGGGGCTCCGGGGTGCGGGCGAGTGGGAGAGCGAGACGATCCTCATGGCCGCCTCAATACCGCGTCACGGCGTCCGGGTCGATCGGGGGGGCCGCAGGTCTCACCGGATGACGCCCCCGAACACCGCCCCGCCGCCCGCGTCCGCCGGCGGTGGCGATCGTGCCGAGCCGGGTCGCCACCGCCGAGGGTGGTGCGCGAGGTCATCCCTTTTCCGCACTACCCTTCCCCGGTCTCGGCTTGTATGGTCGCGCCGACAATCGAAAATGACGAGGAAAGCTCATGGCGGACGTTGCCGTTCCCCACTTCGCCAACGACCACGGCATCGACAAGATCCGGATCGGCGCGCGCGAGTTCATGTGCGTCGGGGCGAAGCCGCCCTTCGATCATCCCCACGTCTTCCTCGACATGGGCGCCGGCGACGAGAAGCTCTGCCCCTACTGCGGCACACTCTACGTCCATGACGCGAAGCTGAAGGCGGGCGCCGCCGATCCGGCTGACGCCGCTTGGCACCCCGCCGCCGCCGCGGAGTGAGCGAGAACCCCGGTTCCGCCGCGACGAGCGACGATCCGCAACGTTCGGCCGCACCATGTCGAAGCATCACCTCATCATCGCTGGCGGCGGCATCGGCGGCTTGACCGCCGCTCTGGCGCTCGCCCGTACCGGCCATCGCGTCACCGTGCTCGAACAGGCCGCGGCGCTGGCCGAGGTCGGCGCGGGCATCCAGCTGTCGCCCAATGCTTCGCGAGTCCTGGTCGATCTCGGTCTGCGCGACGCCCTCGACGTCCACGCGATCACCCCGCGCGACATCGTCGTCCATTCCTCCCGCAGCGGCGGCGAGGTCGCCCGGACGCCGGTCGGTCGGAGCGTGGAAGCGCGCTACGGTGCGCCCTTCTGGGTGATCCACCGCGCCGACCTGCTCGCCGTCCTCGCCGCGGCGGTGGCCGCCGAACCGAAGATCGAACTGATCCTCGACGCCCGCTTCCGCGACGCCAGCCCGGCTCCGGAGGCGATCACCGTCCATGCCACCATCGCCGGCGAGCCGCGCGATCTGAAGGCCGACGGCCTCGTCGGCGCCGACGGCGTGCGCTCACGCGTCCGCACCAAACTGCGCGCCGGCCCGCCGGCCCGCTACACCGGCCGCACCGCCTATCGTGCCACCGTCCCGATCGACCGCGTCCCCGAGGCGTTCCGGGACGTCACCGCCATGTGGCTGTCGCCGCGCGCCCATCTCGTCCACTACCCGCTGCGCGCCGGCCGCGAGTTCAATCTCGTCGCCGTGGTCGAGGACGACTGGCAGAGCGACGGTTGGTCGGTGCCCGCATCGCGCGCCGAATTCGCCACCCATTTCGGCCTGACCGGCCGGTCGCGCTGGCCGGAGGCGGCCCGTCGTCTGCTCGACCTGCCCGAGACCTGGACCAAATGGGCGCTGTGTGGGTTCGAGGCCGATTTCGACTGGACCTCGGGCGCGGTGACGCTGCTCGGCGATGCCGCCCACGCCACCCTCCCCTTCGCCGCCCAGGGCGGCGGCATGGCCATCGAGGACGCCGCCGTCCTCGCCCGAGTGCTCGACGCGGCCAACGACGTCCCCGCCGCCTTCCGTGCCTACGAGACGGCGCGCAAGCCCCGCACCCGCGCCATCGTCGAACAGGCTGTCTCCAACGGCCGGCTCTATCACCTGCCCCACGCCCTCGCCGTCTTCCGCGACGTGGCGCTCAAGTGGGGGGTCGGCGGCCAACTCCTCGACCGCATGGACTGGATCTACCGCTGGCGAGTCGACCGGCCGGAGTGATCGGGGTCTCCCGACGCCGCACCTTGTCCACGTTCGCCGCGCCGGCGCGCCTTGAGGGCCGCCGCGGATTGATCTATTGACCGCAGAACCGGGCCGGCCGATCGCGGCACGCTCCGCCATGAGGGAGGACGACATGACCGCCGACGCGACCTCCCCCGCCACCGCCGACCGCCCCTCCGCCGACGTCGTCACCGCCGGGATGGTGGTGATCGGCGACGAGATCCTTTCCGGCCGCACCAAGGACCGCAACATCGGCTACGTCGCCGACCGCCTCACCGAGATCGGCGTCGATCTCAAGGAGGTGCGCATCGTTCCCGACGAGGAGGACATGATCGTCGAGGCGGTCCGGGCCCTCTCTGCCCGCTGGACCCACGTCTTCACCTCCGGCGGCATCGGCCCCACCCACGACGACATCACCGCCGATGCCGTCGCCAAGGCCTTCGGCGTCGGCATCGATCATCACCCGCGCGCCGTGGAGATCCTGAAGGCCCGACTCGCCGGCCGCGCCGAGATCAACGAAGCCCGCCTGCGCATGGCCCGCATCCCCCTCGGCGCCGACCTGATCGAGACCGAGAACGGTATGCCGGGGTTCCGGATCGGCAACGTCCACGTCATGGCCGGCGTGCCGGTGGTGCTCGAAGCGATGATGACCGAGGTCTGCCGCACCCTGAAGGGGGGACGGCCGATGATGTCGAAGACCATCGACGCCGAACGCGGCGAAGGCCTCGTCGCCACGCCGCTCGCCGCCATCCAGAAGGCACATCCGGCGACGGTCATCGGCTCCTACCCTTATGAACGCGACGGCCGTTACGCCACCAACATCGTGGTGCGGGCTCGTGATTCCGCCGCCCTCGACGCCGCCGTCGCCGCGGTCGAGGCCATGCTCGCCGAAGTCCGTGCCAGATATCCGTGAGGTAAGCGATGAGCGCTCCCCAACCCAAGGCCTTCCCCGTCTCCTGGGATCAGTTCCACCGCGATGCCCGTGCGCTCGCCTGGCGTCTCTCCGGTCAGGGCCAGTGGCAGGCGATCGTCGCCATCACCCGCGGCGGTCTCGTCCCGGCGGCGATCGTGGCGCGCGAACTCGACATCCGCCTGATCGAGTCGATCTGCGTCGCCTCCTACCACGACTACACCACCCAGGGTGAACTCCGGGTGATGAAGACCGTCCAGCCGCAGCTCCTCGACCTCGGCGGCGGCGAAGGCGCCGGCATCCTGATCATCGACGACCTCGTCGATACGGGTAAGACCGCCCGCGTCGTACGCGAGATGATGCCCAAGGCCCATTTCGCCACCGTCTACGCCAAGCCGCAGGGCCGCCCGCTGGTCGACACCTTCGTCACCGAAGTGTCGCAGGACACCTGGATCTACTTCCCGTGGGACATGGGCTGGCAGTTCCAGCCGCCGATCCGCGAGGGCGGCGCCTGACCGCGACCGACCGACGCCGCGTCCCCTCCATCCCGAACGACGAAGAGGCACACATGATCAACGGCGGCGACGACGACCGCGAAGGCGAGAGCTGGGACGACGAACAGGAGGCCCACGCCGAGGCGCTGCGCGACATGGTGCTCGACTATCTCGACGAGAACGAGGTCGACGAGGGCACCGCGGTCTTCGGACTGGTCAACATCGCCCTGTCGATCGCCATGTCGGGCTACGTCATGAGTGTCGACAAGCCCTCCGCCGGCGGCCTGCGCATGGCCCTCGACCGCCTCGGCAAGGACTTCGCCGACATCATCCGCGAAGCCAAGAAAGGCGCCGAGGAATTCATCACCGAGACCAAGGCGGCGCTGGAGGCCGACGAGGGCTGAGGGCGGTCTTCTCGACCGGACCGAAGTCGTCCGGGGCGAGCGCGAGGGACCGCCGTGGGCACTTGCCGACGTGGCTCGTGCGCCCGCGGCGCCTCACATGATCTGCTTGCGCACGATCTCCTCGACCACCCTGTCGAAGCCGTCGCGACCTTCGCCGGTCTTCGCCTTCTCCGCCGCGACCACGGCGTCACGTTTGGCGACGAGGCGCGCCAGCTCGGTCTGCAGGGCACTGCGCTCGCTCGACTTGGCGGTGATCGCGGCGGTGAGCTTGTCCTGGCTGAGGCCTTGCAGCTCCGGCGGCAGATCGTCCTTCTTCACGCCCTCGAGCTTCGCCCGGCCGGCGATCACGTCGGCGACGAGGTCGCCCTCGCCGGTGACGACGGTGCGCGCTTCCGGTGCCTTGGCGCGGACGTTGTAGCTCGCCATGTCGGACGCCGCCGCCGGTGCCGCCTTGGCCGCCATTTCGGTCTTGGCCTTGACCATCGCCTGCCGGCGCTGGTCGCCGTAGGGCACGACGGTCCGGTTGAGCTTCAACTGCAGCTCGAGGATCTCCTGGTCGAAAGGCGTCTTGATCGTCACCACGCCGCCGGTCTGCGGGATCTTGACGTAGTCGCCGTGACCGAGCTGGGCGATGGTCCGCCAGATCGTCTCGGTGTCGGCGGCATCACCGGCCTGAACCGTGTCGACGACGATGCCCTCCCGTTCGGCGATCTTCAGCGTGTCGGCGAAGGGCACGTCCTGAGGATAGTCCATGTGCGGCGGGGCGTCGCCGACCAGGAAGACGATGCGCCGCGTGTCCGCCGCCTTCGTCCAGGTCAGGCCGTTCACCGCCACCGCCAGCGCCTCGTTGACCGATTCCGGCCGATCGCCGCCGCCCTGGGCGCGATGGTCGAGCAGCTTGCCGTAGACGGCGTGGATATCGGTCGAAAGATCCGTCTTCTCGGTGATGTAGACGTCGCCGCGGTCGCGGTAGGCGACGAGACCGATGCGGATCTCGGCGCTCGGATTGGCTTTGCGGATCTCGTCGGCGATGCCCCAGATCCGCCGCTTGGCACCGTCGATGAGTCCGCCCATCGATCCGGTGGTGTCGAGCACGAAGGCGACCTCGACGCGGGCGGCCGGAGCGAGGAGCGCCTGCGTCTTCGCCGAGGTCCGCGCCTCGTCGACCGTCACCTGCGGTTGGTCGGAGGACCATCCGGGCCGCACCATCGACACCATCAACGCCGTCGCCAACCCGCTCGCCAGGATCCACCGGTTCATCGTCGTCTCTCCCCACCTGCCTCGGCCGCGCCCTCGCGCCTTGCCGGATCACATCCGATGTCCACCGACCAGCCGACACCCGCGATCGCCTAAGAGCCTCGGACCCGATCGCGGTCGTGCTTCGGCGCTTCCGTGGCGGAAGCGGGGCGAAAGCGGACCCATGTCGTGGAAGCGCTCGCAGATACGAGACGGTCGGCGAGCCGTGACAGGTACGGGTCGAGACGCCCCGGACAGACGACGCGAGGCGCCGTGCCGCCGTGGCGGCGGCTGTCGACGGGTCTTCGCCCGACCGGGCGGCGACGTGTCCTCACGACCGCGACGTCACCGCGTCGGGGGCGAATCTCGATCGCCGCTTGATCTCGGCACCGGCCACCGCTACCCCTCTTCGTGGCGAAGCGGACGTGGCGAAACCGGTAGACGCACGAGACTTAAAATCTTGCGCCGTGAGGCGTGGGGGTTCGAGTCCCCCCGTCCGCACCAGCCGCTCTTCTGTTGCGAACGCGGCCGCGCGCCGGAGACACCGGTCAGCCGCCGCGGCCATCGAGCAGCAGCGAGATCCCCTGCCCCACCCCGACGCACATGCTGACGAGCGCATGGCGGGCGCCGCGATGGGCGCGCTCCAGCGCCGCCGAGAGCGCCAGGCGGGCGCCCGACATACCGAGCGGATGGCCGAGGGCGATCGCCCCGCCGTTGGGATTGACGTGGCTCGCGTCGTCGCCGAGGCCGAGTTGGCGCAGGCAGGCGAGCGCCTGGGCGGCGAAGGCCTCGTTGAGTTCGACGAGGTCGATGTCGGCGATCCGCAGCCCGTGGCGGTCGAGAAGATCGCGCGTCGCCGGCACCGGGCCGATGCCCATCAGCCGCGGCGCCACACCGGCCGTGGCGAGACCGACCACGCGGGCGAGCGGCGTCAGGCCGTGACGCTCGATGGCGCGGCGCGAGGCGAGGATCACCGCCGCGGCGCCGTCGTTGACCCCGGAGGCGTTGCCGGCGGTGACCGACCCGCCGGCGCGGAACGGCGTCGGCAGCGCGGCCAACTTGTCGAGCGTGGTGGCGCGCGGGTGTTCGTCGTGCTCGACCCGGATCGATTCACCGCGTCGCACCGGGATCGTGACCGGCTCGATCTCCTCGCCGAAGCGACCGCTCTGCCGCGCCGCGAGGGCACGCTCCTGGCTGCGCAGGGCGAAGGCGTCCTGATCGGCGCGCGAGATGCCGAATTCGGCGGCGACGTTCTCCGCCGTCTCCGGCATCGACTCGATGCCGTGATCGCGGGCGATCGCCGGATGGACGAAGCGCCAGCCGATGGTGGTGTCGTGGATCTCGGTCGTCCGCTGGAACGCACCATCGGCCTTCGGGATGACGAAAGGGGCGCGGCTCATGCTCTCCACCCCGCCGGCGACGACGACATCGGCCTCGCCGAGCCGGATGGCGCGCGCCGCCAGACCGACCGCGTCGAGCCCGGATCCGCACAGCCGGTTGACGGTCACCGCCGGAACCGTCTCGGGCAGACCGGCGAGCAGCACCGCCATGCGGGCGACGTTGCGATTGTCCTCGCCGGCCTGATTGGCGCAGCCGAAGATCACCTCGTCGACCGCATCACCGGGGATCGTGGGAAAGCGGGCGAGCGCGGCGCGCAATGCGTGGGCGGCGAGATCGTCGGTCCGCACCGTCGACAGCGCCCCACCGTAGCGGCCGATCGGCGTACGGGCGCCGCCGACGATGTAGGCATCGATCATCCCCGTGCCCCCTGCTCTGCCGCCCACATCGGCCCGCCGCGATACGCCGGGAAGCCGTAGCCGTTGATCATCACCAGATCGATGTCGCTCGCCCGCGCAGCGATGCCCTCGGCGAGCAACGCCCGTCCCTCGGCGACCATCGCCCCGGTCAGACGCGCGACGATCTCGTCCGCCGTGACCGGCCGCGGCACGATGCCCTTCGCCGCTCGCGACGCCGCGATCAGCGCCGCGACTTCGGGCGAGGCGACACGACGGCCGTCGACGTGGTCCCACCAGCCGCGCCCGACCTTGGCGCCGAAGCGGCCGGCTTCGCACAGCCGATCGGCGACGTCGACGTGGCGCACGGCCGGATCGCGCGGGGTGCGCTTGCGTCGCGCCCAGGCGATCTCGAGGCCCGCGAGATCGAAGACCGCGAACGGTCCCATGGCGAAGCCGTGAGCTTCCATCGCCGCGTCGATCGTCTGCGGGCTCGCGCCGTCCTCGAGCAGATACTCGGCCTCGCGGCGATAGGCGGAGAAGATGCGGTTGCCGATGAAGCCTTCGCAGACGCCCGTGACCACCGGCAGCTTGCCGAGCCTGCGGGCGACCGCGATCGCGGTGGCGAGGATCTCCGGTGCGGTCCCGGCACGACGCACCACCTCGACCAGCCGCATGACGTGGGCGGGCGAGAAGAAGTGCAGTCCGATCACCCGCTCCGGATTCGACACCGCCTCGGCGAGGCGGTCGGGATCGAGATAGCTGGTGTTGGTGGCGAGGATCGCGTCGGGCCGGACGATGCCGTCGAGCCGGCCGAACAGCGCCGCCTTGGCGTCGTGATCATCGATCACCGCCTCGATCACCAGATCGGCGCCGGCGAGGGCGGCGAGATCGTCGCCGGTCACGACCCGCGCCGCCACCGTCGCCGCATCGGCGCCGCCGGTCCGCCCGGAACGTGCGGCGCGAGCGATCAGGTCGGCGATGCGCATCTCGCCCGCACTCGCCGCTTCGGCCGACTGTTCGACCCCGACGACGCTGTAGCCGGCGATCGCCGCCGCGGTGGCGATACCGCTGCCCATCAGCCCGAGGCCGACGACACCGATCGTCGCCACCGGCCGAGCGGCGACGCCCTCGAGCCCGGCGACCCTGGCCGCCGCCCGCTCGGCGAAGAAGACGTGGCGCAGCGCCGCCGCTTCCGGCGAGGCGCGCAAGGCCAGGAAGGTCGCCCGCTCCTCGGCGAGGCCGGTCGCGAGCGGCAGATCGGCGGCCGAGCGAACCAGCAGCACCGCCGAGAGCGGCGCCGGCCGTCCCTTGGCTTTCGCCGTCGCCGCGGCGACGAGGTCGGCGGTTTCCTCGGCGCGAAGTTTCGGTACCGCGAGAGCCCCGGTGCGGCGGGGTGAGAGGCCACGCGACCTCGTGGCGACCGCGACCGCCGCCGCCACGACGTCCGTGTCGACCAGTTCGTCGACGAGGCCGAGGCGCAGCGCCTCGTCGGCGCCAACGGTGCGGCCGGTGGGAACCAGATCGAGCGCCGCGGCGAGACCGACGAGCCGCGGTAGGCGCTGGGTACCGCCCGCTCCCGGCACGATGCCGAGTTTCACCTCGGGCAGCGCGAAACTCGAACGCGCCGTGGCGATGCGCCGGTGACAGGCGAGCGCCAGTTCGAGGCCGCCGCCGAGCGCCACGCCGTCGATCGCCGCGATCACCGGCTTCGCCGAGGATTCGAGCGCCGCGGTGACCTCCGGCAGGGTCGGAGTGGTGATCGGTGCGTCGAATTCGCGGATGTCGGCACCGCCGACGAAGGCGGTCCCGGCGCCGGTGACGACGATCGCGACGACATCGTCGCGCCCGGCAGTGGTGAGCGCCGCCAGCAGCCCTTCGCGCATCGAATGCGAGACGGCGTTGACCGGCGGGTTGTCGAGCACCACCACCAGGACGTCGCCGTCGAGGCGGCTCGACACGGTTTCGGAATGCCGACGCACGCCGGTCACCGGGTTCACGACGACGCCTCGGGGATCACCGCCACCGCCTGGATCTCGACCTTGGCGCGGTCCTCCATCAGACCGGCGACCTGCACCGCCGCCATCGCCGGGAAGTTCCGTCCGATCACCTCGCGATAGACCGCACCGACCTCGGCGAGGCGGGCGAGATAGTCGCGCTTGTCGACGAAATACCAGGTCATCGAAGTGATGTGTTCCGGCCCGGCGCCGGCTTCCGCCAGCACCGCGACGATGTTCTCCAGCGCCTGTCGCACCTGATCGACCAGATCGTCGCTCTCGAATTCGCCGGCGGCGTTCCAGCCGATGAGGCCGGCGAGATGGACGATACGGCCGCTCGACACGATGCCGTTGGCGTAACCGATCGGCTTGGCCCAGCCCTCAGGCTGCAGGATCGCGTGCATTCTCGGTCTCCAGGTGTTGCGTCAACGCGGCACGGATGTCGTCCGGCCAGGCGCGGGATCGATGGGTATCGAGCGACGTGGCGACCAGCACCTGCCGGGCCTGCCACAACAGCCGCTCGCCGGCCTTCACCTCGGTGGCGAGGTCCAGTGAGCTGCGGCCGACCGACGTCACCCGAAGCGTGAAGTCGAGCCGATCGCCGTGGAACCCGGGGGCGACGAAGCCGACCTCCAGTTTTGCCGTCGGGGTCCCGATCCGCCGTTCGCCGATGAGCGTCGGCCACGCCGCCCCGAGGCTCGCGAAGAACTCCTCGACCACCCCGACCAACAGGTCGAAATAGGCCGGGAAATAAGCGATGCCGGAGGGATCGCAGTCGCCGAAGCGCAGGGGCCGGGTGGTGCGGAAGGTCATTCGCGCACCCTCAATCGGCGAAAGCGGCGATGCCGGTGATGGCGCGGCCGAGGATCAGGGCATGGATGTCGTGGGTGCCCTCGTAGGTGTTGACCACTTCGAGGTTGACCAGATGGCGCGCCACCCCGAACTCGTCGGAGATACCGTTGCCGCCGAGCATGTCGCGGGCGGCCCGAGCGATGTCGAGCGCCTTGCCGCAGGAGTTGCGCTTGATCAGCGAGGTCAGTTCCACCGGCGGGTGGCCCTCTTCCTTCATCCGTCCGAGCCGCAGACAGGTCTGTAGACCGAGTGCGATCTCGGTCGCCATGTCGGCGAGCTTCTTCTGCACGAGTTGGCGCGAGGCGAGCGGCTTGCCGAACTGCTTGCGGTCGAGAGTGTAGCCGCGCGCCGTGGCGAAACAGGCCTCCGCTGCGCCGAGCGCCCCCCAGGCGATGCCGAAGCGCGCCGAGTTGAGGCAGGTGAAGGGACCCTTGAGGCCGGTGACCCCCGGCATCAGGTTCTCCTCCGGCACGAACACCCGATCCATGACGATTTCGCCGGTGATCGAGGAGCGCAGACCGACCTTGCCGTGGATCGCCGGGGCGGAGAGGCCCTTCCAACCCTTTTCCAGGATGAAACCGCGGATGAGCCCGTCCTCGGTCTTGCCCCAGACGACGAAGACGTCGGCGATCGGTGAATTGGTGATCCAGATCTTCGAACCCGTCAGTTCGTAACCGCCGGCGACCTTCTTGGCGCGCGTGGCCATCGAGCCGGGGTCGGAGCCGTGGTCCGGCTCGGTCAGGCCGAAGCAACCGATCCATTCGCCCGAGGCGAGCCTGGGCAGGTACTTCTGCTTCTGGGCGAGCGAGCCGAAGGTCTCGATCGGCACCATGACCAGCGACGACTGCACGCTCATCATCGAGCGATAGCCCGAGTCGACCCGTTCGACCTCGCGAGCGATCAGCCCGTAGGCGACGTAGCCGAGACCGGCGCCGCCGAAGTCGGGCGAGATGGTCGCGCCGAGCAGGCCGAGTTCGCCCATCTCGCGGAAGATCGCCGGATCGGTCCTCTCGTGGCGGAAAGCCTCGAGCACCCGCGTCGCCAGCCGGTCGGTGGCATAACCGCGGGCGGTGTCGGCGACCATCCGCTCCTCTTCGGTCAGCTGCTCGGAGAGGCGGAAGGGGTCTTCCCAGTCGTAGATTTCGCGCGACGAGGACATGGGCTCTCCGATCAGTGGGACTTGAGGTGTTCGCGAGCGATGATCAGCTTCTGAACTTCGGTGGCACCTTCGTAGATCCGCAGCGCCCGGATCTCGCGGTAGAGGCTCTCGACCACCTCGCCGCGGCGCACGCCGCGACCGCCGAACATCTGCACGGCGCGATCGATGACGGCCTGCGCCGACTCGGTCGCCTGCATCTTGGCCATCGCCGCCTCGCGGGTGGTCGGCAGGCACTGCACGTCACGGCGCCAGGCGGCGCGATAGGTGAGGAGCGCGGCGGCGTCGATCTCGGTCGCCATCTCGCCGAGCGCGGCCTGGGTCAGCTGCAGGTCGGCGAGTGTCCCGCCGAAGATCGTCCGCGCCCGCACGTGGCCGACCGCTTCGGCGAAGGCGCGGCGGGCGAAGCCGAGCCCGGCGGCGGCGACCGAAGCGCGGAAGATGTCGAGCGTGCGCATCGCGATCTTGAAGCCCTCACCGGGGCTCCCGAGGCGGCGCGACGCCGGGATGCGGCATCCCTCGAAGCGCAGAGTGGCGAGCGGATGCGGCGCGATGACGTCGATGCGCTCGGCGACCGAGAAGCCGGGATCGTCGGGGAAGACGACGAAGGCGGAGATGCCGCGGGTGCCGGGCGCCTCGCCGGTGCGGGCGAAGACGACATGGACGTCGGCGATGCCGCCGTTGGAGATCCAGGTCTTCTCGCCGTCGAGGACGTAGCTGCCGCCCTCGGCCCGCACCGCGCAGCGCAGCGCCGCGACGTCCGATCCGGCCTCCTTCTCCGACAGGGCGAAGGCGGCGAGCCACTCGCCGGCGGCGACCCTGGGCAGCACCGCCGCCTTGAGCTCGGGCGAGCCGGCGAGCCCGATGGCGCCGGTGCCGAGTCCCTGCATGGCGAAGGCGAAGTCGGCGAGGCCATCGTGGAAGGCCAGCGTCTCGCGGGAGAGGCAGACGAGACGCGAGCGGATCGAGGCGGCGTCGCCGGCCGGATCGGCGACCGCGACGTCGAGCAGCCCCGCCCGCCCCATGCGCCGCACCAGCGTCCGGCAGGTGC
Organism: uncultured Alphaproteobacteria bacterium; assembly: GCA_937864925.1. Taxonomy (GTDB): domain Bacteria; phylum Pseudomonadota; class Alphaproteobacteria; order Rhizobiales; family Ancalomicrobiaceae; genus CALBKH01. The sequence goes on along the minus strand of CALMFH010000289.1, from coordinate 17,831 downwards.
CGTCGACGTCGGCGTGGTCGAGCCCGGTGAGGCCGCCCTCGTCGACGAAACGATCGAGACGCGCGACGTGGTCGCGATGCTCGGGGCCGAAGAACGGCCAGTCCAGGTGGTCGCGCGGCGGGGTGGGCGCGGGCGTGCCGGCGGTCATGGTCAGTTGCCCTCGAACTGCGGACGGCGCTTGGCGGCGAAGGCCTCGAAGGCGCGGCGGAAGTCGCCGGTCGCCATACAGATCGCCTGGGCCTGGGCCTCGGACTCGATCAGCTCGTCGACGCCCATCGCCCATTCCTGGTTCAGCATCGTCTTGGTCATCGAGTGAGCGAACCACGGCCCGTCGGCGAGCGAACGGGCGAGCGCGGTGGCTTCCGCCTCGAGCCGGTCGCTCGCATGGAGGGCGTTCCAGAAGCCCCAGGCAGCACCTTCGTTCGCGCTCATCGAGCGGCCGGTGTAGAGCAGTTCCGCCGCCCTCCCCTGGCCGATGATGCGCGGGAGGATGCCGCAGGCGCCCATGTCGGCCCCCGCCAGCCCGACGCGGGTGAAGAGGAAGGCGGTCTTCGCCTCGGGGGTTGCGAGGCGCAGATCGGAGGCCATGGCGAGGATGGCGCCGGCGCCGGCGCACACCCCGTCGACGGCGGCGACGATCGGCTGCGGACAGTGCCGCATCGCCTTGACCAGGTCGCCGGTCATGCGGGTGAAGGCGAGGAGATCCGGCATCGCCATGCGGGTCAGCGGCTCGATGATCTCGAACACGTCGCCGCCCGAACAGAAATTGCCGCCCTCGCCGGTCAGCACCACGGCGCGGATGTCTGAGGCGTGGGAGAGGCCGCGGAAGAAGTCGCGTAGCTCGGCGTAGCTCTCGAAGGTCAGTGGGTTCTTGCGCTCCGGCCGGTTGAGCCGGACGGTGCCGACGCGCCCGTCGGCGTCGATGTCGAGGCGGAAGTGGCGCGGGGTGGTCTTCGCCATCGGCTTCAGAGACCCACGCATGTCGGCTCGATCCTCGGTCATCCTGCCATCACCTCTCCACCGGCGACCACGATCGCCTGTCCGTTGATCGACCCTGCGCCCGGCGAAGCGAGCCAAGCCACCGCATCCGCCACTTCCGCCGGATCGACCAACCGACCCTGCGGATTGCCCGCCGTCAGATCCGCCAGCGCCTCCGCCGCGCTGCGGCCGGTCTTGGCGACGATGGTCGCGATCGCCTCACGCACCAGCGGCGTGTCGGTGTAGCCGGGGCAGACGGCGTTGACGGTGATCCCGGTCTTCGCCAGTTCCACCGCCAGTGATCGGGTCAGGCCGACGACGCCGTGTTTGGCGGCGCAGTAGGCCGAGACGTAGCCGTAGCCGACGAGCCCGGCGGTCGAGGCGACGTTGACGATGCGCGCCTCCGCACCGCGTGCCTTCAGATCGTCGAGCACCGCCCGCGTCACCCGGAAGACCGAGGTCAGATCGACCGCGATCACCTCATCCCACAACTCGAGCGAGGTGCGGTGGAAGGGGGCGCTCTTCGCCTCGCCGGCATTGTTGACCAGGATGTCGACCGGCCCGAAGGCGGCGCGCGCCGCGACGAGGCCGCGCTCGATCGCCGCCTGATCGGTGACGTCGAAGCCGGCGGCGGCGAAAGCGGAGCCGTCGGCCATCGCCGCCGCGGTGGCGGCGAGCGGCTCGGCGCGGCGACCGGCGAGCGTCACCCGCGCCCCCTCCGCCGCGAGGCGCAGGGCGACGGCCCGGCCGATGCCGGTGCCGGCACCGGTGACCAGCGCATGGCGGCCGAGGAGGCGGCGGGTGTCGTTCATCGGCTCAGGCCTTTCCCATCGGAGTGGCGGCGCGCTCGAGGTTGGCCTCGTACTGGCCCTTGGCCGAGAGATACTGTTTCGGCCAGGGGATCGACTTCAGCCCGATGCGGGCCGCCTCGTGCAGAGTCCACGACGGATCGGCGAGATGCGGGCGGGCGACGGCACACAGGTCGGCGCGACCGGCGGCGATGATCGAGTTGGCCTGATCGGCCTCGGAGATGGCGCCGACGGCGATGGTCGAGACCCCCACCTCGTTGCGGACCTTGTCGGCGAACGGGGTCTGGAACAGGCGGCCGTAGACCGGCTTCTCCTCCTTCCACACCTGACCCGACGAACAGTCGATCATATCGGCGCCGGCGGCCTTGAACATCGTGGCGAAGATCACCGCGTCGTCCGGCGTGTTGCCGCCCTCGAACCAGTCGTGACAGGACAGGCGCACCGATATCGGCCGATCCGCCGGCCACGCCGCACGCACCGCATGGAACACCTCCAGCGGGAAGCGCGCCCGGTTCTCGTGGCTGCCGCCGTACTCGTCGGTGCGCCGGTTGGTGAGCGGCGACAGGAAGCTCGACAGGAGGTAGCCGTGGGCGCAGTGCAGCTCGAGCCAGTCGACACCAGCCGCCGCCGCCCGCTTCGTCGCGGCGACGAAGTCGGCCACGACCCGGTCCATGTCGGCGCGGTCCATCGCCTTCGGCACCACCGAGTGCGGCAGGTAGGGCAGTGGCGAGGCGGAGATCAGCGGCCAACCACCCGCGACGAGCGGCTGATCGATACCGTCCCAGGCGAGCTTCGTCGCGCCCTTGCGACCGGCGTGGCCGAGCTGGACGCCGATCTTGGCCGGCGTGGTCGTGTGGACGAAGTCGACGAGCCGTTTCCAGGCCGCCGCCTGATCGTCGTTCCACAGGCCGAGGCAACCGGGGGTGATGCGGGCATCGGGGGAGACGCAGGTCATCTCGGCGAAGACCAGCGCCGCGCCGCCCATCGCCCGCGCTCCGAGATGCGCGAAGTGGAAGTCGCCGATCAGGCCGTCGGTCGCCGAATACATCGCCATCGGTGAAACGACGACGCGGTTGGCGAGCGTCACCCCACGCACCGTCAGCGGCGTGAACATCGGCGGTAGGGCGCGCTCGCCGTCGGCGACCGTGAGGCCGGAGCGGCGGGCGAACCAGCGCTCGTAGCCCTCGAGCCAGACCCTGTCGCGCAGACGCAGGTTCTCGTGGCCGATGCGCTGCGACCGGGTCAGCATCGAATACATGAACTGCTCGGGCTCGAGCGTGTCGGCGTAGCGACGGCCGACCACCTCGAACCATTCCATGGCATTGCGCGCCGCGTTCTGGACGCGGGCGACGCCGACGCGACGCTCCTCCTCGTAGGCGGCGAGGACCTCGGTGAGCTTGTCGGTCGTGTGGCCGATCCGATCGAACTGGTCGGCGAGCTCGATGGCATCGTCGAAGGCGAGCTTGGTGCCCGAGCCGATGGCGAAATGGGCGGTGTGGGCGGCATCGCCCATCAGCACCACCTGCGAGCGGCCGTTGAAGTGGCTCCAGCGGCCGCAGATCAACCGGTTGAAGTTGAGCCAGGCCGAGCCGCGCAGGTGGCGCGAATTGGTCATCAGCTTCGCCCCGCCGAGCACATCGCCGAACAGCTTCTCACTGAAGGCGATCGAGCCCTCCTGATCGAGCTTGTCGAGGCCGTGGGCGAGGAAGGTCTCCTCGGTGGTCTCGACGATGAAGGTCGAGGTCTTGTCGTCGAACTTGTAGATGTGCGCCTGGAACCACCCGTGCTCGGTGCGCTGGAAGTCGAAGGTGAAGGCATCGTAGAGCTTGTGCGTGCCGAACCAGATGTAACGATTGGGACGGACGATGATGTCGGGCTGGAAGGCGTCCTTGTAGCGTTCGCGGATCTTCGAACCGATGCCGTCGGAGGCGATGATCAGGTCGGCGTCGGGGAACTCCAGATCGCTGTCGACCTCGTGTTCGAAGACCAGTTCGACCCCGAGGTCCTCGCAGCGCTTCTGCAGGATGTTGAGCAGGTGCTTGCGGCCGATGCCGATGAAGCCGTGGCCGGTGGTGCGCTGGACCGTGCCCTTGAAGCGCAGCTCGATGTCGTCCCAGTGATTGAAGGCGTCGGCGATCTCCCGCGCGCTCTCCGGGTCGGCCTTCATGATCGCGTCGACCACCTGGTCGGAGAACACCACACCCCAGCCGAAGGTGTCGTAGGGCTTGTTGCGCTCGATGACGGTGACCGAATGCTTCGGGTGACGCCGCTTCATCAGCAGTCCGAAATAGAGCCCCGCCGGTCCACCACCGATACAGACGATGCGCATGTGATCCTCCCTCCCGTCCGTTGCCGACGGCTCAATAGTTCATATATAAACGTTACAGATATGAACTATCCTGTCAAGCGGTGATTTCACCGGTTCGATCGCCGACTCGGCGTCGAGCGGGTGGGAAACGGAACCTCGGGCGAACGCGGATCCGCGCCCGCCGCGGCGGGCGCGGCGATCCGTCGGCGATTCGGCGGATATCCGCCCTCAGCCGAGCGGCGGCAGAGTGGCGAGATGGGTCTTCAATCGCCCGAGAATGTCGTGGAGGCGCGCCCGATCATCGGCGGGAAGCCCATCCAACAGATCGACGACCCAACGCTCGTGATGCTCGGCCATCCCGGCGAACGAGGCCTCGCCGGCGGCCGTGAGGTGCACCGAATAGGCACGCCGGTCGCGCGGATCGTCGCGTCGCTCGATCAGCCCTTCCTCGACCAGCCGGTCGACGAGGCCGGTGACGTTGCCGCCCGACACCATCAGCAGCCGCGACAGGTCCCGCATCTTCAATCCCTCGGGATAGCGGGCGAGCTGGGCCATCAGGTCGAACCGCGGCAGCGTCGTGTCGAAGCCGAGCCGCAGCTGATTGCGCAACCGATTCTCGATCAGATTGTGGCAGGCGAGCAGGCGCAGCCACAGCCTGAGCGACGCATGGTCCTTGGCGCGCCCCTCCTCGGCCGCGGCCGGTTCCGGAACTCCGATGTCGCTGCTCATGCCCGCATTCTCCAGTGTCGGACCCCGTGCGCGTCACCCACCCGGGTCGCCATCGACATCCTTTACACGAAAATCATTGAGAAGCGAAGCAGTTACCCTGCGCAACGTCAGTTGGTCCGCGCTCCCCGGCCGGTCCCCTCCCGGCTCGCCGCCGACCGGACCGCCCTGCGCTCGCCCTACCGTACCCCCGCCCGCCTCAGGAATTTCCCTCATGGAAGCTTGACGGATGAATATTTCATATTTAAACATTATCGCGTTCCCGTGACGAGATCGGGAGCGAGGGTCGATCGCCGAAGAGGCGAACCGGTCACGGGGAGGAAAACGTACGATGACCGCGACGGCGCATGTGGACCGTTTCGTTCTGGACAATCTCCCGCCGCGCGAGACGTGGCCGGATCTGGTGTTCGAGACGCCGGAACTACAGTTCCCCGAGCGCCTGAACGCCACCGTGGCGCTCCTCGACCGGGCCGTCGAAGAAGGTCACGGTGACCGGCCGGCGATCATCGGCCGTGACGTCCGCTGGACCTATCGCGATCTCGCCGGCCGGGTCGATCGTCTCGCCCGCCACCTCACCGAAAGCCTCGGCCTCGTCCCCGGCAACCGAGTGCTGCTGCGCGGCGCCAACACCCCGTGGTTCGCCGTCGCCTGGCTCGCGGTGTGGAAGGCCGGTGGCGTCGCGGTCGGCACCATGCCGCTGCTACGCGCCAAGGAACTGAAGCAGATCCTCGTCCTCGCCCGCGCCGGCCTCGCCCTGTGCGACCGGGCGCTCGCCGAGGAACTGGAACTGGCGCGTCGGGACTGCCCGGACCTGAAATGCATCGAGTATTTCGGCGACGCCGCTTTCGAGGCGAAGATGGCGGCGACCGCCGAGGGCTTCGCCGCCGTCGACACCGCCGCCGACGACCCCGCCCTGATCGCCTTCACCTCCGGCACCACCGGCGTGCCCAAGGGCTGTATCCACGTCCATCGCGACGTCATGGCGATGTGCGAGGTGTTCCCCCGCCACTGCCTGAAGCCCGGCCCCGACGACATCTTCATCGGCACCCCGCCGCTCGCCTTCACCTTCGGCCTCGGTGGCTTGCTGTGCTTCCCGCTGTGGGCCCGCGCCGCCACCATCCTGCTCGAGAAGCTCTCGCCGGACCTGTTGATCGCCGCCATCGAGACCCACGGCGCCACCATCTGCGTCACCTCGCCGACCGCCTATCGCCAGATGACGGCACTCGTCCCTGGCCACGACCTCCGCTCGCTGAAGAAGTGCGTCTCCGCCGGCGAGGCGCTGCCCGTCGCCACCCGCGCCGCCTGGGCGCAGGCCACCGGCATCCAGATCCACGACGGCATCGGCGGCACCGAGCTGATCCACATCTACATCGCCTCCGATCCCGAGACCTACCGCCCCGGGGCGCTCGGCAAGGTCCTGCCCGGCTACCACGCCATGCTGGTCGACGAGGACATGAACCCGGTCCCTCCCGGCGTCGAAGGCAAGCTCGCCATCAAGGGACCGACCGGCTGCCGCTATCTCGCCGACGAGCGTCAGAAGAACTACGTCCGCAACGGCTGGAACGTCACCGGCGATGCCTATCACACCGACGCGGACGGCTATTTCTACTATCACGCCAGGGTCGACGACATCATCGTCACCTCCGGGTACAACGTCTCGAGCCCGGAGGTTGAGAGCGTCCTGCTCGAGCATCCGGCCGTCGCCGAATGCGGGGTGATCGGCGTGCCCGACCCCGAGCGCGGCCAGATCCTCAAGGCCTTCGTCGTGCTGAAACCCGGCTGGAGCGGTGATCCGAGCCTCGTCCGCGCCCTTCAGGACCACGTCAAGTCGACCGCCGCGCCCTACAAGTACCCGCGCGCCGTCGAGTTCGTCTCCGCCCTGCCACGCACCGAGACCGGCAAGCTCCAGCGCTTCCGCCTCAAGGGCTGACCTTCCGGCATCGCCGGCTGCGGTCGGCGACGCCACCGCTCACCCACCGGTCGCCGGACGGGCCGACCGCTGCGATCCCCGGCGATCTCGGGGCACGCGCCCGCCCAGGCGGCGACGCGTCCCGACCTCACCGGCTGCGACGAGAACGACAGAACCCGGCGACGATCCGGGTCGAGAGGAGGACACACCCTTGAAGACGATCGCTCACCTCACCATCCTCGCCGGCGGACTCGCCGCCTCGACCGCGCTCCTGGTGGCCCCCGCCGCCGCCCAGGAGGTCCGCATCGGCTTCATCACCACCCTGACCACGCCGGCCGGTTATCTCGGCGAGGATGCGCGCGACGCCTTCAAGCTGGCGCTCGGCCCGGATGGGAAGCTCGGCAAGACCAAGGTCGTGCTCGAAATCGAAGACGACGGCCTGAAGCCCGCCAACGCCAAGCAGCAGGCCGATCGCTTGGTGCAGAACGGGGTCAAGCTCTACACCGGCGTCATCTTCTCCAACGTCCTCGCCGCGGTGCTGCCCGGCGTACTGGAGGCCGGCGGGATCTACGTCTCCAACAATGCCGGCCCCTCGACCTTCGCCGGCGAGAAGTGCCACCCGAACTATTTCGTCACCTCCTACCAGAACGACGCCTTCCACGAGGCGGCAGGTCTGGCGGCGAACCGCGTCGGCTACAAGAAGCTGGTGTTGATGGCGCCGAACTATCAGGCCGGACGCGACGCGCTCGAAGGCTTCAAGCGCGCCTTCAAGGGCGAGGTGGTCGCCGAGGTCTACACCAAACTCGACCAGACCGACTTCTCGGTCGAGATCGCCCGCGTCCGCTCGCTCGCCCCCGATGCCGTCTATCAGTTCCATCCCGGCGGCGTCGGCATCAACTTCGCCAAGCAATACGCCAATTCCGGTCTCTCCAAGACGGTTCCGATGCTGGTGCCGAGCTTCTCGATGGACGCGCGCATGGTCACCGCCACCGGTGGGGCGGCCGAAGGCGTCTACGCTTCGGCGCTGTGGACCCCGGAGAGCGACGACCCGGCCTCCAAGGCCTTCGTCGCGGCGTTCAAGGCCGCCTACGGCCGCACCCCGACCATCTACGCTCAGCAGGCCTGGGACACGGCACAGCTGATCGCCTCGGCTCTCGACGCCGTCGACGGCGATCTCTCCAAGGGCGACGCCTTCCGCGCCGCGTTGCGCGCCGCCAAGTTCCAGTCGCTGCGCGGCTCCTTCGCCTTCGGCTCCAACCAGCATCCGATCCAGGACTACCACCTGACCCGCTTCGAGAAGAACGCGAGCGGCGAGATCGTCCAGAAGTACGTCGAGAAGGTCGCCGAGAAGCGGGGCGACGCCTACGCCGACAAGTGCACGATGAAGTGAGGCGGGGCCGTCACGCCTCGCCGCCCCTCGCCCGCTTCGGGTGGGCGAGGGACCCGTGACGCCGTCGCGCCGAGGAGGCCGTCGCCGTGATCTTCTTCCTGGAACAGTTGCTCAACGGCCTGCAGTACGGCGCCATGCTGTTCATGCTGGCGTCCGGCCTGACCCTGATCTTCGGGATCATGGGGGTGATCAACCTCACCCACGGCTCGTTCTACATGGTCGGGGCCTACGGCGCCGCGGTGGTCACCGCCGCGACCGGCTCGGTGGTGCTCGGCGCCGTCGCCGCGCTCGCCGGGGCGGCGCTCTACGGCACCGCCGTCGAGATCGCGGTGGTCCGCCGCCTCTACGGCCGGGACCATCTCTATCAGGTGCTGGCGACCTTCGGCCTGATCCTCTTCTCCAACGAGGCGATGGCGCTCCTCGCCGGCCGCCAGCCGCGCTTCCTGGAGATCCCGCCGTTGCTCTCCGGATCGGTCCATCTCCTTCCCGGGCTCGACTATCCGGTGATCCGCCTCGCCTTCATCGCCGTCGGCGCCGCCGTCGCCATCGGCCTGTGGCTGCTCGTCAACCACACCCGCCTCGGCATGTTGATCCGCGCCGGCGCCGACGACCGTGAGATGGTCGACGCCCTCGGCGTCGACATCCGCCGCCTCTACACCATCGTCTTCGCCCTCGGCGCCGTGCTGTGCGGCATCGCCGGGGTGATGGCGGCGCCGCTGCTCGCCGTCGAGATCGGCATGGGTGAGCGCATCCTCATCGCCGGCTTCGTGGTGATCGTCGTCGGCGGCGTCGGCTCGGTGCGCGGCGCCCTCGCCGGAGCGCTGCTGATCGGCCTCGTCGACGGCCTCGGCCGCGCCTACCTGCCGCAGATCATCCAGAGCCTGTTGCCGCCCTCGATCGCCGACACGCTCGCCGCCGGACTGGTCTCGGCCAGCATCTACGTCATCATGGCGCTGGTGCTGCTCGTCCGCCCGCTCGGCCTCTTTCCCGTGAGGAGCTGAGCGATGACCGACGCCCGCCGCCCGATCCTCTTCACCCTCGGCGTCTTCGCCGTCCTCGCCCTGTTGCCCGCCGTCTTCGCCCTGACCGGCTGGACCTCGGGCATGGGGCTGGCGACCCGCATCGTCATCTATGCGATCGCCGTCGTCGCCCTCGATCTGATCATCGGCTACGGCGCCATGGTCTCCTTCGGCCACGCCATGTTCTTCGGCGTCGGCGGTTACGTGGTGGCGATCGTCGCCCATCACACCGGCCTCGGCGAACTCCCCTTCGGCGGCACCAACGCCGCCTTCATCGTCTGGCCGCTCGCCATTCTCGCCTGTGCCGCCCTCGGTCTCGTCGTCGGCTGGCTGGCGCTCAAGACCACCGGCGTCCAGTTCATCATGATCACCCTCGCCTTCGCGCAGATGGTGTTCTTCCTCTTGATCTCGGTGCAGGTCTACGGCGGCGACGACGGCATGATGATCGACCGGCGCAACACCCTGCCCTTCGTCGACATCGGCCGCCCGCTGATCTTCTACTACCTCTGCCTGCTGCTGCTGGCGGTGTGGCTCGGCTTCTGCCGGATGTTCGTGAACTCGCGCTTCGGCCTCGTTCTCCAGGCGCTGCGCCAGAGCGAACGGCGAGCGGTCAATCTCGGCATCGCGCCGCTGTCGTTCCGCCTCGCCACCTTCGTCACCTCCGCCATGGGCACCGGCCTCGCCGGCGTGCTGTGGGCCAACTACGCCCGCTTCGTCTCCCCGGACATGGCCGCATGGACCAAGTCGGGAGAGTTCATGGCGATGGTGGTGCTCGGCGGTCTCGGCACGCTCACCGGCCCGATCGTCGGGGCGGCGGCCTTCGTCGGGCTCGAAGAATTGCTGTCGATGTGGACCGAGCACTGGATGATCGTCATGGGTCCGCTCCTGGTGATCGTCGCCCTCTTCCGCCGGCGCGGCCTCGTCGGCTCTCTCCTGGGAGGTGACCGTGCGCACTGACCCGACAACCGGCCCGGCGCTCGAGATCGAGCACCTGCGCAAGACCTTCGGCGCGCTGAGAGCCACCGACGACGTGTCGCTCACCATCGAGCGCGGTGAACTCCACGCCGTCATCGGCCCCAACGGCGCCGGCAAGTCGACGCTGATCACCCAGATCTGCGGCGAACTGAGACCCGACTCCGGCCACATCCGTCTCGACGGTGTCGACGTCACCCGCGTCCCGGCCTTCGGCCGCGCCCGGCTCGGCCTCGGCCGGTCGTTCCAGATCACCCAGCTCTGCGGCGACTTCACCGTGCTCGAGAACGTGCTGCTGTCGCTCGAGGCGAAGGGCGGCGGCTCCTTCGACGTCTTCCGCGACCCGCGCCGCAATCGCGCCCATCGCGACGTCGCCATGCACTGGCTCGACACCGTCGGCCTCGCCGACTTCGCCGACCGCCAGGCCTCGGCGCTGTCACACGGCGAGCGACGTCAGCTCGAGATCGCGGTGGCGCTGGCGCGCGATCCGCGCGTGCTGCTGCTCGACGAACCGATGGCGGGGATGGGGGCGGAGGAATCGGGCAAGCTCGCCCGCCTCCTCGCCGGTCTCAAGGGCCGCTACTCGATCCTGCTCGTCGAACACGACATGGACGCCGTCTTCGCCCTCGCCGATCGCATCTCCGTGCTCGTCTACGGCCGCGTCGTCTTCACCGGGACGGCGGCGGAAGTGCGCGAGAACCCCGAGGTCAAGGCCGCCTACCTGGGAGACTGGGAATGCTGAGCGTCTCCAATCTCGAAGCCGGCTACGGCACCAGTCGCGTCCTGTTCGGGATGGGCTTCCATGCCGAGAAGGGTGAGGTGATCTCGCTCATCGGCCGCAACGGCATGGGCAAGACGACGACGGTTCGCGCCCTCCTCGGCATGGTTCGGCCGACCGGCGGGTCGATCGGCTTCGACGGCGCCGAACTCGTCGGCCTCGCCCCCAATGTCGTCGCCCGCCGCGGCATCGGTCTCGTCCCCGAAGGACGCCGCATCTTCGCCTCGCTCACCGTCGAGGAGAACCTCGTCGCCACCGCCCGCCCCGGCCGCGACGCCGCCTGGACGCTCGCCGAGGTCTACGACCTCTTCCCGCGCCTGCGAGAACGTCGCAACCAGTGGGGCAACACACTCTCCGGCGGCGAACAGCAGATGTTGGCGATCGGCCGCGCCCTGCTCACCAACCCCCGGCTGCTCGTCCTCGACGAAGCGACCGAGGGCCTTTCGCCGTTGATCCGCGGCGAGATCTGGCGCTGCCTGACCCGGATCAAGGCGAGCGGTCAGACCATCCTGGTGATCGACAAGAACCTCACCGAGATGGCCCGTCTGGTCGACCGCCATCACGTCGTCGAGAAGGGCCGCGTGGTATGGGTGGGCAGCCCCGAGGATCTCCGGGCCGACCCCGACGTCGCCCACCGTTTCCTCGGAGTTTGAACATGGCCGAGATACCGCCCGTCTGGCGCCGCTACGATCCGATCGAACTGGACCGCCAGTACGATGCCCGCGCCAGCGTGCCCTCCTTCGAGGCCGAGTACGCCCACTACGTCGCCGCGAGCAATGCCGTCCTCGCCGCCGTCCCCCGCCGCGCCGACCTCGTCTACGACCCGGCGAGCGGTGAGCGACTCGACCTCTGGGTCGCCGGCCCCGGCACGCCGGTCTTCCTGTGGATCCACGGCGGCTACTGGCGGGCTCTGTCGAAACACGACAACGCCTTCGTCGTCCCCGGCCTCCTCGCTCACGGCATCTCGGTGGCGGTGATGGACTATTCGTTGGCGCCCGCCGTCGGCATCGAGGAGATCGTCCGCCAGACCCGCGCCGCCGCCGCCTGGCTCCATCACCAGGGCGCGGATCTCGACGTCGACACGGCGCATCTCCACATCGGCGGTTCTTCGGCCGGCGGCCATCTCGTCGCCATGCTTCTCGCCGCCGGCTGGCACGACGACTTCGGCATCCCGGAGGATCTGATCGGCACCGCCCTCGGCCTCAGCGGCCTCTACGATCTCGCACCGCTGGTCCACACCAAGGTCGACGGCTGGATGCGCTTCGATCGCGACCGCATCGCCGCCGTCTCCCCGATCGGACAGGTGCCGCGCGGGTCGTCCGCCCGCTTCCTCGCCGCGGTCGGCGGACGCGAGACCGACGAATTCCGCCGCCAGACCCGCGACTACCTCGCTCGCTGGCGTGACGCCGGAAACGCCGGCGCCGAGATCGCCATGGACGAGGCCAATCATTTCGACATCGCCCTGGCGCTCGGCGATCCGCACGGCGTCCTCGCCCGCACCGTCGCCGCGTCGATCCTCGGCGCGGAGTGATCGGCGGCCGACGCGGCGGACATTCGCTCGGTGTTTAACCTTCCGTTCACCCGAAGCGCCGATCCTGACGTGTGCGACGTCCGCCGCGAGGGTGGGATATGATCGTCTTCGGCAAGAACTACTCCTACGCCAATGCCAAATCGACCGGCGATTCCTTCCGATTCGCCGCCGTCAATCAGCTTGCCCTCACCCGCAACAACTCCGCCGGCATGCTCGACGACGCCATCACCAACGTCGCCTGGCAGAACTCGCTGCTCGCCGACAAGCAGGCCAAGGCGAAGTCCGGCTACACCGGCACGCTGGTCGACATCTTCGCCTGACCGGACACCCGCTCATCGCTCGGTGGTGGACGCGACCACGGCTTTCGGTGACCATCACCGCCGCTCCCGGAGGCCGTCGATGATCCTCGCTCTCGTCCGTTTCGCTCTCCCCGCCCCGATCGACCTCGCCGAGGCGACGCGGCGCTTCGAATCGTCCGCGCCGAAGCATCTCGGCCTGCCCGGCCTGATGCGCAAACACTACGTCCTCTCCGACGACGGCCGTTTCGCCGGCGGCGTCTATCTGTGGGAGAGCCGCGCCGCGGCGGAAGCGGTCTATTCCGGAGACTGGCGCGCCCGCGTCGCCGCCCTCTACGGCGCCGAGCCGGAGATCCTCTTCTTCGACAGCCCGGTCACCGTCGACGCTCTCGCCGGCACGATCGGTCCCGGACCCTGAGCGGCCGACCGTTCGACCGACCTCGTCGCACACCCTCGCGAAAATCGCCGGCGATCCCTTGAAATCCGCAATCCCGATCCCGACTTTCTCGCAGTTGCGAAATGGCGCCGCTGCGTATATGAGAACTCCCTCATATTTCCGGTTCGGCCGCCGGGACGGGCAGCGCCGAAGGCGACGAGGAGACGAGAATGTTCGGGTTCATGTTCGGGAAGTCCGCGCCGATCAAGACCATCACCCCGCCCGACGCCCATCGCATGGCCAAGGATGGGCAGGTTCTGCTGGTCGACGTGCGCGAAGCTCACGAATTCGCTCAGGGCCATGTCCCGGGCGCCGTCAACGCTCCGCTCTCCTCGCTCCACACCACCGCCACCGCCATTCCGAAGGACAAGCAGGTGGTGTTCTACTGCCTCGTCGGCTCGCGCTCGGCCCGTGCCGTCGACATCTGCAACAAGATGGGCCTGCCGCACGACAGCCACATGGGCGGCGGCATCGGCGCCTGGCGGATGCACGGCCTGCCGATCGTCCTCTGAACCGGTTTCCGCTCGATTTCCTCGCCGCCGCGTTCCTCCCGGAGCGCGGCGGTGGCACATCCGGACCCCGGCGCGGTATGATACGGAATTCGGGTGAACTCATCCGGATTCCGTCTTCCGTCCGTCGAAAATCCCTTTTCGATACAAGGGATTTTCGACGGGATGGATCCGGTGTCGCGAAGCGATCCGCCGGATCCCGTATGATTGCGACCAGCCGCCACCGCCGGGATTCGCGATGATCCGACCGCCCGCCCCCGATCGCCGTCCTTCGGCGACCCGCGCCGCCGTCGCGGTGCTCGTCGTCGGGCTCGTGGCACGGCTCGGCCTCGCCGCCCTGCTCGATCCCGGCGTCGACGAGGCCTATGCGATCGCCGTCTCGCGCCAGGTTCAGCTCTCCTTCTTCGATCATCCACCGATGGCCTTCTGGTGGGTCGCCGCCGCACGCGCCCTCGCCACGCCCTGGCTCGGCGATACGGTCCCGGCCTTCGTGCTGCGCCTGCCTTTCGTCCTCGCCTTCACCGTCACGAGTTGGCTGATCTTCGATCTGACACGCAGGCTGTGGGGCGGTCGGGCCGGGCTGTGGGCGCTGGTGGCGGCGACCCTCGCCCCCTTCTTCTTCGCCTCGGCGGGAAGCTGGGTCGTCCCCGACGGGCCGCTGGTGCTCTTCCTCGCCGCCACCGCTCGCTGCCTCGTCGAGATCCTGTTCTTCCGCCCCGAAGGCCTCACCGAACGGCGTCTGTGGCTCCTCGCCGGTCTCTGCCTCGGTCTCGCGGGGCTCTCGAAGTACCACGCCGCGCTCTTCGCCGTCGGCGCCTTCGCCTTTCTTCTCGCCACCCCGCATCGCTTCCATCTCGCTCGGCCGGCGCCGTGGCTCGCCACGGCCGTGGCGGCGATCGTCGTTTCGCCGGTCCTGATCTGGAACGCCGAGAACGGCTGGGTCTCGTTCGTCTTCCAGTCGTCGCGCGGCGGCAGTGGCAAGGGCGTCTCCTGGCCCGGCCTCGGCCGCGCCGTCATCGGCCAGATGGCCTATCTGGCTCCGTGGACGCTGGTGGCGGCGGTGATGGCGACCGTCTCGCGGCTGCGCGCCGAGAGGAGCCTCGCCGGCCCGACGGCCTTCCTCACCGCCCTCGCCCTGCCGTCGATCCTCATCTTCACCGCGGTGCCGTTGCGCGGCGGCGATGCTCTGCCCCACTGGCAGATGCCGGGCTGGCTCTTCCTGCTGCCCGTCCTCGGCAAGGCCATCGCCGCGCTCGAAGCGAAAGCCGGGCGACCCTCCCGCCTCGCCCACGGCTTCGCCGTCGCCACCACTGCACTCCTCGTCGCCGCCGTCGGCGCCGTCCTCTTCCTGCGCTTCGCCCCGGCCTCGCTCGAGCTTCCGGCGAAACTCCGGATCGAGGGGTTCCTGTCGGAATCCGTGCGTTGGCGCGGCCTCGCCGACGGCCTCGTCGCCCGCGGCCTCCTGCCGAAGCCGCCGCCTCCACCCGGTACGGCGGCGAAGAACCGGCCACTGGTCGTCGCCTTCCATTGGATCGACGCCGCCCGCATCGCCGAGGAACTCGGCGACCGCGCCACCGTCGCCGTCTTCGGCCCCGATCCGCGCGGCTTCGCCTTCCTGTCGGATCCGGCCGATTTCGTCGGCCGCGACGTCATCGCCATCGGCCGCCCGAGGACCTACGATCGCGGCCACCGCGCACTGATCCCGCTGGTCGAACGCCTCGACCTGCAGGAGCCGATCACCATCCGCCACGGCGACACCCGGCTCTTCGAGGCCGAGATCGCCATCGGCCGACGGCTGAAGCAGCCCTATCCCCTGCCCTATCCCAAGCGCTGACCGCGTCGTGAGGAGACGTCATGAGGTTCTCGGCCCCGCTCGTTCCCGGCCGCCTGGTGAAACGCTACAAGCGCTTCCTCGCCGATGTCGTCCTCGACGACGGTGAGAGCGTGACCGCCCACTGCGCCAACTCCGGTTCGATGCTGTCGCTGGCCCGCCCCGGCGCCCGGGTGTGGCTGCTCGAGTCCGACGACCCGAAGCGCAAGCTCGCCTGGAGCTGGAAGCTCGAGGAGGTCGACGGATCTCTGGTCTGCATCGACACCGGCCATCCCAACGCCATCGTCGCCGAAGCGATCGGCGCCGGAGTGATCCCCTCGCTCGCCGGTTATGAGGGTCTGCGCCGCGAGGTGAAATACGGCCGCAACTCCCGCATCGACATCCTCCTGGAGGACGAGAGCCGCGGCCGCGCCTATGTCGAGGTCAAGAACGTCACGCTGATGCGCGCCCCCGGCCTCGCCGAGTTCCCCGACGCGGTGACCTCGCGCGGCGCCAAGCATCTCGACGAGCTCGCCGACATGGTGGCCGAGGGCCACCGCGCCGTGATGGTCTACTTGGTGAACCGCCCCGATTGCCACAGCTTCTCCCTCGCCGCCGACATCGACCCCGCCTATGCGAAGGGCTTCGAAGCCGCCCGCGCCCGCGGCGTCGAGATCGAGGTCTGGGCGACGCGAGTGAGCAGGGACGAGGTGGTGGTCGAGCGGCGGATCGAGGTGGGGTGAGGGGTCGGCAAGTCCGTGTTCGAATGCCCCCCTATTCTCCCCTCGAGTGACCTTCGCACAACCGGACACGGCCGGTTCTCGGCTTCGAAACCGCCGTCGAATTGCCCGGGCCACAGGGCCTCATCCCCTTCTCTCGCCTTCGGCTCGCCGGGGATGACGGCCGTGGGAGCCGTTTCGCCTGCCCTCGCTCGCCTCTCAGGTCGCTTTCCCCCTGGAAACCACGCCGGAAGCCTATAAATAGAACCCCTGATGCGCGGCTCGGCCGCGCGACCTCGTTTCCGGATCGAAGATGGTCACCTACGTCGACGCCGCCACCGCGCCGCTCAAGAACACCGGCGCCATCCGCCTCTACGGTGCCGAGGCCTTCGCCGGCCTGCGCCGAGCGGGGCGCTTCGCCGCCGACTGTCTCGACGCGGTCGTGCCCCTCGCCCGCCCCGGTGTCACCACCCAGGAGATCGACGACTTCGTCCACGACTTCGCTCTGAAGGGCGGAGCGCTGCCGGCGACGCTGAACTATCGTGGCTACAACAAGAGTGTGTGCACCTCGATCAACCACGTCGTCTGCCACGGCATCCCCGACGACCGGCCCCTCAAGGACGGCGACATCGTCAACATCGACGTCACCTTCGTCGTCGACGGCTGGCATGGGGACAGCTCCCGCATGTACCTCGTCGGCGACGTCAAGCGCGCCGCCGCCCGCCTCGTCGACGTCACCTACGAAAGCCTGCTGCGCGGCATCGCCCAGGTGAAGCCCGGCAACACCACCGGCGACATCGGTGCCGCGATCCAGACCTACGTCGAATCGGAGCGCTGCTCGGTGGTCCGCGACTTCTGCGGCCACGGCATCGGCCTTCTCTTCCACGACACCCCCAACATCCTCCACTACGGCGAGCCGAACACCGGCATCGAACTGCGCCCCGGCATGGTCTTCACCATCGAGCCGATGGTGAATCTCGGCCGCCCGGCGGTGAAGGTGCTCTCCGACGGCTGGACCGCGGTCACTCGCGACCGTTCGCTCTCCGCTCAGTTCGAGCACATGGTCGGGGTCACCGACACCGGCTGCGAAGTGTTCACCCTGTCGCCGAAGGGGCTTCACAAGCCGCCCTACACCATCTGAAGATGTGGCGGCGCGACCACGGCGGGAATCGTGGCGTGACGAGGCGGGCATGGGCGAGTTCGACGAGATCTCAGGCGGATCGAAGCTCGGGCGCGAGGCCGCCTCCGAGGAGGTCGACCATCGCCACGGCCACCGCGAGCGCCTCAAGGCCCGCTTCCGCGACGCCGGTGCCGAGGCGCTGCCCGACTACGAGCTGCTCGAACTCGTCCTCTTCCGCTCCATCCCCCGCCGCGACGTCAAGGCGCTGGCCAAGACGCTGATCGCCCGCTTCGGCTCCTTCGCCGAGGTACTCGGCGCCCCGGAAGAACGGCTGCGCGAGATCCCCGGCATCGGCGAGGCGGTGGCGACCGATCTCAAGGTCGTCCGCGCCGCCGGGCTGAGGATGGCGAAGGGCGAGGTGAAGAAGAAGGCGGTGCTCGGCTCGTGGAGCCAGGTGATCGACTATTGCCGCTCCGCCATGGCCTTCGAGACCCGCGAGCAGTTCCGCATCCTCTTCCTCG
>CALMFH010000288.1 GCA_937864925.1 uncultured Alphaproteobacteria bacterium | reverse complement strand
CGACCTCGAACTGCAGGCCGAACTCGACCGAGGGATCGACGAAGCCCTTCACCGAGGCGAAGGGGACGTAGAGGCGTTCGGGAATGCCGCCGAAGGACAGACCCACCTCGAAATGCGCGTCGTCGACCTGGAGGTCCCAGAACTGGTGCTGCAGCACCACGGTCATCTCGGTCGGATAGCGCTGGCGCAGCCGGCCGGAGAGGCGCACGCCGGGATGCATGGTGTCGAACGAGACGTAGAAATGATGGTCACCGGGAAGCCCGGTCTTGGCCACCTCGCCGAGGACCTTGCGGACGACGCCGCGCAACGCGTCCTGCACCAGAATGTCGTAGCGGATCAGATCCTGGGTCGCCTGGGTCATCGCTCTCGGTCTCGTCTCGGGGAGGCTCGCTGCTCGCCCGCTCACAGGTGTCGGCCGTCGGTGGCCGCCGGGATGGAACGCACCCCTCTCGCCGCGAGTCTCCCCCCGCACGATAGCACGGCGCGGATCGAAGCGGGTGAGGCGAGACGGGAAGTGAGGGCTTCTGTTGCCAGGTGCCCCCGAACCCCGCCTGGACGGTGCTACCCGTCAGGACTTGTTACCGGAGTCCGAAACCGCTCACGCGGCCACGGCAACCGGAGCATAGTTGTCGTTGGCAACTATAATTTGACCCGATGACGGCGGTATCATGCCGGGCAAAAGATCGGTCTTTAGACCCTCGTCGATCCTGGTTCGCCCCCGCCGGAACCCACGGAAACCCATGGGCTCGGGTGGAGGCGCCGGGTACTGCCCCCGGGTCCGAAAGGCTTATTCCACCGCTCGTTTATCGCCATAGTCGCCCCTTGCGGGATGACGTGACCAATATAGGTGACGCGGGCCGCCGCGAAAAGACCCCCGCTGCGACGAAGGTCCGCGTCGTGGTGGCAGGGTCGCTCAGGCCCGGCGCCACCGCTCCTCGGCGACACGAACCCGGCGACGATCCGCCGCGGCGGCGGCCAGCCGGCGCGTCGCCGCCGGCAGCATCGGGTCGAGGCCGTCGAGATCGGCGGGTGCGAGGCCGATGTCGGCGAGCAGGCGCTCGTCCAGGTGTCCGACATGGTGCAGCGCCCGGCCTGCCGCGAGATGGCGGCGGACCGTCGCGAAACGGCCGGCGATCCATCGGCCGAAGCGAGCGGCGAGCGAAGGGGCGTAGTCGTCGCCGAGAGTGGCGATCATCAGGGCGGCATCGCGCATGGCACGTCTCTCCCGGTCGCGAACCCGCGTGGTTCTCACGCGGCGATCACGCGATTTCGATCGGTTCGTCGGGCGAAGAGGCATCTTCGAGGGAAGACGATGAGCGGCTTCGATTGATCAATCAAACGAAAAGAACTAACGTGGTCCTTCAGAAACCTTGATCGACCATCGATCGCTCGGGAGGTCGCCATGTCGGACGCACGCGACGAGGGATGCACCGTCTCCGCCTTCTCCGGCGGCAGCGCCGTGCTGGAGATCGATCTCCTGCGGACGCTGCTGGCGGTACATCAGACCGGCTCGTTCAGCCGAGCGGCGCAGTCGGTGTTCCGCACGCCCTCCGCGGTGTCGATGCAGATGAAGCGGCTCGAGGAGATCGTCGGCCGACCGATCTTCGCCAAGGACGGCCGCGGCGTGGCGCTGACCCCTGCCGGTGACGATCTCATCGGCTACGCACGCCGCATGATGCAGCTCAACGACGAGGCTCTCGCCCGCTTTCGCTGCGCCGACACCCGCGGCGTCGTCCGCCTCGGCACGCCCGACGACTACGCCACCAAGTTCCTGCCCGCCATTCTCGCCCGCTTCGCCGCCAGCCACCCCTTCGTCCAGGTCGACGTCGTCTGCCAGCCGAGCCGCGATCTCGTCCGCCTGCTCGACGCCGGCGAGGTCGATCTGGCGCTGGTCAGCGTCGGGCTCGGCTGCGGCATTCCCGGGACGGGGACGATCGTCCATCGCGAGCGGCTGGTGTGGGCCGGCGCCCGTTGGGGCGAGGCGCATCTGAAGCGGCCACTGCCGCTCGCCGTCTCCGGCACCACCTGTTCGTGGCGCAGCCTCGCGCAGGCGCGGCTCGACAAGGAGGGTATCCCCTACCGGGTCGCCTATTCGAGTCAGCACTACGTCGGCCAGGTCGCCGCCGTGCTCGCCGATCTGGCGGTGGCGCCGCTGCCGAAGAGCGTCATCTCGGGCGAACTGGTGCCGATCGACGAACGGCTCTTGCCGGCGATCGGTCATTACGAGATCCAGTTGATGGCCTCGGCGCGAGCCACCGGCGCGGCGATGGAGGCGCTCTCCGGCCATATCGTCCAGAGCTTCCAGGCGGAGGGCGACTGGCGCGAGCGCGAGGCGGCGGAGTGAGCGAGATCGCCTTCCGCCGCGCCGCCGCCGCCGACGCTGCGGCGGTGGCGGATCTGACCCGCAGGGCCTATGCGAAATGGGTGGCGGTGATCGGCCGCGAGCCGCTGCCGATGGGCTTCGATCACGCCACGGCGATCCGCGACGACGTGGTCGAGGTGATGGAGCTCGATGGGGCGATCGTCGGCGTGACCCATCTCGTCGTCGCGGCGGATCGGCTGCTGCTGGAAAATCTGGCGATCGATCCGGCCTTCGCCGGCCGCGGGCTCGGGCGGCGGATGCTCGCCCATGCCGAGCGCCTCACGCGCGATCTCGGGAGGCCCCGGCTGGCGCTCTACACCAATGCCCGCTTCATCGCGAACCTGCGCTTCTATGCGGCTGCGGGCTACGCGGTCGATCGCGAGGAGACGTTCCGTGGCGGGACCGTCGTCCACATGAGCCGGGCGGTCGTGGCACCCTCCCCGACGGAGCGGCAGGATCTTTCTCACGAGGTGATCTCGACCAGCGCCCCGTCGGGGGCGCGCACCACCGCCTCGTAGAAGCCGTCGCCGGTGGTGCGCGGGCCGGAGACGAGCAGGCCTTCGGAGGCGAAGCGCACCGCTGCGGCGTCGACCGCCTCGGCCGAGCCGAGCGAGATCGCCACATGGGCCCAACCGGCCCGTTCGCCTTCGGCCGGAGCGTCGATCCACGGTCCGGTCATCAGCTCCAGGGCCGAGCCGTCGAGGAGCTTCAGGAAGCGGGAGCGGAAGCCGGGACGGTTGTGCGAGACGTATTCGTCGCCGATCTCGGCGCCGAAATGGGTCGCCCAGAAGCGCGCCGCGGCGTCGAGATCGGTGGTCCACAGGGCGACATGAGCGAGACGCATGGCGGGATCTCCTTCTCCGACCGGCGGCGCATGAGTAGGCCGACATCGTGGCGCCGGCACGGCGGCGGATGGACCGGTGACACCCGGACGGCGACGGTTGCGTGCGCGCCGCCGCCGTCCGACCCTCGCTCCTCACCCGTCCGGCGATTCGCGCCCCACGAGGCCTCCGATGAAACAGTATCTCGATCTGATGCGCCGCATCCTCGACGAGGGCGTCACCCGGACCGACCGCACCGGCACCGGCACGCGTTCGGTCTTCGGCCATCAGATGCGCTTCGACCTCGCGGCCGGCTTCCCGGCGCTGACCACCAAGAAGCTGCACCTGAAGTCGATCATCGTCGAACTGCTGTGGTTCCTGAAGGGCGACACCAACATCCGTTGGCTGAAGGAGAACGGGGTGTCGATCTGGGACGAGTGGGCCGACGAGAACGGCGACCTCGGCCCGGTCTACGGCCACCAGTGGCGCTCCTGGCCGAAGCCCGACGGCGGCACCATCGACCAGATCGCCTGGGTGGAGAACGAGATCCGCCGCAATCCCGACAGCCGCCGGCTGATCGTCTCGGCCTGGAACCCGGCCGACATCCCGCGGATGAAACTGCCGCCCTGCCACGCCTTCTTCCAGTTCTACGTCGTCGAGGGGCGGCTCTCCTGCCAGCTCTACCAGCGCTCTGCCGACGTCTTCCTCGGCGTGCCGTTCAACATCGCCAGCTACGCCCTGCTGACGATGATGATGGCGCAGGCGACGGGGCTCGAACCCGGCGACTTCGTCCACTCCTTCGGCGACGCCCATCTCTATCTGAACCACATGGAGCAGACCGCACTGCAGCTCTCCCGCGCGCCGCGCGCCCTGCCGAAGATGCGGATCGACCCGTCGGTGAGATCGATCTTCGATTTCCGCTACGAGCACTTCGAACTGATCGACTACGATCCCCATCCCCACATCAAGGCGCCGGTGGCGGTGTGAGGAGGGGAACATGGGGGTCGAGATCCGCGAGGCGCGGCCGGGCGAGGCGGGGCTGGTACTCGCCTTCGTGAAGGCGCTCGCGGCCTACGAGAATCTCTCGCACGAGGTCGAGGCCAGCGAGGCGACGTTCGAGAAGGCCCTCTTCGGACCGACCCCGCGGGCCTTCTGCGACATCGCCGAACTCGACGGCGAGCCGGTCGGCTTCGCCCTGTGGTTCTACAACTTCTCGACCTTCCAGGGCGTGGCGGGCATCTACCTCGAGGACCTCTACGTCGAGCCGAAGGCACGCGGCCGCGGCATCGGCAAGGCGCTCCTCGAACGGCTGGCGAAGCGCTGCCTCGACGAAGGGTTGGGGCGGCTGCAATGGTGGGTGCTCGACTGGAACGCCCCGTCGATCGCCTTCTACCGCTCGATCGGCGCGGTGCCGCAGGACGAGTGGACGGTGATGCGGGTCTCCGGTGAGGCGCTGGCGAAGCTCGGAGGGGGTGCATGATCGACGGCGTCGAGGTCTTCGCGGTGGTGGCAGCGGCGACGAACCGGGTGATCGGCCGCAACGGCGGCCTGCCGTGGCGGATCTCGTCGGATCTGAAGCACTTCAAACGGCTCACGATGGGGTGCCCGATCGTCATGGGGCGCAAGACCTTCGCTTCGATCGGCAAGCCGCTGCCGGGGCGCACCAACATCGTGGTGACGCGTGACGCCGACTTCGCCGCCGACGGTGTGGTGGTCGTGGGGTCGCTGGAGGCGGCGTTGGCGGAAGGTGCGCGGATGGCGCGCGAGACCGGCGCGGCGGGGATCGCGCTGGTCGGCGGCGGCGACGTCTACGCCCAGGCACTGCCCGTCACCGATCGCATCGAACTGACCGAAGTGAGGCTCGCGCCGGATCCGGCGGGGGCGGTGCTCTTCCCGGAGCTTCCGGCGGCCGACTGGGTCGAGGTGGCGCGGATCCGCGGCGAGCGCACCGACAGGGACGAAGCCGACTTCGACTTCGTCACGCTGCGGCGGCGGTGAACCCTCGCCGTTCACCCATCCCGCCGATAAGCCACCCGTTTCGAGCCCGGTTCCGTTGAAACCCCACCGGCGGATACCTATAACCCGGTAGTGCTTCGGCGCGCGCGTGCGGCGGGAGGGGAGACGGCGACGTCTCCGTGTGTCGCGCGGGGTGCGTCGAGCGATCAGGACAAGGACAGGACATGCCCTGGAGCAACCAGAACGGCGGCGGCGGATGGAAGGGCGGCGGTGGCGGCCCTTGGGGTCAACCGCCACGCGGACCGTCCGGCGGCGGCAACCAACCGCCGGATCTCGAAGAACTGCTGCGCCGCAGCCAGGAGAAGCTCAAGGACTGGCTGCCGGGTGGCGGTGGGCCGGGCGGCGGTGCCATCGGGATCGGCGGCAAGGGGCTGGCGCTGGTCGCCGTCGGCGCGTTGGCGCTGTGGCTCGCCACCGGCTTCTACCGGGTCGAGCCGGACGAGCTCGGCGTCGAACTGGTGCTCGGCAAGGTGACGTCCCAGACCACTCCGGGCCTCAACTACAA
This sequence comes from uncultured Alphaproteobacteria bacterium, assembly GCA_937864925.1. Taxonomy (GTDB): domain Bacteria; phylum Pseudomonadota; class Alphaproteobacteria; order Rhizobiales; family Ancalomicrobiaceae; genus CALBKH01. The sequence goes on along the minus strand of CALMFH010000288.1, from coordinate 52,794 downwards.
CCTTCCTTTCCCGCTCGGTCAGGTCTACACGCCGAAGGTTCTGGCGGTGCGCGAGATCTCGGTCGGCCAGCGCGATTTCGACACGGCGCGCGGCGTGCCCGGGCGCGACATCCCCGACGAGAGCCTGATGCTGACCGGCGACGAGAACATGGTCGACGTGTCGTTCAAGGTGCAGTGGAACGTCAAGGACGCCTCCGCCTTCCTGTTCAACATCCAGAACCCGGAAGCGACGGTGAAGGCGGTCGCCGAGAGCGCCATGCGCGAGATCATCGGCAAGAACTCGATCGAGATGATCCTCACCGAGAACCAGCGCCGCATCGAGAACGACGTACGCCACCTGATGCAGAAGACGCTCGACGACTACAAGTCGGGCATCGAGGTGCGTCTCGTCAACATGCACAAGGTCAACCCGCCGACCCAGGTCATCGACGCCTTCCGCGACGTCCAGGCGGCACGCATCGACGCCGAGCGTCTGCAGAACGAGGCGCAGGCCTACGCCAACCGCATCGTGCCGGAAGCGCGTGGTCAGGCCGCGTCGATCACCGCCCAGGCCAACGCCTATCGCCAGCGCACGGTGGAAGAGGCGCGCGGTCAGGCCGATCGCTTCTCCAAGGTGCTCGAGGAGTACAAGCACGCCCCCGAGGTCACCCGCGAACGTCTCTATCTCGAGACCATGGAACGGGTCTTCGGCGGCATGGACAAGGTGATCGTCGATCAGGGCAAGGGGGAAGGCGCGATCCAACCCTACCTGCCGCTCGATCAACTCACCCGTAAGCCGCAGGGCAAGGGAGCCACGCCATGAAGACCGGTCTCTTCGGTTTCGTCGGCGTGCTCGTCGCCGCCGTCCTCGTCGCCGCCGCCGGCGCCGCCTACATCGTCTCGCCGACCAACCAGGCCCTGGTCCTGCAGTTCGGTCAGGTGAAGCGTGCCGTGGTGCAGCCCGGGCTCTACTTCAAGATCCCGTTCATCCAGAACGTCGAGTACCTCGACAAGCGCATCCTCGACATCGATCTGGAGCCGCAGGAGCTCATCGCCTCCGACAAGAAGCGCCTCGTGGTCGACGCCTTCGCACGTTACCGGATCGTCGATCCGGTGCAGTTCTATCAGGGTGTTCGTACCATCCAGGGCGGCAACCAGCGGCTCAACACCTTCGTCTCCTCGGCGGTACGCGCCGTGCTCGCCGACGCGACCTTCTTCGCCGTGGTGCGCGACGACCGCTCCGGCCTGATGGAGAAGATCCGCGCCCAGGTGGATCACGAGGCCAAGGGCATCGGCGTCGACATCGTCGACGTCAAGATCCGCCGCGCCGACCTGCCGCAGAAGAACTCCGAGGCGGTGTTCCAGCGGATGCAGACCGAACGCCAACGCGAGGCGACCGAACTGCGCGCCAAGGGTTCCGAAGAGAGCCAGCGGATCAAGGCCAAGGCCGATGCCGAGAAGGAGATCCTCCTCGCCGAGGCGAGCCGTGACGCCGAGCGGGCTCGCGGTTCGGGCGACGCCGAGCGGATCAAGGTCTTCGCCGAGGCCTTCGGCAAGGATCCCGACTTCTTCGCCTTCTACCGCTCGATGCAGGCCTACGAAGCGGCGATGAGGGCGGGCGACACCCGGGTGCTGATGTCACCGCAGTCCTCCGACTTCTTCCGCTACCTGACCGATCCATCGGGCGGCAAGGCGGGGAAGTGAACGATGGAGGGGGCGAGCGGGCTCGACGACCTGGTCGTCGCCCTCGGCCTGGTGGCGGCGCTCGAGGGCGCTCTCTACGCCGCCGCGCCGGGCTTCATGAAAGACGTGTTGGCGCGGGCGGCGGAAGTCCCCGACAACGCGTTGCGCTGGGGTGGGCTGGTCGCGCTCGTCCTCGGCGTGGCGATGGTGTGGGCGGTGCGCGGCTGAGGCGGATTACGGAATCGTAATGGGACCGGTCGCGTTTCCGCCCGAATTCGCCCGATCATCCTTCGGTGAACCGCGTACCGATCCCCGGTGAACGCGCCGTCCGACGACCTCTCCGATCGCAAGGATACGACCCGCGATGCAGACCCTCTCTCAGATCCGCCCGTCGCAGACCCTCGCCCGCCTCGCCCTTTCGGTGGCGCTGGTGGCCGGCCTCGCCGGTCTGCCGGGGACGGCGGCGCCGGCGCTCGCGGGACCGCCCACGGCGGCGGGACCGGCCTCCGTGGCCGACCTCGCCGAGGGGCTGCTCGACGCGGTGGTCAACATCTCCACCTCGCAGAGCGCCCCGGTGGAGAAGCAGATCCCCATTCCGAAGGCGCCGGAGGGCTCGCCCTTCCAGGACTTCTTCGACGAGTTCTTCAAGAACCAGGGCAAGAACGGCGGCGCGCCGCGCAAGATCCAGTCGCTCGGCTCCGGCTTCGTCATCGGCGCCGACGGCTACATCGTCACCAACAACCACGTCATCGACGGCGCCGAGGAGATCACCGCCAACTTCTCCGACGGCACCAAACTCAAGGCCAAGCTGATCGGCACCGACAAGAAGACCGACATCGCGCTGCTCAAGGTCGAGCCGACCAAGCCGCTCAAGGCGGTGAAGTTCGGCGACAGCGACAAGGCGCGGGTCGGCGACTGGGTGATGGCGATCGGCAATCCGTTCGGCTTCGGCGGATCGGTCACCGTCGGTATCGTCTCGGCCCGCAACCGCGACATCAATTCCGGCCCCTACGACAACTTCATCCAGACCGACGCGGCGATCAACAAGGGCAACTCCGGCGGCCCGCTGTTCGACATGTACGGCGACGTCATCGGCATCAACACCGCCATCGTCTCGCCGACCGGCGGCTCGATCGGCATCGGCTTCGCCGTGCCGTCGAAGACAGCGTTCGCGGTGGTCGCCCAGCTGAAGGAGTTCGGCGAGACCCGCCGCGGCTGGCTCGGCGTGCGCATCCAGGGGGTGACCGACGACATCGCCGAGGGCCTCGGGCTGAAGGAGCCGAAGGGCGCGCTGGTCGCCGGCATCACCGACAAGGGCCCGGCCGATCAGGCCGGCATCCTGGCCGGCGACGTCATCGTCCGCTTCGACGGCAAGGAAGTGCCCAATGTGCGCGAACTGCCGCGCATGGTCGCCGACACGCCGATCTCCAAGAAGGTTCCGGTCACCGTACTGCGCAAGGGCAAGGAGGTGACCGTCGAGGTCCAGCTCGGCCGGCTCGAGGAGGGTGAGAAGCTCGCCGCCAACGAGAAGGGCGGCAAGAGCGAAGTGGGCAAGGCCGCGGCGGTCTCCAAGGTCGCGGGTCTGGCGCTGGCGCCGCTCGACGGTCAGTTGCGGACGAAATTCAAGATCAAGGACGGCGTCGCCAAGGGTCTGGTGGTGACCGAGGTCGATCCGAACTCGGCCGCGGCGGAGAAGCGCATCGTTCCCGGCGACGTCATCCTCGAGGTCGGTCAGGAAGAGGTGAAGAGCGTCGACGACGTCACCAAGCGCTTCGAGGCCGCCAAGAAGGAAGGCCGCAAGCGGGCCCTGCTGCTCGTCGCCTCGGCCGAAGGCGAGATGCGCTTCGTCACCCTGACGGTGGAGTGAGGGCGACCATCCTCACGAGGAATCGCGAACGGCGCCGGAGCGATCCGGCGCCGTTTTGCGTGAAGGCGGCCGCCCGATGTCGAGCCCGCCGTCGCCGGTCGTCACTCGTACACGAATTCCGCCCGCCGGTACCCTTGCGCATAGAGCAGCGCCGTCAGATCGGCGTGGTCGATGCGGGCGTGGGCTTCCGCCGCCACCAGCGGCTTGGCGTGATAGGCGACGCCGAGGCCGGATTCGCGGATCATCGCGAGATCGTTGGCGCCGTCGCCGATCGCCAGCGTCAGCTCCATCGGCACCTTCTTCGCCGCGGCGAGTTCGAGGAGCGCGGCGCGCTTGGCGTCCTGGCCGAGGATCGGCTCGGCGACCGCACCGGTGAGTCTGCCGGCCTCTTCCAACAACAGATTGGAGCGGTGCTCGTGGAAGCCGATCATCCGCGACACCGGGCCGGTGAAGACGGTGAAGCCGCCGGAGACCAGCGCGGTGTAGGCGCCATTCGCCCGCATGGTGCGCACCAGCTCGACGGCGCCGGGGGTGAGGTGGATCCGTTCGGCGATGACCTTGTCGACGATGTTCGCCGCGAGCCCGGCGAGCAGGGCGACACGTTCGCGCAGAGCCGGCTCGAACGCGATCTCGCCGCGCATCGCCCGTTCGGTGATGGCGGCGATGTGGTCCTTGAGGCCGAGCTCCGCCGCCAGTTCGTCGATGCACTCCTGGCCGATCATGGTCGAATCCATGTCGGCGACCAGCAGCCCCTTGGCCCGATCGGCGAGTTTCTGCACCACCACGTCGATCGGCGCGGCGAGGCGGGCGCGCAGGTCCTCGCCGACCTGCTTCTCGCTGCCCGGTTCGATCGTCACGAAGACGTCGGTCGCGATGCCTTCGGCGAGCGTCGCCCGTCCCGTCGCGCCGAGATGCCGCGCGGCGGCGTCGACCATCGCCGCGGTGACCGCGGGGGCGGTGGGCGCCGAGATCAGGGTTGCAACATGGGTCATGATCGAGAACAAGCTCATGGGCCGACGCCGGCGGGCGAAGGCGAGACGGAAAGGCGAGCGACGGCCGTATGACGAGACGCGACGAGGACGAGGCCCCGAGCGCGGTGCTTATCGCAGGACCGACGGCGAGCGGCAAGTCGGCTCTGGCGTCGCGGCTGGCCGCCGATCTCGGCGGCGTGGTGGTGAACACCGACTCGATGCAGATCTACGCCGGGCTCGCCATTCTCACCGCCCGGCCGACCGCCGCCGAAGTGGCGCGCCTGCCCCATCGGCTCTACGGCCACGTCGACCCCGCCCGCCCCTTCTCGGTCGCCGACTGGCTCGCCGATGTCGAGCGCGTACTCGCCGAGATCCGCGCCGCCGGTCGCCTTCCGATCTTCGTCGGCGGCACCGGCCTCTATTTCGAGGCATTGACCCACGGCCTGGCGCCGGTCCCGGAGATCACCGGCGCGGTCCGGGCGCATTGGCGCGCCGAGGCCGAACGGATCGGCGCCGCCGGTCTCCACGCCGAACTCGCAGGCCGCGATCCGCGGATGGCGGCACGCCTGCGACCGACCGACACGCAACGGCTGACGAGGGCGCTCGAAGTGATCGAGGCGACCGGCCGCTCGCTCGCCACGTGGCAATCCGCCCCCCACTCCGCCCCACTCGTCCCGCCCGAGACGGCGGTCCGCCTCGTGCTCGAGCCGGAGCGGGCGATGCTGCACGGGCGTATCGCGGCACGGTTCCGGGCGATGGTCGAGGACGGCGCGATCGAGGAGGCGGCGGCCTTCGTGGCGCGGGGGCTCGCGCCCGAGATGCCGGCGATGCGGGCGATCGGGGTGGCGGCTCTCACCGAGGTTGCGGCGGGACGAACGAGCCTCGAGGCCGGGATCGAGCGCAGCATCGTCGAGACCCGGCAATATGCCAAGCGGCAATCGACGTGGTTCCGCGGGCGGATGGGCGACTGGCTGCGGGCGGGGACGGTCGAGGCGGCGGCCGAACTGATCCGCACGGGCGGGCGCGCGGGCGACGCGGCGCCGGGGTGAGCAGAGGATCAGTCGGTGGTCTCGACGGCGGCGACTTCGTCCGGCGCGGGCATGCGGATCAGCTCTTCGCCGAGGAGGCGCAGCACCTGGTCGGCGAGATCGGCGAAATCGGCGACGGCGCGGCTCGCCCGACGGAAGGCGCGCAGAGGCCGGCGCCGAGCGAAGGCTTCCGAGAGGCCGATGTCGATGCGGATGCCGGCGCTGACCCTGTCGCGGCCGAAGCGACGCCCCAGTTCGTCGAGCGCCGCCCGCTGTAGGGCGGAGCGCGTGTCCACTCGCATCGGGACGATCAGTGCGGTGCCGAGGGCGGCGTTGTGGCCGGTCACCACCTCGTGGAAGGTCCGCATGAAGCGCGTGACGCCGTCGATCGACAGGTCGTCGAGCAGAGCGGGGATCAGCACCGCCTCCGAAGCCATCAGCGCCGCCACGAGAAGACGCGGCACCGAGGGCGGCGTGTCGATCAGGACGACGTCGTAATGCCAGACGATCTCGTCGAGCGCCCTGGCCAGCCGGCAGGGGTCGGAGACGTGGACGTCGCCGTCGAAGTTGCCGTCGGCGGGCAACAGGTCGACCCCGGGGTCCAGGGTTTCGACCACGCCGTCCTCGAGCGAGGCGTCGAGACGGCGCAGGACGTCGTGGACCGTGACGGAGCGCGTGCGGGCGACGCGGCCGAGGCCACGCCCGGCATGGCCCTGGGAATCGAGGTCGACGACCAGCACGCGATAATCGCGGCTCGCCAGTTCGGCGGCGAGATTGACGACGGTCGTCGACTTGCCGACGCCGCCCTTGTTGTTGGCTATGGTGAGGACGCGGGCGCGCCGATGGCGACGGTCGCGAACCGTTCCGGTCTCGGAGTGCAGCCTGTACCCGCGAGCGAGCATCTCGCGATTTCCCATGGACTGGTCTCGGTGACGATTCGGTCGGCCGTCGCCATGGCGTCCGCCCGCAGCCACCCTCGGGCCCCGAATAGCACATTCCGACATGCGGGTAGCGGCGAAAGGGAGCGCGTCCGGGTTTGTCCGCAGGTCGCGAGGGGCGGGCGCGGCGTCGGCCGCTCGGGCCGAAAGGAGGTTCCCACCGAACTCCATGATCTCCCCTACTTGACCTCTCGCCCGCTCCCGTCTAGGGTCCGCGCGACCGAAATCAGAGGACTTCGCGCCACCATGCTGCGCAAGACCATTCTCGTAGTCGTACCGCGCGCCGCCGACGGGGTCTGAGGACCTCGGCGAGACAAGCGAGCGCGCGGAAAATGAGGCCCCACCGGGGCCTTTTTTATTACCCGAAACACCCCATACCTCAGCCACCCCCGTCGACGAACGACGCGAAAGGACCGGAGAAGACCCATGTCACGGCAGATGACCGGAGCGGAAATGGTGATCGCAGCCCTGCAGGACCAGGGCGTCGAGGTGCTCTTCGGCTATCCGGGCGGATCGGTGCTGCCGATCTACGACGAGATCTTCAAGCAGGAGAAGATCCGGCACGTCCTCGTCCGCCACGAGCAGGGCGCGGTCCACGCGGCGGAGGGCTATGCCCGCTCGACCGGCAAGGTCGGTGCCGTCCTCGTCACCTCCGGCCCGGGCGCGACCAACGCCGTCACCGGCCTCACCGACGCGCTGCTCGACTCGATCCCGCTGGTCTGCATCACCGGCCAGGTGCCGACGCACCTCATCGGCAACGACGCCTTCCAGGAGTGCGATACCGTCGGCATCACCCGGCCGTGCACCAAACACAACTGGCTGGTCAAGCGCATCGAGGATCTGCCGCGCATCCTGCACGAGGCCTTCCACGTGGCCAAGTCCGGGCGTCCCGGCCCGGTCGTCATCGACATTCCGAAGGACGTGCAGTTCGCCACCGGCACCTATCACGGCCCGAAGAACATCCAGCACAAGACCTATCGTCCCAAGGTCAAGGGCGACATGGACGCGATCCGTCATGCCGTCCAGATGATCGGCAAGGCGCATCGGCCGATCTTCTACACCGGCGGCGGCGTCATCAATTCGGGTCCGGCGGCGTCGCAGCTTCTGCGTGAACTGGTCCGCACCACCGGCTTCCCGATCACCTCGACGCTGATGGGTCTCGGTGCCTATCCCGGCAACGACGAGCAGTTCCTCGGCATGCTCGGCATGCACGGCACGCTCGAAGCCAACATGGCGATGCACGAGTCGGATCTGATCATCTGCATCGGCGCCCGCTTCGACGACCGTATCACCGGCCGTCTCGACGCCTTCGCGCCGCACGCCAAGAAGATCCACATCGACATCGACCCGTCGTCGATCAACAAGATCATCAAGGTCGACGTGCCGATCGTCGGCGACGTCGCTCACGTGCTCGAGGACATGGTCCGCGTCTGGAAACAGACCCAGCCGCAGATCGACAAGGCGGCGCTGCAGAAGTGGTGGGACAAGATCGCGGTGTGGCGCGGCCGCAAGTGCCTCGCCTATCGCGCCTCCGACGAGATCATCAAGCCGCAGTACGCCATCCAGCGCCTGCAGGAGGCGGTCAAGGGCAAGGACGTCTACTTCACCACCGAAGTCGGTCAGCACCAGATGTGGGCGGCCCAATTCCTGAAGTTCGACGAGCCCAACCGCTGGATGACCTCGGGCGGCCTCGGCACCATGGGCTACGGCATTCCGGCGGCGGTCGGCGTGCAGATGGCCCATCCGAGCAGCCTCGTCATCGACATCGCCGGCGAGGCCTCGGTGATGATGACCATGCAGGAGATCTCGACGGCGGTGCAGTATCGCCTGCCGATCAAGATCTTCATCCTCAACAACCACTACATGGGCATGGTCCGGCAGTGGCAGGAACTGCTGCACGGCGGGCGCTACTCGGAGAGCTATTCCCACGCCCTGCCCGACTTCGTGAAACTCGCCGAGGCGATGGGCGGCGTCGGCATCCGCTGTGAGAAGCCGAGCGATCTCGACGCCAAGATCGCCGAGATGATCGCGGTGAAGAAGCCGGTGATCTTCGACTGCGTCGTCGATCCGGCGGAGAACTGCTTCCCGATGATCCCGTCGGGCAAGGCGCACAACGAGATGCTGTTCGGCGAGGCGGTCGAGGACATCGGCAACGTCATCGACGAGAAGGGCAAGATGCTGGTGTGAGGCACGGCGCGGGCGACGAGCCCGCGCCCCATACCGAATTTCCCTTCGCTCCTGGAACTCACCTCGAGACACGAGACATCGTCATGAACACCACCCACTATCCGTCCGCCTATGTTTTCCAGACCCCCGAGACCCACACGCTCTCGGTCGTCGTCGACAACGAACCGGGCGTTCTCGCCCGCGTCGTCGGCCTGTTCTCCGGCCGCGGCTACAACATCGAGAGCCTCACCGTCTCGGAGACCGAGCACGAGAAACACCTCTCCCGCATCACCATCGTCACCACCGGCACGCCGATGGTGATCGAGCAGATCAAGAACCAACTCGACCGTCTGGTGCCGGTGCATCGCGTCGTCGACCTGACGGTCGCCGGCAAGGTGCTGGCGCGTGAACTGGCGCTGATCAAGGTGAAGGGCAAGGGCGAAGCCCGCGTCGAGGCGCTCCGTCTCGGTGACGCCTTCCGCGCCCGCGTCGTCGACGCCACCACCGAAAGCTTCGTCTTCGAGATCACCGGCAAGTCCGACAAGATCGACGAGTTCGTCGGCCTGATGGGCCCGCTCGGCCTGGTCGAATACTCCCGCACCGGCGTCGCCGCGATCTCGCGCGGACCGGAAGCGAGCTGAGCACGATCGGTCGATCCGATCGCGACGGGGGAGAGGAGCGAGGGCTCCTCTCCCCCGTTTCGTTTCGGAGGATGACGAGCTTCGTAACTTCGTCGCCACGGCCGGCTCCGCTATCTTCGCCGGCGATCGGAACAGGCCGGAGAGGCGGGCGATGTGGGACTGGGTGGTTCGGGCACTGGGCGTCTTCTGGTTCGCCGGGGGCATGGTCACCCTGAGGGCGTTGGGCGTGTCGCGGGTCATCGATGCGGCGATCTCGGCGATCCGCGGTCGGCGGACGACGCGCGATCTCGTGCGCTCTTCGCTTCTGGCGCTCGGAGCGGTGCTGACGGCGCTCGCCGGCTTTCTTCTCGCCGCGCTCGATCGTTTCGCCCTCGCGACGCTTCTCGCCAATGCGGTGGTGCAGGCGATCTGGCTCGTCTACGCCGCGCGCCACTTCCCGCCGGAGGACGCGGACGACCGCGCCGGGCGGGCGCAGACGCGCAATGCCTTCCTCTTCTGGCTCGCCGGTTCGGCGGCGGTGATCGCGGCGGAACGGGCCGGCGCGGTGCAGTTCGCCGCCCTGCCGATGGTCGAGGTGGTGGCCGGCGTGGCGGCGCTGACGGCGCTGGTGTGGCAGGGCCGGGAGATCGTGCGGATGCACCGGACGCCGTCGCTCGGGCCGATGGACGACGGCGAAGTCGATGCCGGTGAGGAGCGACCGTTCGTCCAGCCGAAGGGCGTCGTGCTCGCCCCCGAGGTCGGGTGCTGGCCGATGTGGGACGCCGACGACGGGCGCAATCTCGACCCCTGGTGTCTGGAGATCTCCGAAGATCTCGCCGCGCGCCTCGCCGATTTCGACGGACGGGTGATCGACGCGCTCGACGTCGACCACGACGACGGACCGACGATCGTCGACCCCGAGGTGCGGCGACGGCTCGAGGCGGAGGCGATCGAGATCACCCGTGCGCTCGCGGCCGTCTACGGCGCCGACGCCGTCGCCTGGAAGCTGCCGGGCGAAGGATGAGCGCGGGACCCCGTCGCCCATCCGGCGATACCGATGCCGGAGGGGGGGCAGGTGCTCGTCCCCGCCCCCCGGTCGGTCACGCATCATGCGTGGGGCGCTCCCGCTGCCGCGCGGAGCGGCCACGAGCCTCCCCTCCCCCGTTCGGAACCTTCGCGTCGTCCGGACGAGCGACCGCACCGCGGACGATACCTCGGAATTCACGAGGCCCGGATCGCCTACCAGACCGGCTCCTCGTCGCCTTCGTCGATGGCGCCTTCGAACTCGCCGCGACGACGAAGACCATCGTCGCCAGGGCACGCCGACCGACGGTCGCGGACGGTTCGACATTTCGATGGCCGATCGGATCGCATCGGCTATTCTCGATCACCGATTGGTGTCCCGGGGGGCGTACGCGTGATCGCGACCGATACTTACGATTCCGCCGTTCGATCCATCTACGCCGCCGCGACCGAGCCGGATCGATGGCCGGCGGCACTCCAGCGGATCGCCGATTGTATGGGCGACGTCGGCACGGTGCTGCTGTGGCGACGCGACGATGGCAGCATCGGCACGATCGTCTCACCGGCGCTCGAGGAAACCCACGCCGACTACATCGCCAACTGGGCCATGCGCGACACCAGAGCCCACAGGGTGATCGAGCGCGGCTATCAGGTCTCGACCGACGCGGTGACCGACGGACACGTCGTCGACGACGACGAAGTGCGAACTCTCCCCATCTACACCGACTACCTCGTCCCTCACGGGCTCGGGTGGTTCGCCGCCACCAGCGTGGCTCCCGACCCCCACGTCTGGGTGGTCATTTCGGTGCAACGCCGCTTCGACAGACCGCGCTTCGACGACGCGGAGCTGCACCTCGTCTCGCAACTGGGACGACACGTCGAGCAATCCCTGCGTCTGAGCATCCGTCTCCTCGAGGGCGAAACACGGGGCGCGGGGCTGACCAAGATCCTGACATCGATGAACATCGGGCTGTTCGGGCTCGATTCCCTCGGGCGCGTGACGATGACCAACCCGGTCGGCGACGCCCTGCTCGGCAAGGGCCTGATCGTCCGGGACGAGAAGCTCATCGCCGAGAACCGCAGCGATCGTGCGGCATTCGATGCGCTTCTCGCATCGATCCTGCGCGACGCGGTTCCGCCGGTTCCCAAGCCTCTGATCGTCGGAGATACGGAGGGCGGTCGCGTCGTTCTCCATGTTCTGCCGCTGGGCACGCCGAACATGCTCGCGGGCGCCATGTTGGCGGACACCCGTGCCCTGGTACTGGCGGTCGAGATCGATCGCGATCAGCCCGTCGACCCGACCATCCTCAGAGATCTCCTCGGATTGACCCTCAACGAGGCGCGTGTCGCTTCCCTCGTCGGCGTCGGTCTTCAACCCCGAGCCGTCGCCGATCACCTCGGCATCGCCGAAGAGACCGCACGTACCGTCCTCAAACGCGTGTTCGGCAAGGTCGGTGTGTCGCGGCAGGCCGAACTCGTCGCCCTGCTCGCCCGTCTCTCCCTACGGGGATGAGGATCGGCCGAACGACCTCGGTGCCCGGACCCGTTTCGCCCTGCCGGACCCGTACTCCAAATGGGGGATGAGGAACCTGCCCTCACATGCCATCGTTCGGCGGCACTCGAGGGTGGAACTCATGATGAAATCCGGACGCCTGTTCGCCTCCGTCTGGGAATCGCTCTCGATTCCGGCCGCGGCGTTGGCAGCCCTGTTCGCCGTCTACTTCGCGTTCGGCAACTTCTGGCTCGCCGTCAAGTTGCTGTCGATCCTCTTCCTGTGTCTGATGTCGTGGGCGAGTTGGACCGGTTATCGCCAGAACCGCGGGCGTAACGACGAATGGCCGGTCAACCTGCTGGTCTTGGGTGCATCGATCTCGGGAGGCGTCGTCCTGATCGCCTCGATCGTTCGCTGATCGTCGTTTCCGAGGTGGGTCGCCTTGGTCGAAGCACCGGCCGAGGTTGCACGATGCGATACGGCAAGCCGTGCCCAACGAGTCCACAACCCATTGAAAATCAAAGAGACATGGCTCTCGCCCCGCCCAGCGTGGCAGGCGGGCGGGCGGTTTTTCGACGACCGCGCGGCAGCCGAGCCGTTTCGAGCGCGCGCCCGGCCGCCGCCTCGCCCCCATTGCCGAGGCTCGACGATCCGATCAAACCTGATTAGACAGGCGCGAATCGCCTGCGCGCCGTCTCGTGCGGCGTGTTCCTGCGCGCTGCGCGTGTCGGTGCGATATGGTGACGGAACCGGAAGGACCACCCCCATGAAGATGCCCTCGACCATCGGACCCGTGCATTTCGTCGGGATCGGCGGCATCGGCATGAGCGGCATCGCCGAGGTGCTGCACACCCTCGGCTTCAAGGTCCAGGGCTCGGACGCCGCCGACAACGCCAACGTCCAGCGCCTGCGCGAGAAGGGCATCACCGTCTTCGTCGGCCACGACGGGGGGAACCTCGGCGAGGCCCGGGTCGTCGTCGTCTCCTCGGCGATCAAGCCCGGCAACCCGGAGCTCGTCGCCGCCCGCGAACGCTTCCTGCCCGTGGTGCGCCGCGCCGAGATGCTCGCCGAACTGATGCGCTTCAAGTCGGCGATCGCGGTGGGCGGCACCCACGGCAAGACCACCACCACCTCGATGGTGGCGGCGCTGCTCGATGCCGGCGGCCTCGATCCGACCGTCATCAACGGCGGCATCATCAATGCCTACGGCACCAACGCCCGGCTCGGTGCCGGCCAGTGGATGGTGGTGGAGAGCGACGAGAGCGACGGCTCCTTCGTCAAGTTGCCGGCCGACATCGCGGTCGTCACCAACATCGACCCGGAACATCTCGATCACTACGGCACCTTCGACAAGGTCAAGGACGCCTTCAAACACTTCGTCGAGAACGTGCCGTTCTACGGCTTCGCCGTGATGTGCCTCGATCACCCCGAGGTCCAGGCGCTCGTCGGCAAGATCGAAGATCGCCGCATCGTCACCTACGGCACCAACCCGCAGGCCGACGTGCGCTACAGCGACATCCAGGTGCTGGGCCAGCAGTCGCGCTTCACCGTCAAGGTGCGCGATCGCGTCACCGGCACCGAGAAGGTCATCCCCGACCTCGTCGTCGCCATGCCGGGCATCCACAACATCGCCAACGCCACCGCTGCGGTCGCCGTCGCCGACCAGCTCGGCATCGCGGCGGAGGCGATCCGCAAGGGGCTCGCCGGCTTCACCGGGGTCAAGCGCCGTTTCACCCCGACCGGCACCTGGAACGGCATCCAGGTCTTCGACGACTACGGCCACCACCCGGTCGAGATCATGGCGGTGCTCAAGGCCGCCCGCACCGCCGTCGAGGGTGAAGGCAAGGGCGGCAAGGTCGTCGCGGTGATGCAGCCGCACCGCTACACCCGCCTCGCCTCGCTGTTCGAGGAATTCTCCCAGGCCTTCAACGACGCCGACCGGGTCATCATCGCCGACGTCTATGCGGCGGGCGAGGCGCCGATCGAGGGCATCAGCCGCGACACCCTGGTGGGCGGCCTGCGCGGTCGCGGCCATCGCCACGTCACCGCGCTGGAGGGCCCGGAGCAACTCCCCGATCTGATCCGTGAAATGGCCACACCCGGCGACTACGTCGTCTTCCTCGGCGCCGGCAACATCACCCAGTGGGCCTACGCGCTCCCCAAGCAGCTCGCTGCGGCGGAGACGGCCGCCTGATCGGCCCCGCCCGCGACCCGAAGGAACCATCGACGTGACCGCCTCGTCCGACCTCCTCGCCCGCCTCGACACCGCCGACATCCGAGGCGCGTTGTTGCCGGGCTTCGCGCTCGGCGACACCACCTGGTTCCGCGTCGGCGGCGCCTCGGAGCTCTACTACCAGCCGGCCGACGTCGAAGACCTGCAGCTCTTTCTGCAGCGCCTGCCCGCCGACGTGCCGGTGACCGTCGTCGGCCTCGGCTCCAACCTGCTGATCCGCGAAGGTGGCGTCCCCGGCGTCACCATCCGCCTGTCGCAGCGCGGCTTCGGCGGGGTGAAGCGGATCGGCGACGCCCGCTTCGACATCGGCGCGGCGATCGCCGACAAGCAGGTGGCGCGCGCCGCACTCGATGCCGAGGTCGCCGGCTTCGCCTTCTATTTCGGCATCCCCGGCGGCATCGGCGGCGCGCTGCGCATGAACGCCGGGGCCAACGGCGGCGAGACCGCCGCCCGCGTCGTCGAGGTCCGCGCCGTCACCCGCGCCGGCAACCTCGTCACGCTCTCGAACGCCGACATGGGCTACGCCTATCGCCACTCCTCCGCCCCCGACGACCTGATCTTCGTCTCGGCGATCATGGAGGGTGTCGCCGGCGACCGCGCCGCCATCGAGGCCGAGATGGACAAGGTCACCGAGCACCGCGAGAGCGCCCAGCCGATCCGCTCGCGCACCGGCGGCTCGACCTTCAAGAACCCGCCCGGCACCTCGGCCTGGAAACTCGTCGACGCCGCCGGCTGCCGTGGCCTCGTCGTCGGCGGCGCCCATGTCTCCGAGATGCACTGCAACTTCCTCATCGCCGAGGGCGACGCCAGCGCCTACGACATCGAACTGCTGGGCGAGACGGTGCGCGCGTGTGTGTTCGAGACCTCGGGCGTCCGGCTGGAGTGGGAAATCAAGCGCCTCGGCCGCTTCGCCGCCGGCCGCGAGATCGAACCCTTCCTGGGCAGGTGAGGGTCGAGGCGGCCAGCCTCCGGATCGAACTCGGACGCGCCGCGACGGGAGCGGTCACCGCTCGACCGAGGCGACGGGAAGCCTCCGTCCGCCTTCTCCCCTCGCGGGTGAGGGGTCTCCTCGGCTTCCGTTCCGGATCCCGCCGCACCCTCTCGCCGCATCGGACAGCCGGCCCATCTCCCGGGCAGATCGAACGCCCGCCCCCTCCCCGCCTGCGCGACCGGCGCACCACGCTCGGTGATATTCCGCTGCTCGAGACGGACGGATACCGAAAATTAACCTTTCGCTAACCATACCGCGCAACCGTGAAGCGACGCCGGCGATCCGGCTGCGTCGGCGCGCCCGCGTCGACCGACGCGGCCAGTACGAGTTGCGCCCGCCGAAGGAGAATCCGGAAGATGTCGAAGCACGTCGCGGTGTTGATGGGCGGTTGGGACTCGGAGCGCCAGGTCAGCCTGTGGTCGGGCGAGGCCTGCGCCACTGCGCTCGAGAGCAAGGGCTACCGCGTCACCCGCCTCGACGTCGGCAAGGACGTCTACGCCCGCCTCGAGGAACTGCGGCCCGATGTCGCCTTCAACGCACTGCACGGCCCCTGGGGCGAGGGCGGCGCCATTCAGGGCATGCTGGAGACGCTGCGCATCCCCTACACCCATTCCGGTATCCTCGCCTCGGCGCTGGCGATGAACAAGGACAAGGCGAAGATGATCTTCGCCCAGATCGGCATTCCGCTCGCCCGCGGCGTCGTCGCCGACCGCCACGACGCGGCGAAGGAACACCTGCTGCCCGCCCCCTACGTGGTGAAACCGGTGGCCGAAGGCTCGTCCTTCGGCGTCATCATCGTCAAGGCCGACCGCACCCACCCGCCGCAGGAACTGCTGCGCGACGATTGGCCCTACGGCGACAAGGTCCTGGTGGAGAGCTTCGTCGACGGTCTGGAACTGACCTGCGCGGTGATGGGAGCGCCGGGAGAAGAACGCGCCCTCGGCGTCATCGAGATCGTGCCGGAGGAGAGCCTCGCCTTCTACGACTTCGAGGCGAAGTACAACAAGGGCGGCTCCGTCCACATCCTTCCGGCGCGAATTTTACCGGATGTTTACCAACGTGTCGAAATGCTTGCGGTCATGGCGCATCGGGCGCTCGGCTGTCGCGGCGTCTCGCGCTCCGACTTCCGATACGACGTGGCGGGAACGGGGGAACTCGTCTGCCTGGAGGTGAACACCCAGCCGGGAATGACCGGAACCTCGTTGGTTCCCGACATGGCGGCGCATTCGGGTATTCCCTTCGCGGATCTCGTGCAGTGGCTGGTGGAGGACGCGAGTTGCGATCGTTGACGGGTCATCGGCGCCTGGACCGGGCCGCCTCCGTCGCCGAACTACCGCAGGATGCGGGGTTCCGGTGGCGCAAGGGCGTGCGTACGGCCAAGCGTTGGATGAACAGCGTCGATGCTCTCGCCCGCACGGTGAAGCCGATGCACGGCACCTTCGCCGCCCTCGGCTTCCTCGGCCTGTGGGGCGCCTACGGCCTGTGGCTCTCCGGCGGATGGCGCACGACCCTCGACGCCCTCACCTCTGCCGCCGGCTTCTCCGTCGCCTCGATCGAGATCCGCGGGCTCGCCGAGGCGGACTCGACCGAGATCTCCGACCGGATCGACGTCACCCAGGCTTCCTCCCTGCTGCTGCTCGACGCCGAGCACGCCCGCGCCCGTATCGCCGAGATCCCCTGGGTCGCCGACGTCACGGTGAAGAAGCTCTATCCCAACCGCATCGTCGTCGCGCTGACCGAGCGCATCCCCTACGCGCTGTGGCAGGACGAAGGCCGCCTCAAGGTCGTCGACCGCACCGGCACGGTGATGAGCGACACCCTGCAGCCGCGTCATGCCGGCTTGCCGCTGGTGGTCGGTGCCGGCGCCGACAAGCGGGTCGAGGACGCGGTGGCATTGATGGATTCCGCTCCGACCATCCGTCCGCGCATCCGCGCCGCGGTGCTGGTGGCCGAGCGCCGCTGGAACCTCATCACCGTCGACGGCATCGAAATCATGCTGCCGGAAGACGAGCCGCGGGCTGCCCTCGCCCGCGTCGCCGACCTCCAGGCCGCCAAGAAGCTGCTCGATCGTGATCTCGTGGTGGTCGACACCCGCGTCCCCGATCGCCTCTTCGTCCGCCTCTCCGACGCCGCCGCCGCGGCGCGCAAGGAGCAGATGCGGCTGAAGCTCGGTGCCAAGAAGAAGGGGACCGACACGTGAGCCGTCCCCCTGTCGACCACATGGTGCCGCGGATGCGGCCGTTGTCCAACCGCCGAGCCACCGTCGTCTCGGTGCTCGACGTCGGCTCGACCAAGGTCACCTGCCTGATCGCCAAGCTGACCCCGCGCGCGCCCGACAAGGTGCTACCCGGCCGCACCCACGACATGACCGTGCTCGGCTACGGCATGCAGCGTTCGCGCGGCATGAAATCCGGCACCGTCGTCGATCTCGAGGAAGCCGAGCAGTCGATCCGCCTCGCCGTCGACGCCGCGGAACGCATGGCCGGTCTCACCATCGAATCGCTTATCCTCAACCTGACGGCGGGCCGACTGAAGAGCGAAGTGTTTCGCGCCAACGTCGACGTCGCCGGCTCGGAAGTCGACGAGGCGGACATCCAGCGCGTGCTCTCCGCCGGTGGGTCGCATTCGGTCACCGACAACCGGTCGGTGGTCCATTCGCTGCCCATCGGCTACGCACTCGACGGATCGCGCGGCATCAAGGACCCGATCGGCATGTTGGGCAAGAAGCTCGCGGTCGACATGCACGTGGTGACGGCGGAGAGCGCTCCGATCCGCAACCTCGAGCTCGCGGTCAACCGCTGCCATCTCGAGGTCGAGACCATGGTCGCGACCCCCTATGCCTCCGGCCTCTCCACCCTGGTCGACGACGAAGCCGATCTCGGCGTCGCCTGTGTCGACATGGGCGGCGGCACCACCTCGATGGCGATCTTCGCCGACGGAGCGTTCTGCCACGTCGACGCGCTCGCCATCGGCGGCCACCACGTCACCATGGACATCGCACAGGGTCTGTCGACCCGCTTGGCCGACGCCGAGCGGGTCAAGACACTGCACGGCTCGGCACTCGCCACCTCGTCGGACGACCACGAAGTGATCGGCGTGCCATCGGTCGGTCAGGACCGCCACGACGTCGTCAACGTGCCGCGTGGCGCGCTGACCCGCATCATCCGCCCACGCATCGAGGAGATCCTCGAGCTGGTGCGCGACCGCCTCGCCGCCTCCGGCTTCGCCGGCCGCGTCGGCAAGCGCGTCGTGCTGACGGGCGGCGCCAGCCAGCTCACCGGCGTGGTCGAGGTGGCACGACGCATTCTCGGACGCAACGTCCGTCTCGGTCGGCCGCTCGGCATCGCCGGGTTGCCGCAAGCGGCCAAGGGCGCGGCCTTCGCCGGCGCCGTCGGCCTGTTGATCTATCCGCAGGTGGCGCAGATCGAGCAGTTCGACATGCGCCAGCAGCGTCGGCTGATGACCGGCACGGGGGGCAACTACTTCGCCCGCGTCGGCCAGTGGCTGAAGGAGAGTTGGTGAACTTCTCCACCCCCCGGTCGACGGGAGGTGGAGGTGGTGCGGTTGGGAATTCCGCCCGGCGGGACCGGCGGCGGTGACTTGCGAGGATGCCATGACGCTCAATCTGAAGATGCCCGACATTCGGGAACTGAAGCCGAGGATCACCGTGTTCGGTGTGGGTGGTGCCGGTGGCAACGCCGTCAACAACATGATCCAGGCCGGATTGAACGGCGTCGACTTCGTCGTCGCCAACACCGACGCCCAGGCGCTGACTCTCACCAAGTCGGAGCGCATCATCCAGATGGGCGTCGCCGTGACGGAAGGCCTCGGCGCCGGCTCGATGCCGGAAGTCGGCCGCGCCGCGGCGGACGAGGTCATCGACGAGATCAACGATCACCTGACCGGCGCCCACATGGTGTTCATCACCGCCGGCATGGGCGGTGGCACCGGCACCGGCGCCGCCCCGGTGATCGCCAAGGCCGCGCGCGAGATGGGCATCCTCACCGTCGGCGTCGTCACCAAGCCGTTCCAGTTCGAAGGCGCCCGCCGGATGCGCGTCGCCGACTCGGGCATCACCGAGCTGCAGAAGCATGTCGACACCCTGATCGTCATCCCCAACCAGAACCTGTTCCGCATCGCCAACGAGCGCACCACCTTCGCCGACGCCTTCGCCATGGCCGATCAGGTGCTCTACTCGGGCGTCGCCTGCATCACCGACCTGATGGTCAAGGAAGGCCTGATCAACCTCGACTTCGCCGACGTCCGCTCGATCATGCGCGGCATGGGCAAGGCGATGATGGGCACCGGTGAGAGCTCCGGCGACAAGCGCGCCCTCCAGGCCGCCGAAGCCGCGATCGCCAATCCCCTTCTCGACGAGACCTCGATGAAGGGCGCCAAGGGCGTGCTGATCTCGATCTCCGGCGGCAAGGACCTCACCCTCTTCGAGGTCGACGAGGCCGCCACCCGCATCCGCGAGGAGGTCGATCCCGACGCCAACATCATCCTCGGCGCCACCTTCGACGACAGTCTCGAAGGCGTCGTCCGCGTCTCGGTGGTCGCCACCGGCATCGACCAGGAGGTGAAGGCCGAGATGACCCAGCAGGAGGCCCGCATGGCCGACCTCGCCGCTCGTCTGCGCGCCGCCGGCCGTCCGGTCCCCGCCGCCCTCGAACAGGCCCGCGTCGACATCCGCACCTCCACCGCCCCTGCGACCGCGCAATCCTCCGCCGCGGCCGCCATCGCCCGCTCCCTCGACATCGAGGAGGTGATCGCCCCGGCCCCCGCACCGGCGCCGATGGTCGAGACCCGGGTCGAACCGATCGCCGAACCGGCCGCGCCGCTCACCCGCGTCGCCCAGGATCCGGCGGTGGCGATCCAGCGCGTCGAACCGCAGCCGGCGACCTTCGCCCACACCGATCCGGTCCAGGAGATCGACGAACCGGTGGCCCGCCCGGAGCCGCAGATCGACCGTCGCCCCTACATCCCGCCGACCGCGGAGCGTCCGGCGATGCAATCCCGTATGCCGCGCGTCGACGAGTTCCCGCCGATCGCCCAGCGCCAGATGGCTCAACCCGAGGAGCATCACGAAGAAGAGCGCCGCCCGATGAGCCTCCTCAAGCGGCTCGCCCACGGTCTCTCCCGCCGCGACGATCACGAGATGGAAGCCCCGGCACCGCAGATGCGCGAGCCGAGCTTCGCACCGGCGCCGCGCGAACCCGCCGCCTACCAGCCCGCCGGCCACGACGAGTTCGCCAAACGCCCCGCCCCGCGCATGCCCGCCGAACCGGCCCATCGCCCGGCCGCCGGCAGCCTCGATCCGATGGGCCGTGCCCCGGCTCAGACGCGCCTGTCGGAAGAGGATCAGCTGGAGATCCCGGCCTTCCTCCGGCGTCAGGCGAACTGACTCGGCGTCACCCTGGAACGAGACGAGAAGGGGTCTGTCACGATTGTGGCAGACCCCTTCTCCATTTCTCGCCACACTCCAACAATTAATTGAAATTAAAAGATATTATGTTCCTTGATAATGGTAACAATGTGTAACCAAGCGTGATTTCGCTTCCGACCCGACCCCCGTTAGTTTGACGATAGAACGGTTCGCATCGGTGCTTCGAATGCCGCATCGAACCGCTTTCGGGAGTGGTGGAATCCGGGACGATCCCACCGCTTCGAAGACATGACTTCCGGTTCGCCGAACGGCATGCCGCAGGCGAACGAGACGGGTGAAGACGATGGCACGAACGACCGTGAACGCTCAGACCACGATCGCCGATACGGTACGCGTCGTGGGAATAGGTGTCCACAGTGGCCAGGAAGTCACCCTCACCCTCCAGCCCGCCGATCCCGATACCGGTATCGTCTTCGTCCGCACCGAGGCTGTCCAGGGCCGTGACGTCGAGATCCCGGCCCTGTGGAGCCATGTCTCCGCCACCGATCTCTGCACCATGGTCGGCGACCCGAAGCACGCTTCCGTCGCCACCATCGAACATCTGATGGCCGCCCTTCGCGGTCTCGGCGTCGACAACGTGCTGATCGAGATCGACGGCTCGGAAGTCCCGGTGATGGACGGTTCCTCCGACGCCTTCATCGAGGCGATCGACCAGGTCGGCCTCGTCACCCAGTCGGCGCGCCGGCGCTGGATCAAGGTCCTCAAACCGGTCCGCGTCGAGCTCGGCAGCGGTTGGGCGGAACTCCGCCCCCACGACGGCCAGCGCTACGAGGTCACCATCGACTTCCCCGACAAGGTGATCGGCCGGCAATCGATCGGCATCGATCTCTCCCCCAGGGTCTTCCGCGAGCAGGTCGCCCGCGCCCGCACCTTCGGTTTCGTCAAGGACCTCGAGAAACTCCTGCCGATGGGCCTGTGCCGCGGCTCCAGCCTCGAGAATTCGGTCGCGATCAAGGACGATCGCGTCCTCAACCCGGAAGGCCTGCGCTGGGCCGACGAATTCGTCCGCCACAAGCTGCTCGACGCCATCGGCGATCTCGCCCTCTCCGGCGCCCCCCTGCTCGGCCTCTACCGCTCCTATCGCGGCGGCCACCGCATGAACCACCTGACGCTGAAGGCGCTCCTCTCCGACCCGACCGCCTGGACGCTGGTCGATGCGCCGTTGCGCGCCGCCGCTCCGGCCGCCGAACTCGGCCTCGGTCTGGTCGCGCCGGCCTGGGCCGCAGAGGTCGCCTGAATTTCCGCGACCGGTGTTCGCCACAAATTCGATCCAATCGACCGCCACCGAGGTGACGCCGTCGCCGAGGCGCGATACAAACTCCGCCGGACCGGCGCTGCCGGTGTCGCGGTGCCGGCGAACCGGATCGGTCGCGACGGAACGAGCGGATCGACAGAGATGAGGAACGCCGACGTGGTCGACGCGGGTAGCACGAAGACGATGGAGCGCCCCTCCGCACTCGGCCGGGCACACCGGATCGCGAGCCTCGCGCTCGCCACGACGCTGGCCGCCTTCCTCGCCGGTTGCGCCTCCAAGGACGACGACCTCGGTCTCGACCGGACCCCGGCCGATCAGCTCTACAACGAAGCCCTGGTGCTGCAACAGGCCGGCAAGCGCGCCGACGCGGTCAAGAAGTTCGGCGATCTCGACCGGCTGCATCCCTATTCGGAATGGGCCAAGAAGTCGGTGCTGATGCAGGCCTACACCGAGTTCGAGCGCGCCAACTACACCGAATGCATCACCGCGGCGCGCCGCTTCGTCACCCTCTATCCCGGCAGCCCGGACGCGGCCTATGCCCAGTACCTGATGGCCGAGAGCTACTTCAAGCAGATCCCCGACATCAGCCGCGACCAGGAGCGCACCGGCAAGGCGATGGCCGCCTATGCCGAGCTCGTCCAGAAGTATCCGAGTTCGCCTTACGCGGACGACGCCCGCAAGAAGCTGCTGACCGTCAAGGACCAGCTCGCCGGCAAGGAGATGGACGTCGGCCGCTTCTATCTGCGCAAGGGCCAGCATCTCGCCGCGATCAACCGCTTCAAGGTGGTGACCACCGAGTACCAGACCACGCGCCACGTCGAGGAGGCGCTCGCCCGTCTGGTCGAGGCCTACTATGCCCTCGGCGTCGTCAACGAGGCGCAGACCGCGGCCGCCGTGCTCGGGCACAATTTCCCCGACAGCCAGTGGTACAAGGACAGCTATGCGCTGCTGAGGACGGGCGGCTACGAGCCGAGCGAGACCTCGGGAAGCTGGATCTCCAAGTCCTTCAAGAATTTCCGCGTGTTCTGAGCCCGCCCGACCGCATCGCCGGTCGGGGGTTCCGTTTTGTTCTCGTCGGCGCTATCGTCGGGCCACGCCCTGCCGGAGAATCGCGTCCGCCCATGCTCGCCGCTCTGTCGATCCGAGACATCGTTCTGATCGAGCGGCTGGAGATCGACTTCGCCCGCGGCCTGACGGTGCTGACCGGCGAGACGGGCGCCGGCAAATCGATCCTGCTCGACAGCCTGGCGCTGGCACTCGGCGGCCGTGGCGACGCCGGCCTCGTCCGCCACGGCGCGGCACAGGGGCAGGTCACCGCCGTCTTCGACGTCGCCGCCGACCACCCCGTCCGCCGGATTCTCGCCGACAACGACATCGACGCCTCCGGCGACCTCATCGTCCGCCGCATCCAGACCGCCGACGGCCGCACCCGCGCCTTCCTCAACGACGCCCCGGTCTCGGCGACGCTGTTGCGCGACATCGGCGAGCGACTGGTCGAGATTCACGGTCAGCACGACGACCGAGCGCTCACCGACGAACGCGAGCATCGCCGCCTGCTCGATGCCTTCGGCGGGCTCGAGCCGGCGGTCGCCACCGTCGCCACCGCCTGGACCGCCTGGCGCGCCGCGATCCGGGAACGCGACGGCCACGCCGCCCGCATCGACGCCGCCCGCCGCGAAGCCGACTACCTGCGCGCCAGCCTCGAGGACCTCGACCGCCTCGCCCCGGCCGAGGGCGAGGAGACGGAACTCGCCACGAAACGCCACCGTATGATGCAGTCGGAGAAGGTCGCCGGCGATCTGGCCGCTGCGGTCGAGACCTTCGACGGCGCTCATTCGCCGATCCCGACCGTCGCCTCGCTGATGCGCAATCTGGAGCGCAAGACCGCGGCCCTCCCCGAATTGACCGAGACGGCGCTGAAGCCGATGGGTGCCGCGCTGGACCTTCTGGAAGAGGCGCGCGCCGCGCTGGAACGTGCGCTACGCGCCGCCGATTTCGATCCGCGTGATCTCGAGCGAACCGAAGAGCGCCTCTTCGCCCTGCGCGCCGCCGCCCGTAAGCACGCCTGCGCCTGCGACGCACTGCCCGGCCTGCACGCCCGCATGGCCGCAGACCTCGCCGCCCTCGACCATGGCGAGGAACGGCTCGCCGCCCTGGAGACGGCCGTCGGCACTGCGGAAGCCGCCTATGTCGCAGCGGCACAGGCCCTCTCCGCCACCCGTGCCGAGACCGCGACGGCGCTCGAGGCGGCCGTCCATGCCGAACTTCCGGCGCTGAAGCTGGAGCGCGCCCGCTTCCTCGTCGCCCGCACGAGCGATCGAACCCAGGCCGGCCCCGCGGGCATCGACCGCATCGAGTTCCACGTCCAGACCAATCCCGGCACCCGACCGGGCCCGATGATGAAGGTCGCCTCCGGCGGCGAGCTGTCGCGCTTCCTCTTGGCGCTGAAGGTCAGCCTCGCCGACAAGGGCTCGGCCCCGACCCTGATCTTCGACGAGATCGACACCGGGGTGGGCGGTGCCGTCGCCGGCGCCGTCGGTCAGCGGCTGGCGCGATTGGCCGACAAGGTCCAGGTGATGAGCGTCACCCACGCCCCTCAGGTGGCGGCGCTCGCCGACACCCATCTGCTGATCTCCAAGGAACCGGTCCCCGGCGGCGGCGAAGACCGCGTGGCGACCCGCGTCGTCGAACTCACCCGCGACGCTCGCCGCGAGGAGATCGCTCGGATGCTGTCGGGCGAGACGGTGACTGCGGAGGCGAGAGCCGCGGCGGAACGCCTGATCGCCGAAGGGTGATACCGAGCGGACGAAGTTTGGACCCATTCGAAGCTTCGTACGCGAAGGCGAGCCCGAATGGGCGTCGGCCGGTCGGGCCGTGACGCCATGAAATTCGGACGAGTCCGAATTTCATGGGCCCGATATGAGAGGGCGCCGGTTCACGGCCCCGGATCGACATCACGGCCCGGTGCGAGGCGTCTGCACCATGTTCTTCGTGTCGAGCTTGTCTTCGAGCCGAGGCGCTTCGAGAGTGCCACGCATCCGAATGCTCCCGGTCCGATCCGTACGTTCGAATTCGAAACGCGCATCCCCACCTTGACGCGCATGGACGACGAACGCCGCCACCACGACGAGTGCGAGAACGACGATCGCCGTCACGGCATAATTGGGATCAAGGTCACGGCCCATGATGCCCCCCCGAATCCTGACTCTTCTACTCGACGGGGCACTTGACCCGACCCCGGACCGCTCGCTCATCGCGCGGCCGGCTCAACCGTGGCGACACGGTAACTTTTTGTCAACTCATTCGCATCTGATGTAATCATTTTTTCATTCAGAGCCTCCGATTCGCGACGGAAATACACCTGGAATCCTGTGTAACAACAACCAGAACTAAGCATTCGGTTGTGTTTTCGGGGTGTCACCCCCACGATTTCCGAACAGGTTGACAATCTGAATTTTTCGGTAAAGTTTATTGCATATTCCGCTCGTCCCATCCGGGGAGATGAGAATGGCCGCATTGCTTGCCGACTGGCGCGTCAGCCGTGTTTCCGAGTTCCGTTCCGCCGTCGGCTTGTCGCAAGCGGCTCTCGCCGAGCGCGTCGGCATCTCGCGCCCCACGCTGGCCAAGATCGAAGAGGGTGGTGAGACGAAGCACTCGACCATCAACTTTCTCTATACGCGCCTTCGCGAAGAATTCGGAGATCAGTTCGACGACATCCAATTGGTGGAAACTGCGCCGAACGCCTTCGCTCTGCATTTCGAGAGGAAAGATCCGCCGAGTCGTGTCGAACATCTACGGCAGGTGCCGAATTGGGGACCGGAGCTTTCGGCACTGTCTCGAAAGATGATGGAAATGGGAAACGATCGGAATGCGGCATACCTTCCATCTTTCCATGCGGAGTTGATGGAAATTCTCGAATCTTACCAAAAATTGACAGGACTGCAGTTTCTGGTGGCGACCCGTTCGGAGTGATGATCCGGGCTCGCTCGGCGGTGGATCCGGGTATAGTCGCCCGACCCTCCGCAGAGCGAGCCGCCATGCCCCCCGCCGACCTCTCCCCCGATGCCCTCTCGCCCCTGGAAGCCGCCGCCGAGATCGCCCGGCTCTCGGACGAGATCCGCGAGCACGATCGCCGCTACTATCGGGACGACGCCCCGACCGTCTCCGATGCCGAGTACGATCGGCTGCGTCGCCGCCTGCTCGCCCTCGAAGCGCGCTTCCCGGACCTGCGCCGCCCCGACAGCCCGAGCCAGAAGGTCGGCGCCGGACCGTCGGAGAAGTTCGACAAGGTGACGCATCGCGTCCCGATGCTGTCGCTCGACAACGCCTTCTCCGACGCGGACGTCACCGACTTCGTCGGCCGCGTCCACCGCTTCCTCGCCACCCATGGCGAGGCGGTCGCCTTCACCGCCGAGCCGAAGATCGACGGCCTCTCTCTCAGCCTGCGCTACGAGGCCGGCCGCCTCGTCTCCGCCGCCACCCGCGGCGACGGCGCCGAAGGCGAGAACGTCACGGCGAACGTCCGCACCGTCGCCGATGTGCCCACGGTGCTCGCCGACGGCGCCCCCGAAGTGCTGGAGGTCCGCGGCGAGGTCTACATGGGACATACCGACTTCGCCGCCTTGAACGCCCGCCAGGAGGTCGCCGGCGAAAAGACCTTCGCCAATCCGCGCAACGCCGCCGCGGGCAGCCTCCGCCAGCTCGACCCGCGCATCACCGCCTCGCGACCGCTGCGCTTCTTCGCCTATGCCTGGGGCGAGGTGTCGGAGGATTGGTCGCCGACCACCCAGTGGGACCGAGTCCAGGCCTTCCGCGCCCTCGGTTTCCCGGTCAACGACCTGATGGTGCGCTGCGCCGACGCCGAGGAGCTCCTCGCCCACTACCGCCGCATCGAGGCGATGCGCGCTTCGCTCGGCTACGACATCGACGGCGTCGTCTACAAGGTCGACCGGCTCGACCTGCAACAGCGCCTCGGCTTCGTCTCGCGCTCACCGCGCTGGGCGATCGCCCACAAGTTCCCGGCCGAACGCGCCACCACGATCCTGGACGGGATCGACATCCAGGTCGGACGCACCGGGGCGCACACTCCGGTCGCCCGCCTCGTTCCCGTCACCGTCGGCGGCGTCGTGGTGTCGAATGCGACGCTGCACAATGCCGACGAGATCGCCCGCCTCGACGCGCGCATCGGCGACACGGTGGTGGTGCAGCGTGCCGGCGATGTCATTCCGCAGATCGTCGAGGTGGTGAAGGATGCCGCCCACGAGACGCGCGAGCCTTTCGCCTTTCCGCACATCTGCCGCTGCGACCTCGCCACACCGTTGGTGCGCGAGGAGACCGCCACCGGCGAGGAGGGCAGGATCCGCCGCTGCACCGGCGAGTTCGCCTGCCCCTATCAGCGCCAGGAACACCTGCGCCACTTCGTCTCCCGCCGCGCCTTCGACATCGAGGGGCTGGGCGAGAAGCAGATCGAATTCTTCTTCACCGACCAGGACTTCCCCGTCCGCGAGCCGGCCGACATCTTCACCCTCGCCACCCGCAATGCGGCGAGCCGGCTGAAGAAGCTCGAGAACAAGGAGGGGTTCGGCGCGACCAGCGTGGCGAAGCTCTTCGCCGCCGTCGACGAACGCCGCACCATCGGGCTCGAGCGCTTCCTCTTCGCGCTGGGCATCCGCAACGTCGGCGAGACCACCGCCCGCCAACTCGCCCGCGCCTACGGCTCGTGGTCCGCCTTCCACGACGGGGCGATGCGGGTCGTCGATGGAGATGCTGCGGCGCGCGAGGAGATGGATGCCATCGACCAGATCGGCGAGACGGTGATCGACAGCGTCGCCGCCTATTTCCGCGAGCCCCACAACCGTGCCGTGGTCGATCGCCTGATCGAACACGTCACCCCCCTCGACGCCGAGAAGCCCAAGACCGATACCAGGGTCGCCGGTAGGACGGTGGTCTTCACCGGCTCCCTCGAGAAGATGACCCGTGACGAGGCCAAGGCCATGGCGGAGCGGCTCGGCGCCAAGGTCGCCGGCTCGGTCTCGGCCAAGACCCACATCGTGGTGGCGGGGCCGGGTGCCGGCTCCAAGCTCGCCAAGGCGCGCGAACTGGGCGTCGAGATTATCTCCGAGGAGGAATGGTTGAAGCGGATCGACGGCTGACCGATCACCGCTTGCCCGCCACCTCTTCGACGAGATCCGCCAGCCGCGCCACCGCGTCGGCCTTGCCGGCGGCCTTGGCCGCTTCGGCGGCTTCGGCCAGTTGCTCGGGATCGGTCATCGCCTTGGTCAGTTCTTCGGCCAGACGCTCCGGCGTCAGTTCGTCCTGGCGGATCGGCCAGCCGCCGCCGGCCGCCTCCAGCACCGCGGCGTTCGCCGCCTGATCCTGATCGAGTGCGCCGGGCAGTGGCACGAGGATCGCCGGACGACCGATCACCGCCAACTCGCCGACGCTCGACGCCCCCGACCGGCACACCACCAGATGCGCCGCCGCGATCCGCGCCGGCAGGTCGACGAAGAACGGCGCCACCTCGGCGGAGACCCCGAGCCGCGCATAGGCGGCCATCACCGCCTCGGCGTCTTCGGCGCGGGCCTGCTGCACCAGCCTGAGCCGCGCCCGGAGCGCCGGATCGAGCCTCTCGACCGCCGGCGGCACCGCTTCGGAGAAGAACCGCGCCCCCTGGCTGCCACCGAAGACGAGCAGCCGGAACTCGCCATCGAGCGCCGGGACCGCATAGGGCACCCGCGCCGCCGAGATCACCATGTCGCGCACCGGATTGCCGGTGTGGACCGCACGTCGCGCGTCGGCCCCCAACATCCGCGTACCGGGAAACGACAGGGCGATGCGCGTCACCCGCTTCGCCAGCGCCCTGTTCGCCCGCCCCATCACCGCGTTCTGCTCGTGCAGGACGGTCGGCACGCCGGAGAGCTGCGCCGCGATCATCGGCGGGAAGGTCGGATAGCCGCCGAAACCGACCACCGCGTCGGGGCGGATGCGGCGCAGGAGCCTCCACGCCTGCCACGTGCCGATCGCCAGCGTCGCGACGGTCCTGATCACCGAGATCGGATCGCGCCCCTTGAAGGTGGCCGAGGGGATGATGTCGATCGCCCGTGCCGGGAAGGCGCGGCCGTATTTGTCGGCGCGCTCGTCGGTGGCGAGCTCGACGGCATGGCCGCGGCGGCCGAGTTCGGCGGCGAGCGATTCCGCCGGGAAGAGATGGCCGCCGGTACCCCCGGCAGCGAGCAGGATGGTGAGGCTCATCGGGTCCCTCGTCGTGGTCCGTCCGTCGATGCGCCCGGTTCCGACGCGACCGGATCGACGGGGAGGCTCCGGCAGTGCGATGCGGTCTGCCGGAACGGGATCAGGCGGCGTGCGGCGTCGCGCCGATGTCGCTCTCGACCGGCTCCAGCCGGATCGGTGCGGCGAAGCGGGTCGCCTGCGGTCGCCGTCGCGTCAGCGCCAGAAGACACCCCATCTCGAAGGCGGTGGCGATCAGCGACGAGCCGCCGTAGGAGATGAACGGCAGCGTCATGCCCTTGGCCGGCATCAGTTGCAGGTTCACCGCGATGTTGATGCCCGACTGCACGCCGATCAGCACGACGAGGCCGACCACCGCGTAGCGGATGAACGGGTCGTCCTCGCGCATGGCGTGGGCGAGGCCGCGGAAGACGATCCAGGCGAAGATCGCCACCACCAGCGTGCACATGATCAGCCCGTATTCCTCGCCGATCACCGCGAAGATGTAGTCGGTGTGGCTGTCGGGCAGCAGCCGCTTCACCGTCCCTTCGCCCGGGCCGCGGCCGAACCAGCCGCCGTTGAGGAAACTGTCGTGGGCCTGCTGGGCCTGATAGCCGTCGGCGGTCATGTGGCCGCTCTTCACCGCCCCCTGCTTGTCGAGAAAGCGGTTGATGCGGGCATGGACGTGCGGAACGAAGGTGTAGGCCGCCCAGACGCCGGCGACACCCGCCCCGCCGAGCCCGACGATCCACCACAACGACATGCCGGCGACGAAGAACACGGCGATCCACGCCGCCGAGGCGAGGATGGTCTGGCCGATGTCGGGCTGGGCGACGAGCAGCGCCGCGACGACGATGAACAGCAGGATGGCGAGCGCGTTGCCCGGCACCCGATGTTCCCGGTGCTTCTGGTTCTCGGCGAAGAGCCAGGCGGCGAGGATGATGAAGGCCGGTTTGACGAATTCCGACGGCTGCACCGTGACGCCGAGGAGGTTGATCCAGCGCCGCGCCCCCTTCACCTCCTGTCCGAAGAACAGCACCGCCACCAAGAGCACCAGCGACACGACGAAGACCGCCGCCGCCGCTCGCCGCACCCCGCGCGGGCCGAGGAAGGAGACACCGAACAGCATCGCCAGCGCCGGCACGAAGAAGACCGCATGGCGCTTGACGAAGTGGAAGCTGTCGGAGGCGCCGATCCGCTCCGCCACCACCGGCGAGGCGGCGAAGGAGAAGACCAGCCCCGCCACCAGCAGCACAACCGCCGCCGCGATCAGGGTGCGATCGACGGTCCACCACCAGGATGCGAAGAGCGAACGATCGGTACGGTTCATGGCCCCACCCCTTCGATCCCCGGGATCGCCGCGACCAGGGCGCGGAAATGATCGCCCCGGACTTCGAAGTTCTTGAACTGGTCGTAGGAGGCGCAGGCCGGTGACAACAGCACCACCGGCTCCGCCGCCCCGTCGGCCGCCGCATCGGCCGCCGCGAGTTCGAGCGCCCGTTCGATGGTGCCGGCGCGCTCGAGCGCCACGCGACCGTCGAGCGTCGCGGCGAACTCCTCACTCGCCGCGCCGATCAGATAGGCCTTGGCGATCCGATCGAAGAAGCCGCCGAGCGAGGTGATACCGCCCGACTTCGGCTTGCCGCCGGCGATCCAGTAGATCCGTTCGAAGCTCGCCAGCGCCTGCGCCGTCGAATCGGCGTTGGTCGCCTTCGAGTCGTTGACGAACAGCACTCGGCCCTTGCGCCCCACCTGCTCCATGCGATGGGCGAGGCCGGGGAAGGTGGCGAGACCCGCCGCGATCTCTCCGGTCGAGAGACCCAGCGCCCGACAGGCCGCGACCGCGGCGCAGGCGTTCTGGGCGTTGTGGCGGCCGCGCAGCGACCCGATGCCGGTGAGATCGGCGACGATCGTCTCCCGACCCCCCTCGGCCACGACGATCGCCGAACCGCGGGCGAAGACGCCGTCGGCGAGGTCCTGCGTCGCCGAGATGCGGACGACCGTGTGCGCCTCGGCCTCGATCCGCGCCGCGATTTCCGCCGACAGCGAATCGTCGACACCGATCACCGCGGTCCCCGCCGCTTCGACCAACCGCTCCTTGATTGCCGCGTAGGCGGTCATGGTGCCGTGGCGGTCGAGGTGATCCTCGGAGAGATTGGTCAGGATGCCGACCGTCGGATCGAGGCTCGGCGCCAGATCGATCTGGAACGACGAGCACTCCACCACGTAGGTACGCGACGGATCGAGCGGGTCGAGCGACAGCACGGCGCGACCGATGTTGCCCCCCATCTGGGCGTCACGGCCGGCGGCGCGCAGCAGATGATCGATCAGTGCCGTGGTGGTCGACTTGCCGTTTGTGCCGGTGATCGCCACGAAGGGCGCGGTCGGGCAGGTGGCGCGACGCTGGCGGGCGAAGAGTTCGACGTCGCCGACGACCGGCACGTGGGCGGCATGGGCGAGTCGCACCGTCCAGTGCGGTTCGGGATGGGTGAGCGGCACCCCCGGCGCCAACACCAGCGCCTCGAGCTCGCGCCACGTGACCTCGCCGAGCGCCACCACCTCGAGACCGCGCCGCGCCGCTTCGCTCCGCGCCGCCTCGGCATCGTCCCAGACACGTAGATGCGCACCGCCGGCGGCGAGCGCCTCGGCGGTGGCGAGCCCCGAGCCACCGAGCCCGAACAGCGCCACCGCGCGATCCCGGAAGAGGTCGACCGCGATCATCTCCTCACCTCAGCTTCAACGTGGAGAGCCCGATCAGGGCGAGGACGACGGCGATGATCCAGAAGCGGATGACGACCTGCGGCTCCTTCCAGCCGAGCTGTTCGAAGTGGTGGTGGATCGGCGCCATCCTGAAGACGCGCTTTCCCGTGAGCTTGAAGCTCGCCACCTGGATGATCACCGACATCGCCTCGAGTACGAACAGCCCGCCGACGATGCCGAGCACGATCTCGTGCTTGACCGCCACCGAGACCGAGCCGAGCAGACCACCGAGCGCCAGCGACCCGGTGTCGCCCATGAAGATCGCCGCCGGCGGCGCGTTGAACCACAGGAAGCCGAGGCCGGCGCCGACCACGGCGCCGAGCACCACCGACAGCTCGCCCGCACCCGGCACGTGGTTGATGCCGAGATAGGCGGAATAGTCGACACGGCCGGTCAGATAGGCGATCGCCGCGAAGGTCGCCGCCGCGATCATCACCGGCACGATGGCGAGCCCGTCGAGCCCGTCGGTGAGGTTCACCGCATTGCCGAAGGAGACGATGACGAAGGAACCGAAGACGATGAAGAACCAGCCGAGGTCGACGAAGAAATCCTTGAACAGCGGGAAGGCGACCGCCGTCGGATGGGCGCCGCGGTTCATCCACACCATCACCAGCACGGCGATGCCCGAGATGATGAACTCGAGCGCCAGCCGCTGCTTGCCGGAGAAGCCCTTGTGGCTCTGCTTGGTGACCTTGAGGTAGTCGTCCCAGAAGCCGATGGCGCCGAAGCCGAGCGTCACCGCGGTCACCGCCAACACGTAGATGTTGGAGAGGTTGGCCCACAACAGTGTCGAGAACAGGAAGCCGGAGAGGATCATCAGCCCACCCATCGTGGGCGTGCCCTTCTTGGTGATCAGATGCGACGCCGGCCCGTCCTCGCGGATCGGCTGGCCCTTGCCCTGTTTGACCTTGAGCGTGGCGATGATCGCCGGTCCGAACATGAAGACGAAGGCGAGCGCCGTCAGGATCGCCCCGCCGGTGCGGAAGCTCTGATAGCGGAAGAGGTTGAAGAGGATGGACTTGTCGGAGAGTTCTCCGAGGACGTAGAGCATCGGTGGACCTTCAGACGTCTTCCGCGAGAGCGTGGGTGGAGGAGAAACGGCTCTTCAGGGCTTCGACCACCGGCCCCATACGGCTGCCGTTGGAGCCCTTGACCATCAGCGCGTCGCCGGGACGCACCGCGAGTAGGAGCTTCGGCTCGAGCTCCTTGGCGGTCGCCGCCCAGGCGCCCTGCATGTCGATCGGCAATGCCCGCCACAGCGCGTGCATCAGCGGACCGGCGAGGAACACCCGATCGGTCCGCGCCGCGATCAACGCCTCGGCGAGGCCGGCGTGCAGCGCCTCGCCCTGCGGCCCGAGTTCGAGCATGTCGCCGAGCACCGCGACGCGCCGCCCTTCGAGCCCGACCGGGGTGTGGCCGAGCAGGTCGATCGCCGCTCGCATCGACGCCGGATTGGCGTTGTAACTCTCGTCGATCAGCACCGCCTCGCCGTGGCCGAGATGCAGCGTGTGGCGTTCGCCGCGCCCCTTGGGCGGCGCCATGTCGGCGAGCGCCAGACCGGCGCGAGCGAGATCGGCGCCGACCAGCGCCGTCGTCGCCAGCACCGCCAGCGAGTTCTTGACCACGTGCATTCCCGGCGCGCCGATCTTGTAGGTGATCGCCCCGCCGAGAACGTTCGCCATCACCGTGGAGGTCTCCGCCTGCAGCGACGCCCGCACCAGACGCGCCTCGAAGCCTTCGCCGATGCCGAAGCGGACGACGCGCGCCCCTTTCGCCGCGGCTGCCGCGATCAGGATACCGGCCTGCGCCACGTCGCCGTCGACGACCGCCGCGCCGCCCGGCTCGAGCCCGGAGAAGATCTCGGCCTTGGCCTCGGCGATCGCCTCGACGTCGCGGAAGAACTCGAGATGCACCGGCGCCACCGTGGTGACCACCGCTACGTGCGGCCGCACCAGCGCCGTGAGCGGCGTGATCTCGCCGGCGTGGTTCATGCCGATCTCGAACACGCCGAAGGCACAGTCGGCGGGCATCCGGGCGAGCGTCAACGGCACGCCCCAGTGATTGTTGTAGGAAGCGACCGAGGCGTGGGTCTTGCCTTGGCCGGCGAGGACATGACGCAGCGCCTCCTTGGTCGAGGTCTTGCCGACCGACCCGGTCACCGCGACGATCCGCGCCGTCGTCCGCGCCCGCGCCGCGATCGCCAGCCGCCTGAGCGCCTCCAGCACGTCGTCGACCACCACGTAGCGACCGTCCGCCGGCAGCGCCCCGAGCTTCTCCTCGGCGACGACGCAGACGCCGGCGCCGCGGCCGAGCGCCGCCTCGACGAAATCGTGGCCGTCGCGGGCATCGCCCTGGATGGCGAAGAAGGCGTCGGTCTCGGCCAGCGTCCGGCTGTCGATCGAGATGCCGCCGATCGTCCCCGTCGGCCGGCCGACGACGCGGCCGCCGGTGGCGGCGACGAGATCGGCGAGGGTCCAGAGCGGAGCGGTCATCGGCTGAGATCCTCGAGGGCGGCGACCACCGAGTCGTGATCGGAGAAGGGCAACGTCGTCTTGCCGACGATCTGGCCGGTTTCATGACCTTTACCGGCGACCACCAGCACGTCGCCGGCAGCGAGCATCCGAACCCCTTCGCGGATCGCCCGGCCGCGGTCGCCGATCTCGATCGCCCCCGGTGCCGCGGCGAGGATGGCGCGGCGGATCGCCGCCGGCTCCTCCGAGCGCGGGTTGTCGTCGGTGACGATGGTGACGTCGGCGAGCCGGGTGGCGATCTCGCCCATGATCGGCCGCTTGCCGGGATCGCGATCACCGCCGCAGCCGAAGACCACCACCAGCCGCCCCGTCGTGTAGGGACGCAACGCCATCAGCACCTTCTCGAGCGCGTCCGGCTTGTGGGCGTAGTCGACGAAGACCGGGGCTCCCGCCGGCGTCGTCCCGGCGAGGTCGAGCCGGCCGGGCGCGCCTTCGAGATGGTCGAGGGCGGCGAGCGCGGCGGCGACCGGCGTACCGGTGACGATGGTGAGCCCGGCCGCGACCAGGGCGTTGGAGACCTGGAAGGTGCCGAGCAGCGGCAGCCGGACGGTGTGCATCTCTCCCGCCGCGGCGATCGTCAGCATCTGCCGCCCGGCTTCGGCCGAAACCGCGACGAGCTTCAGATCGGCGCCGGCTCGCCCGACCTCGAACACCCGGCGCCCGGCGGCGCGCGCCCGTTCCGCCGCGCGGACACCGTCGGCGCTGTCCATCTCGACCACCACCGGGCCGCCCGGCGGCACCAGATCCTCGAACAGCCGCATCTTGGCGTCGAAGTAGTGCTCGACCGTCGGATGGTAGTCGAGGTGGTCGCGCGACAGGTTGGTGAACGCGCCGGCGGCGATCCTCACACCGTCGAGGCGATGCTGGTCGAGCCCGTGCGACGAGGCCTCGAGCGCCACGTGGCCGACCCCTTCGGCGGCGAGACCGGCGAGATCGCGGGCGAGATCGACCGGATCGGGAGTGGTCAGCGAGCCGTAGGTGGCGCCGTTCGGCTTGACGATGCCGATCGTACCGATCGACGCGGCCGCATGGCCGAGCCGCTCCCAGATCTGACGGACGAAGGCGGCGACCGAGGTCTTGCCCGAGGTCCCGGTCACCGCGACGATGGTCGCCGGTTGCGCGCCGAAGAACCGCGCCGCGACGAGCGCCAGTGCCCGACGCGGCTCCTCCGCCCGCACCACCGGCACGCCGACCGCGCCGAGATCGACGTCGGGCCCGGCGACGATCGCCACCGCCCCTCGCTCCACCGCATGGGCGGCATAGCGGGCGCCGTCCGCCCGGGTGCCGGCGAGCGCGGCGAACAGCCACCCGGCCTCGACCTTGCGGCTGTCGGCGGTCACGCCGACGATCTCGGGGTCCGCGCCGGCGGCCTCCACGACGATCTCTCGGGTGAGTTCCCTGAGGCGCATGACCCCGTACCCCGTTCCACCCGACCGTCGCGTCCGACGGGCGAGTTCAGTTGGCAGCCACGATCGGCTTCGCCGGTTCGTATTTCGGCATCACCCCCAGCATGGGCGCGATGCGGCGGACGATGGCACCGACGGTGGGCGCCGCATTGAGGCCGGCGGTGGCGGCACCGACCTCCTTCTCGGCCTTCGGCTCGTCGAGCACCACCAGCACCAGATACTGCGGGTCGTCCATCGGGAAGGCGGCGAGATAGGAGTTGAACCGCTTGTTGCCCGAATAGTGACCGTTCTCGAGCTTCTCCGCCGTGCCGGTCTTGCCGCCGACGAGATAACCCGGCACATCCGCCTTCGACCCCGACCCGCCCGACCCGGGCGTGTTGTTGAGGCGGAAGAGGTAGCGCATCTTGTCGCTCGTCTCGCTCCGGATCACCTGCCGGGCGACCTTGGTGGCTTCCTCGGGCGTCCGCCGGAAGAAGGTCGGCGAGATGAAACGTCCGCCGTTGATCACCGCCGCACCCGCCACTGCCGTGTGCATCGGCGTCACCGAGATGCCGTGACCGAAGGCCTGTGTCGCGGTCGAGACCTCCGACAGGCGCTTGGGATAGAGCGGCGCGGCGACTTCGGGAAGCTCGGTTTCGAGTTTCCTGTGGAAACCGATCTTGTCGAAGAAGGCGCGTTGCGCCTCCGGCCCGACCTTAAGCGCCATCCGCGCCGACCCGATGTTCGACGAATAGATGAAGATCTCCGGTACCGTGAGGACTCGAGCCTTGGCGTGGAAGTCCGAGATCTTCTGCGATCCGAAGTGCAGCGACGAGGTCGCGTCGTAGCTGTCGGTGAGATGCACCTTGCCGCTGTCCAGGGCGAAGGCGGAGTTGAAGGTCTTGAACACCGATCCCATCTCGAACACGCCGGCGGTCGCCCGGTTCATGTTGTCGGATTTGAGCGCCTGCTCGGCGTGGTTCGGGTCGAAGTCGGGCAGCGACGACATGCCCAGCACCTCGCCGGTCCTGACGTCGAGCACGATGCCGATCGCCACCGCCGCCTTGTACCGCCGGATGGCGTCGGACAGCTCGTCGCGCACCACGTGCTGCACCCTGAGATCGAGCGACAGCCGCCGCGGCTTCAGACCACGATTGCCGACGAGTCCGCTGGCGCGCAGATCGGCGAGCCCCATCTCCTGGTCGATGTATTTCTCCAGCCCCGAGATGCCCTGGTTGTCGACGTTGACCGTGCCGAGCACATGGCCGGCGAGTGCCCCGCCCGGATAGAAACGGCGGTTCTCCTCCATGAAGCCGATACCGGGAATGCCGAGGCGGAAGATCTTCTGGCGCTGCGACTTGGTCAGTTCGCGCTTCAACCAGACGAAGCCCGCCTTCGACGACAGCTTCTTGCGGACGGCTTCGTCGCCGCGCATCTCCGGGATGACCGTGGCGAGCGCCTCGATCGCCTCGTCGACGTCGAGGATTCGCTTCGGCTCGGCGAAGAGCGATGCCGACTTCACGTCGGTCGCCAGCACCTCGCCGTTGCGATCGAGGAGATCGGGACGGGCGGTCGAGACCTGGGAGCTGCCCGAGGCGAGTGCGGCGGAATGGTCGTCGCTGGCGAAGCCGAGATCGACCAGCCGTGACGCCATCGCCGCGTAGACGAGGCCGAAGACCAGACCCGCGGTGAGGATGCGCCGACGCGAGGCCGCGAGATCGCGAACCGCTCGCGCTTCCGGGTGCTCGTGCCCGGGGCCGTGCTCGGAATGGGGTTCGGCGACGTCACTCATGCACTCGAGACCTCACCGGTTGGCCTTGGCCGGCTCGCCGGCCGACTTCGGAACCACGATCCTGGGAACCAACATCAAGGGTGCGCCCACCGGCGCCGCTGCTTTCGGCTTCGCCACACTGCCGGTCGTCGCCGGCCCGTCGCCGACGCCGCCCGGCAGGCGGTCGAGGAGCTTGCCGATGCCGGCGGTCTTCTCGCCGTTCTTCTCCGGCTGGGCGAGTTTCACCGATCCCTTCGGCGACGGGGTCGGCGCCACCCCCTCGCCGCGCACCGCCGGCTTGAACGGGATGTCGTCGATGGTGGCGATCTGGGTCGGCTCCAGCGGGTCGAGCTCGAGATAGGTACGATAGCGTTCGGCCAGGTCCTGCAGGCGCTTGGGCTGGTTGAGCAGGCTCCACTCGGCCTTCAGGATGGCGATGGCGTCGCGCTCGGCGTCGATCTTGCGGGTGATCCGGGCGACCCGAGTGGTCGCTCGCTCGGCCTCGTACTTGAAGTCGTAGACCACCGCCGCGCCGACGAGCATCATCAGGACGAGCAGGATGTTGATGGTACGCAGCATCACCGCCCTCCCCGTCCACGTGCCTCGACCCGCGGCAGGCCGAGCGCCTCCGCGTCGATGCCGCGCGCCGGCGCCTCGGTGCGGACAGCGGCCCGCAGCTTGGCCGAGCGCGCCCGCGGGTTGACCGCGATCTCGTCGTCTCCGGCCTCGTCGACGCCCTTGGTCGCCGCCACGAAGGTCGCCGGATCGACCGAGGCCTGCGGCGCATGGCGCGAGCCGCCCGGCGCCGTCCTTGTCCGGTCGGCGAGGAAGCGCTTGACGATGCGGTCCTCGAGCGAGTGGAAGGTGACCACCACCAGCCGCCCGCCGGGCTTCAGCACCCGTTCGGCGGCGACGAGCGCCCGCACCAGTTCGCCGAGTTCGTCGTTGACGTGGATGCGCAGCGCCTGGAACACCCGCGTCGCCGGATGGATCTCCTGTGGCTTGGCGCGGATCACGCCCTCGATCGTCTTCGCCAGCTGCCGGGTCGTGGTGAAGGGCGCGTCCTTCCTCGCCTCGACGATGGCGCGTGCCACCTGACCGGCACGCTTTTCCTCACCGTAGACCCGGAGGATGTGCGCCAGGGTGCCCTGATCGGCGGTGTTGACCACGTCCGCCGCCGTCTCACCGGCGTCGCCCATGCGCATGTCGAGCGGTCCGTCGAGACGGAAGGAGAAGCCACGCTCGGCCCGGTCGAGTTGCATCGAGGAGACGCCGATGTCGAGCACCACGCCGTCGACGGTATCGAGGCCGAGGTCGGCGACGATCCGGTCGAGATCGCCGAAGACACCGGGCACCAGGGTGAGCCGTCCTTCCGACGCCGCGACCAGCGCCTCGCCCGCGGCGATCGCCGTCGGATCGCGGTCGATGGCGACGACGCGGGCGCCACGCGCCAGGATCGCGCGCGTGTACCCACCCGCCCCGAAGGTGCCGTCGACGTGGATCTCGCCCGGCTTCGGCGCCAGCCGCTCGATCACGGCGCCGAGCAGCACCGGGAGATGGGGAGACGCCGCGCCACTCATCCGTACCACTCCGATCCGAACGCCCCACCGGCGGCAACCGTCCGCCAGCCCGAACCGTCGCATCCGCGGGCGCTCCGAGCCGCGTCCCCCATCGCCACGCGGACGCCCGAGGGCACCGCCCCGGCCGACCGCCTCGGCGTTCCGGCGCCTCGTCTGCGGCGCGGCGTCTGGGATCGAGAAGACACGGGACGACATGGGAACTTTCGCACGACCGACGAAACATCGGCGGGTTCCGACCCGAACCACGCCGTTCTCCCATTCAAACTCCGTCAGGGTTAATCGCGCGTTTACGAACGACGCGACGCGTGCGCCGGACCGCCTCTCGTATGGCTGCCGTGCACCCGGCGACACACTCGTCGCGGAGGTCGCCGCGATGCTATCGTCGCACCGACCGACCACGAGGAGCCGAACATGTTCCGTTGGGGCATTCTGTCGACCGCCAAGATCGCCCGCGAACTGGTGATCCCGGCCATTCTCGATTCGTCGAACGGCGTCGTCGCCGCCATCGCCAGCCGCGACGAGGCCCGCGCCGTCGATCTCGCCCGCCGCTTCGGCGTCGCCCGCACCTTCGGCTCCTACGAGGCGATGCTCGCCTCCGATGCGATCGACGGCGTCTACGTGCCCCTACCGACCTCGCAACACGTCGAATGGACGGCGAAGGCGGCCGACGCCGGCAAGCACGTGCTGTGCGAGAAGCCGATCGCCCTCGCGGCCTCCGAGATCGACACTCTGATCGCGGTGCGCGACCGCACCGGCGTCGTCGTCTCGGAAGCCTTCATGGTCACCTATGCGCCGGTCTGGGCCAAGGTGCGCGAACTTCTCGCCGCCGGCACGATCGGCCGCCTCCGGCAGGTGCAGGGCGCCTTCACCTATTACAACCGCGACCCCGCCAACATGCGCAACCGCCCCGAACTCGGCGGCGGCGGCCTGCCCGACATCGGCGTCTATCCGACGGTGACCACCCGCTTCGCCACCGGCCGCGAGCCGCTGCGCCTGCAGGCGAGCCTGGAGCGGGACCCCGAGTTCGGCACCGACGTCTGGGCGAGCGTGCGGGCCGACTTCGGCGACTTCGAGATGAGCTTCTACATCGCCACCCAGCTCGCCAACCGCCAGGTCATGGTCTTCCACGGCGACGCCGGCTTCATCGAGGTGAAGTCGCCGTTCAACGCCGACCGCTACGGTGCCGAGGAGATCGAGGTCACCAGCCGCAACCATGCCGAGTCGAAGGTCTACCGGTTCCCCGACAGCCGCCAGTATCGCCGCGAGATCGAGGCCTTCGCCACGAAGGCGACCGGCGGCGAGGCCGAGATCTTCCCCCTCGAGAGCTCGCGCGCCAACCAGCGCATGATCGATGCGATCTATCGCGCCGCCACCCACGGCGGCTGGGAGACGGTGTGACACGGGGCACATGAAATCCGGACTCGTCCGACTTTCATGTGCGTTACGGCCCGACCGGCCGACGCCCTCGGGCTTGCCTTCGCCGATGAAGTTTCGAAGAGGTCGAGACTTCATCGGCTCGGTATGACACGGGATCCCGATGAGCCGTTCGGATTCCGTATGATTCCGTCTTGCGCCGACCGCTCGCGGCCGGCCGGCGGGCAACGCACCTCCTCCGGATCCCTCGAGACCTTCGCAACCATCGAGACCCTCGAGACCCTCGCGACCCTCCGGCGTGCCTCGTCCGACCGAATGGACAGAAGAGGCCGCCGCATGAGTGGTACATATGGCGGAGATCTTCCATCGCTCCTCGTGCGAATTTCGGCCGATCGATCGCTTCCGCATCGAGGGGGCGCCCCGGATCCGCTCGCCCGGAGAAGCCCCCTGTTCGAACAGGCTCTTCGGCGAACGGACGACGCCGCGCGCGGTGGACGCCAGAAGGAGAAGTGCCAGTCGGCCTGTAAGCCGGGTTCTGTATGGCGGGGTTTCCCCCACGTGGCGGCCATTCGTCTGGGACGCCCGTTGCCGGACGCCTCGCGCAACCAACCCGGGCGGCCGGTCCGGAAAAGACCTGGACTCTCGCGAGCCCGCGCCGCCCCTATTCGGTCTTGCTCCCGGTGGGGTTTGCCGTGCCGTCCCCGTTGCCGGGTCCGCGGTGGGCTCTTACCCCACCTTTTCACCCTTACCCTCCTGGAACCTCCCGAAGGAGGTCTCCGTCTCGCGACCGGACATCGGATGTCTCCGATGTCCGCATCGAAACCGGACATCGGTAACCCGATGTCCGCAGGAGAGCGGTATCTTCTCTGTGGCACTTTCCCTGAGGTCGCCCTCGCCGGTCGTTGACCGGCACCGTCTTTCCGTGGAGCCCGGACTTTCCTCCCCGAGTGAGACACCCGAGGCGGCCGCCCGGCCGACTGGCGGGCGACAGATGGGCCGGATGCGCCGCGCGGTCAAGGGGGTGGTCTCGGGCTCGGCCCTTCGAGGTACCGGGAGCCGGAGGCGAACGGCGCCCCCCCCTCACCCCATCCCCGTGACCGCCTTGGCCCGCTTGCAATAATCCGCCGCCGCCGAGGAGATCCGCTTCGTCGCGATGCCGCCCTTGTATTTGGCGATGGCGAGGCAGGCGTTGCCGCCCGATTTCGCCCAGTCCCAGCCGAGTTCCTTCATCCCCCAGACGATGTTGGTCTCCGGGTCGAGGAGTTTCTCGGTCGGGCCTCTGTAGCCCTGGAAGCGCGCCGTCGACGGCATCACCTGCATCAGCCCGACCACCCCGTGGCGCCCGCGCAGGTTCGGCTGATACTTGCTCTCGACCCAGCCGACCCCGACCGCCAGCCACAGCGGCACCTTGTTGGCCACCGCCTCGCGCCGGAGGAGCGCCATGTAGGGCTCTGCCGCCGCCGGGACCTTCTTCGGCTCGCCGATGACCGCCGTCTCCGCCGCGATCGGAGCGGCGGCGGGTCGCGGCGCGGTCACCGATTCGGGGGCGAGCGAGGCGACCTCCAGCGTCGCCTCGACCGTCGGGCCGGTCCCGAGATCCGCCGGACGAGGTCGCGGCATCGGTAGGTTCACCTTCCGCGGAAGCGCCGTCGCGGCGACCGCCGTCGTGACGACCGTCGTCGCCTCGACCCCCACCGGGCGCTCCTCGGCCGGCCGTGCCGGAAAGAGCTCGAAGGCGGCGCCCACCGGATCGTCGGGGGCCACGTCGCCCGGTGTCGGCACGAGGCGGGCGGTGGCGGGCGCAGCCTCTCGGCCTCGCCCCTCCTTCACGGACGGCGCACTCGTCTGGGCCTGCGCCGCGACCACCACCAGCGTCGGAGCGATCAGCCCCGCGCCGCTGATCAGTCGGAACACGCGCCGTCTCATGCGATCGCCTCCCGGCGCTCCCGCTCCTCGAGCAGAGCGCGCAAGGTCGCCACGGTTCCCGGATCGGCGATGCCGTCGACGCGCTCGGTGCGGAAATGACGCTGGAACGCCTCGACCACCGCCGCCGTCGCGCCGTCGTAGACGCCGGTCACCTCGAGCCCGTAGCCGACGAGCCGGAGCATCGCCTGCAGCGCTGCCACCGGCGGCGAGTGCTCGCCCGGCGCGAGCGTCCGTCCCTCGGCGCTCCCGACCGGCGCCACCCACAGCCCGACCCCGGCCCTGGCGAGCCGCCCCCACGGGAAGAGTTCGCCCGGATCGCGCTTGCGCCCCGGCGCGATGTCGGAATGGGCGAGAACCCGATCGGCGGGGATGCCGTTGCGGGCGACGATGTCGCGGGCGAGCGCGATCACCGCCGCGATCTGCTTCTCCGGGAACGGCCGACAGCCGGGATGGACCTCGATCGGCGCGGTCGGATCGCGGTCGGGCGACAGGGACATGTCCCACCAGTGACCGGGATTGACGATCTCGATGCCGACCGAGGCGGAGTTGACGTCGTCGTCCTCGCCCCAGGCACCGCGACCGGCGTGCCATGCACGCCGCATCTCCGGCACCAACTGGGT
The DNA here is from genome assembly GCA_937864925.1 of uncultured Alphaproteobacteria bacterium. GTDB lineage: Bacteria > Pseudomonadota > Alphaproteobacteria > Rhizobiales > Ancalomicrobiaceae > CALBKH01. Next base: position 9,928 of record CALMFH010000288.1, on the reverse strand, counting down.
GATGCGCCCGTCCTCGTCGACGACGTAGTGGGCCGAGACCTCGGAGACCGGCAGGGTCAACCAGCGGATCGCCCGGTCCGCGCCCGAGAGCCCGCACCCCTCCGGCATGCCGGTGTAGTGCAGCAGCAGGATGTCCGGCGGTGCATGCAGGAACCGGCCGCGCCGTTCGCCGTGATTGGGCGACGGGCGCACCTCGTCGACGAGCGGCGTATCCGGCTCGAAGGCGGTCGCGGCGGCGGGTTCGATCATGCCTGTATTCTGTCCCTGGTCGGCCGTTTCGTCATCCGGCATTCGGCGCGAGCGTCACCACGACGCGACCGGCCATCGGCCGAACCCCGACCCTGGCGGAGGACGATGGCGAAGATCGGGCATCCCGCCCCTTGCCGTCGCGACCCGACGCCCGACATCGGTCAAGGAATGCGGACCGCATCCACCCTAGTTTCGAGCCATCACCTGCGACGGACGGTCGCATCACGGAGGGGAACACGATCCATGCGCACGGCGATGTTCGCGGCGGCACTGCTCCTGCCTCTGGTCCACGGTGCGGCCTCGGCCACCCATGCCACGGCCGAGTCGGACTACCCCGGGTCCTGGGCCATCGCCGACGGTCACGGTCGGGTCGCGGTCAAGGTGCAGTACCTGCCGCAGGCCACCTGCTGGCGGATCAAGAGCGCCCGCCCGGGCGTGCCCGACGTCACCACCGATCAGCCGACCGGTCGGCATCTCTACGTCACCGTCGCGATCGAACGCACCGACATGCCCTGCCTGCCGATCAACAACCCACTCGAGACCCGCCTCACCATCACCGATGTGCCCGACAGCATCAGTCTCGACGTCTTCTTCGTCGACGAACGAGGTGTGCTGCAACGCTCGCAGCGCCATCGCATAGAGCGCACCTGCGGCGCCTCGACCGTCACCGCCTGCTGAGGCGACCGGTCATACCGAACTCATGAAGTTTCGACCTTTTCGAAACTTCATGAGTGAAGGCGAGCCCGAACGGGCGTCGGCCGGTCGGGCCGTGACGCTCACGAAATTCGGACGAGTGCGAATTTCGTGAGCCGAGTACTACTTCGCCAATCCGCGCTCCAGCCGGATCGCCTCCCAGGCACCGTTGATCGAGGCCAACCGATCGGTGAGGATCGCCATCGCCTCCGCCGGCAGGCCGTGGGCGAAATGGCGATCGGGATGGCATTCGGCCACCGCCTTGCGCCATGCCGTCTTCACCGCCGCGTCGTCCGCCTCGCGCGCGACGCCGAGCACCCGGTAGGGATCCGGGCCGCGGCGCTTGACGAACCCGGAGGCGATCGCCTCGAACCGCCGCTTCTCGAGGCCGAAGATCTCCGCCACGCGTTCGAGGAACGCCATCTCGCGCTCGTGTACGAACGTGTCAGCGGCGGCGATCAGGAACAGGCCTTCGAGCACGTCCTCGAGGAAGACGGTGTCGCCCTTGGCGAGGTCGCGGATGCGCGCCGAATGGGCCTCGAAGCCGGCGACGTCGCGCTGAGCGAGATCGAACAGTCGTTCGACGTTCCTCTCCTCGCCCGGCGGGATCTCCACCACCCGGCGGAAGGTCTCGACCTCCTCGGCGGTGACGACGCCGTCGGCCTTGGCCATCTTGGCGGAGAGCGCGATCAACGCCACGGTGAAGGCGACCGGCCCGCGCGCCGCCGCCCGCTCGCCGACCCAGGCGGAGATCCGGTCCCACAGCGGAGACAGCCCGGTCAGGTCACCGACGAAGCCGGCGATCTGTCCGAGGTTCTGCCACAGCCCGGCGCGCAGTTCGCGCACCTCTTCGAGCGCCTCGTCGAGCCGCTCCTCGGCGCTCTCCGGACGCGCGTCCCACCGCTTCCCCGACACCGGATCCCCCATCCGACCGTACGCCCCGTCGCGCCGCCGGTTCGATTCGGTGACCGCGTATGGACGTCGAACATTGCTCGATCGTCGCATGCGTGCTTTCTAGCTGTCCAGGCAGGACGCACGCGCGCCCCGCCACGGTGGGCCGACCCCGGCCGACCCGAGGGATGCGGTATGACGCTCGACGACAAGCCGGAACCGGTCCGGCGGGCTGCGGGATTTTCGGTCCACGTGTTCACCGCTTCGGGCGGTGCGGTGGCGCTTCTCGCCCTCTATGCGGCGATCGAGCGCGACTTCGCCATCTGCTTCGCCTGGCTCGGCCTCGCCCTGTTCATCGACGGCATCGACGGTACGCTGGCCCGCGCCGCCAAGGTCCACGAGACCGCGGCGCGCATCGACGGTGTCGTCCTCGATCTCGTCGTCGACTTCCTCACCTACGTGCTGGTGCCGGTGATCGCCCTGTGGCGCTCCGACCTGATGCCGACCCCGGTCGCCTTCTGGCTCGGTCTGGTGGTGACCCTCGCCTCGACCCTCTACTTCGCCGACACCCACATGAAGACCAGGGACCACTGGTTCCGCGGCTTCCCGGCGCTGTGGAACATCGCGGTGCTCTACCTCTTCGTGCTGCGCCTGCCGTGGATGCTCTCCGCCGCCCTGTTGATCTTCGGCACCGTGGCGATGTTCGTGCCCGTCGTCTTCGTCCACCCGCTGCGCGTGGTGAAGCTGCGCATCGTCACCATCGCCGTCACCATCTTGTGGTTCGCCCTGGCGAGCGTCGCCCTCGTCCAGAATCTGGTGGTCGACTGGCCGGTCAAGACCGGCTTCGCCGTGGTGGCACTCTATTTCATCGCCCTGCCGCTGATGCGCCATTCGCCCTGGGCGGACTGAGACCTCGCGCGAATGCCTCATGCCTTCGATCGAGTTGAGAAACTCGCACGTCCACGGTGCGCGGGCGCGTCGGCGTCCCCGAGCGTCGGACCGCGTCGACCGCGCGCGATCGCCCGCACCGCCCACCCCGATCCTGAACGCCCGTGTGAGCCCCGTGCTCGCCCGCATGCGCCGACCACGGCGACGGGCGCCACGAGCCGACGCGGTGAAAGCGGAATCGAAATCTCGAGACGCGGACTCTCCGTCTGAAGAGATGCGAATTCGAATCCGCGTTCAGGCACTTGCCGACATCGCTCGAGACCGCCGACGAGGCGGTTCAGCCTGAATCGGAACCTGAGGACGGGATCGCTTCGCCACCCTCCCCGGCCACCGCCTCGGTCTCCGGCTCGCCCCAGGTCTCCACCGTGGCGAAGCCCTCGAGCCCGTCGCGGTCGTCCTCGAAGGCGTGGTCGACCTCGACGAAGGTGTCGGGATAGAAGCCGTTGAAACGGGTCCGGAGCGACAGCGAATAGGCGCCGATGTGGCCGATCTCGATGAAATCGCCGGTGTCGACCGTCGACGGCAACCAGAACGGCCGCGACAGGATGTCGACCGAATCGCAGGTCACACCGCAGATGCGGAAGTCGTCGAGCCGGCCCGGATCGCCCGGTCGCCGCCGCCGTGCCGGATCGGGGATCAGGCGGGCCGGCAGGGTGATCTTGCCGGTCCAGCTGTCGGAGAGCGATCCCCAGATACCGTCGTTGATGTGGATGCGTTTGCCGTCTCGCAAGAGCACCCGCACGATCACCGACAACGACCGCGCCACCATCACCCGTCCCGGCTCCGCCACCAGTTCGACGTCGTCGAACCCGTGCCGGGCGACGTCGGCGCCGATGTCACGGGTGAGCCGTGCCGGGTCGGGCACCGGCTTCTGCGCCCCACGCGGGTCGTGTCCGTAGGGGGCGGGGAAGCCGCCGCCGATGTCGAGCCCGGCGAGCTTCACCCCGGCCTGCCGCCGCACCTGGGCGGCGAGCGCCAGCGCCGTGTCGTAGGTGGCGATGTCCTCGACCTGGGAACCGACGTGGAAGCAGATCCCCGGCCGGAAGCCGTGGCGCTCCACCCGCTGCAGCAGTTCCACCGCCTCGCCCGGTGCGGCGCCGAACTTCTTGGAGAGCTCGTAGGCCGCATGTCCCTTGGTGGCGAGGCGGACGAAGAGCGAGAGCGCGCCGGGATCGAGATCGAGCGCCTGGACGATCAGTCGGATCTTTTCGAGTTCGTCGGGATGATCGAGCGCCAGAGTGCGGATGCGGTGCCCCTCGAGCGCCAGCCGGATGTCGGAGAGCGCCTTGACCGGGTGCATGTAGAGCTGTTCGGCTTGCGGCGCGACCGCGGCGACCGCGGCGAACTCACGCCGTGAGGCGACGTCGAATGCGCCGACCCCGGCCCGCGCCACCGTCTCCAGCACGAAGGGCTCGCCGTTGGTCTTGACCGCATAGGCGACCTTGCCGGGAAAGGTCTCGAGGAAGGTCTTGACGTCGCGCGTCAGCACCGAGGGACGGAAGCAGTAGACCGGCTCGTCGGGCCTGAGCTTCAGCGCCGCCTCACGGCCGGTCTCGAACCTCTGCATGGTCATGGGCTCCTCCCCGCGCGATCGTCGCGGAGGATCCCGCAGGATCGTGTCATCGTCCAGGGACACGGCCCGCCTCACCCGTCGCCGTGGCGCGGTGGGCGTCGGTTCACTCCGCGGCCTCGTCCTCGGCGTACCAGCCATCCTCGAGCGCGCCACCGCCGGCATCGCCGTCGCGTGTGCCGATCGAACCCGTGGTTTCCACCGACCGGTCCTTGAAGAAGGAGAACATCCGCCCGCCGTCCGGTACCGGCTCGTCGCCGCCTCGGCACACTCGCCGCCCCTTGGAATGGCGCGCGAGATCGAAGTGGAGATGGTCCTGATGCGCCGCATCGGCGCCCGGCCCGAGCACCGTGGTGAACTGCTCGCAGGCCGCACCGCCGACGGCACGCAGGAAATTCGCCTCCGACGCGTCAGCCGATCGCCATCCCGATTTCACCCGCACCGTGCGGCCGTCGGCCAGCCGGAAGCCGGAGACGTCGATGGCGTTCATGTAGGCGTGTTCCGACATCTGCCGATGACCGGCGATGTTGCGGCAGGAATAGGTACCCATGTGTTCGACGCCGATCACCGGCTGGCCGAACATCGCCTGCGCCACCGGCTGCACCGTCCGCTCCAGCCAGTCGTCGACCGCCGCCACCATCGGGCAATTGAGATCGGTCGATTTGTTGAGCGGCACCTTCTGATGCCTGCCGACCGCGGAGACCTTGAACGGCCGGTCGGCGCCGCAGGCCCCGGGCCCGTCGTATTCGCCCATCGGTCGCACCTCGGGCCCCGGCACCACAGCGCCGGAGGACAGGCACGCGCTCTCGGCCTTGGATCGCCAAGCGGCCCGCTTCGGCCCCCACCAGGAGCCGAACAGCGAGCAGCCGCCGACCGAACCCGCGACCGTGCAAGCGAGAACGAGATACAGAGCACGCTTCATGTCGAGACGATGCGCGCCAATTGGGAAAGGCTCCGTTAACGTCGACATGCCCCACGGCCACGAATCGGCCGAAAAGCGCGGTGAAGCAGGGGCCACCTCCGCCTCGGACCCCGTGATGCCACCGCTACGCCCGCTCCTCGTCGCCGCCACTCTCCTCCTCGCCGCGCCGCTCGCGGCCGAGACGCCGGCGCCCGTCTGCGGTGCGCCCTGGTCGCCGGCGGAGAAAGTGGTCCGGCCGCGCGCGCCCGGAGCCGCCGTCGCCGTCCCCGACGTCGCCGGCCTTCCCCCCACCGCTCCGCTCGCCCCCGCCCTGCGCGGCTCGATCCGCCGGGTCGATCTGCCGGCGGGCATCAAGCTCGTCGCCCTCACCTTCGACTTCTGTGAGACGTCGACCGAGATCGCCGGCTACGACGGTGCGATCGTCGACGAACTCCGGCGACGGAGGGTCCCCGCCACCTTCTTCGTCGGCGGTCACTGGGCCGCGACCCATCCCGGCCGTTTCGCCGAGATGGCCGCCGATCCGCTGTTCGAGATCGCCAATCACACCTGGAGCCATGCCAATCTGCGCTTCGCCGACGATATCCGGCTGAAGCGCGAGATCCTCGCCCCCGAAGCCGCCTTCCGCGCCGCCCGCGCCACCGCGCAGTGCCCGACCCCGGACCCGATCGCCGCGCCTGCGACGCGGTCGAAGTACCTGCGTTTCCCCTTCGGCGCGTGCGATCCCCGCTCGCTCGCCGCCGTCGCCGAGGCCGGCATGGCGGCGATCCAATGGGACGTGTCGACCGGCGATCCCTCGCCCTTCGTCTCCGCCGAGGCGATCGTCGCCACCACGCTCGCCGCCGTCCGTCCCGGCTCGATCGTACTCGCCCACGCCAACGGCCGCGGCTTCTCGACCGGTGCGGCGCTGCCGCGCGTCCTCGACGGTCTGACGAAACGCGGCTATCGCTTCGTCACGGTGAGCGAGCTCCTCGCCGCCGGGCGTCCGGTGATCGGCGAGACCTGCTACGATGCCCGCCCCGGCGACACCGACAAGTACGACGCCCACGGCAGGAAGCCGAACCCGAAGCCCCTGCCCGAGCCGCAGACGCCGCGCGCCGCCCCGTCGCCGCTCCGACCCTCGCTCTGACCGAACGGATCTCCGCGTGACCGCCGCCGACACTCCACCGCTCGCCGCCTTCACTCGCGAGCTCTACCGCCTCGACGATCTCGAACTCGGCCCGATCGGCGCCGACGTCGACGCGCTCGCCGCCGGCGTCGCGGCCATCGACCCCTGGGCCGCCAACGGCATCTCGGCCGAGGCGATGCGCGAGCGCATGGTCCGTCCCTGGCCGGCGACCTTCCGCTTCGCGCTGCGCCTCGACGGCCGGCTCGCCGGCTATCTCGCGCTGCGTCACCCGTTCATGCGCGGCCCCTACATCGAGACCATCGCCCTCTTCCCCGCCGCCCAGCGCCGTGGCCTCGCCCGTCGCGTCGTCGACTGGATGGCTCGGGAAGTAGCCGACGAGGGCGCCAACATCTGGCTCTGCGTCACCGACTGGAACGCTGCGGCCCGCGCCGCCTACGCCGCCCTCGGCTTCGTCGAGATCGGCCCCGCGCCGGATCTCGTCGTCCCCGGCCAGACCGAGATCTTCCTGCGCAAGATCCTCGCTTCGCCGCCGCTCGGCTGATCAGCGCCGCCGCACCGCGGCGATCTCGGCGCGCCGGTCGGGGTCGAGCTTGTCGCCGGCGGCGGCCCAGGCGACCGACGACACCGCTCGCGCGTGAGCACGCAGGAACCCCGCCACCGCATCCGGGTGGACGACCGAGGCCTCGCGCAGACACCAGCCGACCCCCTTCTGCACGTAGTGGTCGGGATCGGCGAGGAGCGGGGCGACGAGGTCGAGGATGGTCGCCGCCGGCAGCACCCGGCGACGCATCCGCGCCTGATGGATCAGAGACACCACCGACTGCCGGCGCAGCCACGGGTTCGCGTCGCGGTTCCATCGCCGCAGATCCGGCAGCACCACCTCCGGCACCGCCTCGAGCAGCCGGGCATGGAGGCCGGAAAGGACGTCGGACATGTCCCAACAGGCGATGCCCGCCGACCACGGCGACACCGAGTGCCAGAAGGGAGCCGCCTCCGGCGCGCCGCGAGCCCCGTCGACCCAGAACGCGGCGAGCGTCTTCGCCTCATGGCTGCGGGCATGCCACCAGACGTGGTCCCACAGCGGAAACTGGACGGCGAAGGGCGCCCGCGAGAAGGAGAAGCCGCGCTTCAGGATCGCCCGCTGCGCCGGCACCGCGAGCCCGAGGAGCGGCATCGCCGACTTCATGTAGGCCGTTCGTTCGGCCACCTTGCGCGGATCGAGGTCCCGCGCCGCCGCCGCCGTCACCGCCTCGACCTCGTCGAGCGCCGCCCCCGCCGCCGTCATCGCCCACCCCCTTTTCCTCGCCTCCTGATCGGCTCATTGTTGGCATGTTCCCCGCGGCTCCGACAGGAGAAGATCCCATGGCGACGATCCTGATCACCGGCGCCAATCGCGGCATCGGCCTCGCCCTCGCCGAAGCCTTCGCCGGACGCGGCGATCACGTGATCGCCACGGTCCGCCGCCCCGACCATCTCGAGGGTCTCGCCACGACGATGGCGCATCACCCCGACCGGATCGAGGTGCACCATCTCGACGTCATCGACGCCGCCTCGCGCACCGCCCTCGCCGAGCGCCTCGCCGGTCGTCCGATCGACGTCCTGATCAACAACGCCGGCATCATCGGCCCGGACCGCCAGACCTCGCTCGACATGGATTTCGACGGCTGGCTCGAGACCCTGAAGGTCAACACCCTCGCTCCCCTCGCCGTCGCCCAGACCTTCCTGCCCAACCTCAGGCTCGGCGAGCATCCCAAGATCCTCACCGTGTCGAGCGGCATGGGCTCGATGGCCTTCACCAAGTCCGACCACGTCGCCTACCGCTCGTCGAAGGCGGCGGTGAACAAGGCGATGCAGTGTCTGGCCACCGACCTCAGGGGCGAGGGCATCGCGGTGGCGGTCTGCCACCCCGGTTGGGTGAAGACCGACATGGGCGGCAGCGGCGCCGACATCACCCCCGAGATGAGCGCCACCGGCCTCACCCGCGTGGTCGACCGTATGAGCCTCTCCCATTCGCCCGAGTTCCTCGCCTGGGACGGCGCCGCCGTCCCGTGGTGAAGCACGTCCTGCCGAATTGGCGGTCGAAAGCCGGAATCTTCGCCGGTGCAACGACGTTTTCCTGAAATTCGACGGCAATGCAGCGACGAATTGCACTTCCTTCGGGTGCGGTTCGAGTTTACTCTTTACTAATAAACATAAGACACAGGGAGGAAGACAATGACCCGGATCCTGAGCCGGACCGTCGAAGTGGTGATGGTCAGCGCCGCGTTCTTCGTCGTTTCCGCCGTGGTGATCGGGCTCCTCTGAGCCGCGGCGCCCGGCGGCGAGTGGCCACCCCGCTCCCACCGTTTTCGAGGCCCGGTCGTCCCGATCGGGCCTTTCTCATGTCCGTGACCCCGCGACCACAGGTCGGCGCTCGACGCGCCGACCTTACCGACCTTTAAGTCGACTTCTGCGCCGTGTCTGTTACCTCCGAGGAGACCGCGGCGAACCCGAACGCCGCCTCTCACCCCTCGGAGGTCCCATGACCGCGCTCGATACGTCTCCCGCCCGCCCGCTCGCCTGGGATCCCGTGGCCAAGGCACTGCATTGGTCGATGGCGGCCCTCATTCCGTTGGCCTGGGTGCTGGCGATCGTCATCGACGCCTTCCCGCGCGAAAGCCGCGGCCCGGTCGTCTACGCCCACAAGACCGCCGGCATGCTCATCCTGGCGCTTCTTGTCGTGCGTGTCCTGTGGCGGATGACCCATACCGCGCCCGACACCGAGAAGACGCCTTGGGAGCCGCTCGCCGGGTTCCTCGTCAAGGCCGGTCACGGCCTGCTCTATCTGCTGATGATCGTGGTGCCGCTCGGCGGCATCGCCACCTCCTTCGCCCGTGGCAAGCCGGTGCCGGTCTTCGGCCTCTTCGACCTCGTCGGCCCCTGGGTCGATCGCCAGCCCTTCGCCGGGATGGTCACCGAGATGCACGAGACGGCGGCGCACCTGCTGCTGATCGTCGCCTTCGCCCACGCGGTGATCGGCATCCTCCACCATGTGGTGCTGAAGGACCGTACCCTGATCCGGATGAAGCCTTTCGCGAAGGCGTGAACGGTCACGTTCGACCCGCCGATCGGATCGCCGCGCTTCCCGAGCCGGGACCGATCGGAGCGACGCCGACCCGCGCCACCGCTGTGGCGCCTCGGTCGCCCGCTCACCTCCGCCCGCCGAAACGCGAAGAGCCCCGGACCATGCCCGGGGCTCGCTTGGTCGCGTGCCTGCCGCTTCGCCGTCACTCCGAGTTCACGAAGTTTCGACCCGTTCGAAACTTCGTGAACGAAGGCGAGCCCGAACGGGCGTCGGCCGGTCGGGCCGTGACGCTCATGAAATTCGGACGAGTCCGAATTTCATGAGCCCGGTCTCACTCCGACGACAGGATGACGTTCCTGACGATCGGGTAGATCTGATGTTCCCAGCGCTTGCCGGAGAAGACGCCGTAATGGCCGACGCCGGCCTGCATGTGGTGGCGCTTGCGATAGGGCTTCAACGACGGCG
>CALMFH010000287.1 GCA_937864925.1 uncultured Alphaproteobacteria bacterium | reverse complement strand
CCTCGACGCCGCGATCGAGCGCCTCGAAGCAGGTCTCGACCTTGGGGATCATGCCCCCGGAAATGACGCCGGTGTCGATCAGGCGCTGAGCCTCTTCGCGAGAGAGTTGCTTGATCAGCTGCTTGTCGGCGTCGAGGACGCCGGGAACATCGGTGAGGAAGAGCACGCGGGTCGCCTTCAGCGCACCGGCGATGGCGCCGGCGAAGGTGTCGGCGTTGACGTTGTAGGTCTCGCCGTCTTCGCCCGGGCAGACCGGCGCCAGGACGGGAATGATGTCCGACTTGGCCAGCACCTCGAGCACCTCGGTGCGCACCGTCTTCGGCTCACCGACGAAGCCGAGATCGACGACCTTCTCGATGTTCGAGTCGGGATCGACCACGGTGCGGGTCAGCCGCGTCACCGTCACCATGTTGCCGTCCTTGCCGGTCAACCCGATGGCGCGGCCGCCGGCCTCGGTGATGGTGTGGACGATCTCCTTGTTGATCGAGCCGGCCAGCACCATCTCGACGATCTCGACCGTGGCGCGATCGGTGATGCGCATACCGGCGGCGAACTCGGACTTGATGCCGAGCTTGGCGAGCATCGAATTGATCTGCGGCCCGCCGCCGTGGACCACCACCGGGTTGAGGCCGGAGAGCTTGAGGAGGGTGATGTCCTCGGCGAAGGCCTTGCCGAGCGCCTCGTCGCCCATGGCGTGGCCACCGAACTTCACCACCACCGTCTTGTCGTCGTAACGCAGCATGTAGGGCAGCGCCTTGGACAGGATCTCGGCTTCCGCGACCATCTCGGCTTCCGGCTTCGGCGTGGTGGGCATCTCGGGTCTCCCGTCGGACGGTTCGGGGTCAGGATCAGGATGCGAAGAAGGCGATCTCGGCACGCAGGCGGTCGATGCCCCAGCCTTTCTCCGACGAGGTCACCAGGATCTCGGGATGGGCGGCCGGGCGCTTGCGGATCTTCTCGGCGGTCTCGGCCAGGACGCGGGCGACCGGCTGGCCGTCGAGGGTCCTGGCGATCTTGTCGGCCTTGGTGAGGACGATCTGATAGCTCACCGCCGCCTTGTCGAGGAGATCGAGCACGTCGACGTCGACCTGCTTGATGCCGTGGCGGGCGTCGATCAGCAGATAGACGCGGCGCAGGTTGGGGCGGCCGCGCAGATAGTCGAAGACCAGCCGGGTCCAGGCGTCGACCTGTGTCTTCGGCGCCTGGGCGAAGCCGTAGCCGGGCATGTCGACCAGGGCGAGGCCGATGTCGACGGTCTCGCGCGGGGCGCCGGAGGTCAGACGTTCGGTCTTCTTCGAGCGCTCGTTCAGCACCGCCGGCACGAACCAGTTCAGTTCCTGGGTGCGGCCGGGGGTGTCGGAGGTGCGGGCGAGGCCGTGCTGACCACACACCGCGTTGATCAGACTCGACTTGCCGACGTTGGAGCGGCCGGCGAAGGCGACCTCGGCATCCGAGGTGACCGGCAGGTCGGCGAAGTCGACGACACCGCGGTCGAAGGCCCAGGGACGCGCGAAGAGGAGGCGGACCTTCTCGTCCACCCCCTCGCCGGTCGCGTCGTCGTCGCCGGGACCGCTCATGCCGGCCTCAGTGGGCCGCCGGCGGCGGCGCCTTGCCGAACATGCCTTTGAGGTTCTCCCACAGTTCCACCTTGACGCCGTTCTTCGACATGATGAACGCCTGCTGGGCGATCGACAGGAAGTTGTTCCAGGTCCAGTAGATCACCAGGCCCGCCGGCATGTTCGCCAGCATGAAGGTGAAGATCACCGGCATCCAGTCGAACAGCATCTTCTGGGTCGGATCAGGCGGCGGCGGATTGAGCTTCATCTGCACGAACATGGTCACGCCCATGATCAGCGGCCAGATGCCGATCATCAGCATCGCCGGCGGCTCGAACGGGATGAGGCCGAACAGATTGAAGAGCGAGGTCGGATCGGGCGCGGCGAGGTCGTGGATCCAGCCGTAGAACGGCGCCTGACGCATCTCGATGGTGACGAAGAGCACCTTGTAGAGCGCGAAGAACACCGGGATCTGGATCAGGATCGGCAGGCAGCCGGCCAGCGGATTGATCTTCTCGCGGCGGTAGAGCTCCATCAGGTGCTGCTGTTGGGCGGCACGATCGTCCTTGTAGCGCTCCTGCAGCTCCTTCATCTCGGGCTGCACCTTCTTCATCTTGCTCATCGAGTCGTAGGACTTGTTGGCGAGCGGGAAGAAGGCGGCCTTGACGAGGACGGTGACGATCAGGATGGCGATGCCGAAGTTGCCGACCCACTTGTTCAGGATGTCGATGAGGAAGAACAGCGGCTTGGTCAGCCAGTAGAACCAGCCCCAGTCGATCAGCCGGTCGAAACGCTCGATGCCGAGCTTGGCGGCATAGCCGTCGACGGTTGCGACTTCCTTGGCCCCGGCGAAGAAATGGGTGGTCGAGGTCGTCGCCGCACCGGCGGCGAGCGCCTGGCCGTCGGCGAGCATGAAGGTCTGGTAGGTGTCGGGGCGACCGGCGGCGGCGGGGGTCGCGGCGAAGCGCGGCTGCACCTTGACGGTCTTGGCCGGCACCAGGGCGGCGGCCCAGTACTTGTCGACGAAGCCGATCCACGAGCCGGAGACCTTGGCCGGCTCGATCTTGCCCTTCTTCTTCAGGTCGTCGTACTTGATTTCCTGAAGACCCTCGTCGCCGAAGACGCCGATGGCGCCTTCGTGCAGGACGTAGTAGCCGGCGGTGGTCGGCGTGCCCTCACGGGTCAACACCGAATAGGGATAGAGGGTGGTCGCCCGGCCCGAAGCGTTGGTCACCTTGTCGGTGATCTCGAACATGTAGCGGTCGTCGACAGCGACGGTGCGCTCGAAGACGAAGCCCTCGCCGTTGTCCCAGGACAGCGTCACCGGCGTGCCGATGCCGAGCGTGCCCGCGCCCTGCTGCGTCCAGCGGGTCTCCGGACCCGGCACCTTGACCGGCGAGCCGGCGTCGGAGAGCCAACCGAAATCGGCGAAATAGGGATCCTTGCCGCCGGCCGGCGACAGCAGTTCGATCGCCGCGCTCTTGGGATCGACGGTCTCGCGGTACTTCTTGAAACCGACGTCGTCGATCCGGCCGCCGGTGAGGTTGATCGAACCGAGGAGGACAGGGGTGTCGATCCTGATGCGGGGAGAGGCGGCCAGGGCCTGATCGCGGCCGAGGGTGACGGCATGCATCACCGGGCCGCCGACCGGACCGGCCGGGGTCGGCACCGCACCGGGGCCGGCCGGGGTGGGCGTCGCCGGTGCGGTGGCGGCCGGTGTGCCCGGAACCGGGGCCGGCGCGACCTGCGTCGCGGCTTCGGCGAGGCGGCGCTGACGTTCGGCCTCGTACCGCGGACCGGCGACGAAATACTGCCAGCCGAGCAGGACGGCGATCGAGAGGGCGATCGCGACGATGTAGTTCCGATTCTCGATCATCGGGTCCGTCCAGGGGGTTCGCCGCGGTGATCGCGGTGGGAGTTCTGGGATGCGTCGGCGACGGTCGTACCGGCGTCACGGCCGCGGCGATCGGCGCGACCCTGCCGGAAGGCGCCGGCGAGGTCGGCGCGCAATCGGGCGAAATCCTGCGCCAGCGCCTCGCGACGGCCGATCACGACGTGATCGTGACCCGGTCGGCCGAGGGCGGCGGTATCGAGGCGGATCGCCTCCTTGAGCCGGCGGCGCACCCGATTGCGCACCACCGCATTGCCGACCTTCTTCGACACGGTGAAGCCGCAGCGCGGCTCGGCGGTCTCGTCGGGAAGACGCAGCGTCTGCAGAACGAAGGCGCGCCGAGCCGACCGGACCCCGCGGGCCACGGCCAGGAACTCGGCGCGTTTCTTCAGTCGCTTCATCTCGGCCTCGACCTCGGCTCGCTGCCCGTCGACCTCGGGCCCATCGGGCCGGCCCCGGGGCGCGGGGGTCGGAACCGCGTGGCTCAGGCCGACAGACGCTTGCGACCGCGGGCGCGGCGACGGGCGAGCACCAGACGGCCGCCGACGGTGGCGGTGCGGGAGCGGAAACCGTGGCGGCGCTTGCGCACGATCTTGGAGGGCTGATAGGTGCGCTTCATGGGTCC
>CALMFH010000286.1 GCA_937864925.1 uncultured Alphaproteobacteria bacterium | reverse complement strand
CATGCCCTTGGTGTGGGCGACCTTGTTGACCGCGGTCGGCGAGATGCGGGTGTCGAGCGGCCCGCCCATCAGCGTCATGGTCGACGGCGCCAGCGGGTCGCGGTCCTCGTTCATCAACGACACGGCGGCGAGCACCGGCACCGACGGCTGGCAAACCGCGATGATGTTCACGCCCTCGCCGAGGTGATGGATCATCTCGATCACGTAGTCGATGTAGTCGTCGAGATCGAAGCCGCCCTGCACCAGCGGCACCATCCGGGCATCGATCCAGTCGGTGATGTAGACCTCGTGGGCCGGCAGCATCGCCTCGACCGTACCGCGCAGCAGCGTGGCATAGTGGCCCGACATCGGCGCGACCAGCAGCACCTTGGGATCGGCGGGGCGGTCCTTCGGCAGCTCGCGCTCGAAATGCAGCAGATGGCAGAAGGGCTTCTGCCAAACGACCTTCTCGACGACCGGCACCTCGTTGCCGTCGACCACCGTCGTCGGCAGGTCGAAAGCCGGCTTGCCGTAGCGGCGGGTCGCCCGTTCGATGACCTCGAAGGTCGCCGCCACCGATCGTCCGACCGTCGTCTTGGACCAGGGATTGAACGGGTTGGAGATGGCCATGTGCCCCATCTCTGCGGCGACGCGCAGCGGACGAAGGGCGGCGTGGTTCAGTTCGTAGAGCTGATAGAACATGTCCCCTCGACGTGGTTCTCCGAGCCGATCGACATTTCAATCGATTATCTCGTCGGTTTCCAGGCAGCTCCCGGATGTTTCCCCTCGTAAATTCGTCTTATCCGGGGAGGTTACCGCACCGCAACACGAAAGTTCTTTCGCCGATGAAGGTTTCGTGCCGTCCGCTCGCTCACTCGCCCTGCTGCAGCAGCGAGCCGGCCCGGCGTGCCGCCGCCAACAGCCGGTAGAAGGCGACGACGGCGACGGCGAACCACACCACGTTCAGGGCGGTGGCGGCGGTCATCAGATCGATTCGGAAGGTATGGTCGATCAGGATCGCCCGCATGCCTTCGAAGACGTAGGTGGTCGGCAGCGCCCAGGCGATCGGCTGCAGCACCGCCGGCAGGGTGGCGACCGGATAGTAGACGCAGGTGATCGGCATCAGAAGGAACATCAGCGACCAGGCGAGCGCCTCCGCCCCCATCCCCTGCCGCAGCAGGATGCCGATGATCACCAGGCCGATCGCCCAGCCGGCGATCACCAGATCGGCGAAGAACACCGCCAGCGGCAGCCCCAGTCCCCAGATGTTGAAGCCGAACAGCGGAATGGCCAGCAGCGTCACCGGCAACATGCCGATGGCGAGCCGGATGATCGAGATCACCATCAACGAGACGATGAACTCCGACGGCCTGAGCGGGCTCATCAAGAGGTTGCCGAGGTTGCGCGACCACAGTTCCTCGAGGAAGGCGAAGGCGAAGCCCTGTTGGGACCGAAGCAGCACGTCCCACAGCAGCAGGCCGCCGACGAAGAGCCCGGCGGCGTTGGCGAAGAACGACGCGTTCTGCGCCACGTAGAGCTGGACGAAGCCCCAGGTCAGCATCTGCACCGTCGGCCAATAGATCAGTTCCACCGCTCGCGGCCAGGAATTGGAGAGCAGGTACCAGTAACGCAGCACCATCGCCCCGACGCGGGCGAGGGAGAAGCCGGTCGGTCCACGCGCGATGCTCATGCCTCGTCCTCCTCGCGCCGCAATCCCGGGTCGGCCCCCTCCGCCCGTGTACCGCGGGCGACGTCGAGGAACACCTCTTCCAGCGTGTCGCGCCCGTAGCGGCGCAGCAGATCCGCCGGCGCACCGCGGTCCTCGATCCGCCCGCGCCGCAGGATGACGATGTCGTCGCACAGCCGCTCGACCTCCGGCATGTTGTGCGAAGCGAGCAGGATGGTGGCGCCGGTCTTCGCCCGATAGGCCTCGAGCCGGCCGCGCACCCAGTCGGCGGTATCGGGGTCGAGCGAGGCGGTCGGCTCGTCGAGCAGCAGCACTTCGGGCGTGTTGAGCAGCGCCTTGGCAAGTGCTACGCGGGTCTTCTGCCCGGCCGAGAGCTGGCCCGCCTTGCGGTCGACGAAGGCGCCGAGGTCGAAATCGGCGACGAGCTCGGCGATGCGGTCCTTCAGCCTCTCCACCCGATAGAGTCGGCCGAACACCGTCAGGTTCTGCCGGACGGTGAGGCGATGCGGCATGTCGACGTAAGGGCTCTCGAAGTTCATCCGCTCGAGCAGCGCCGCCCGTTCCCCCGGCATGTCGTGGCCGAGGATGCGGATCGAACCGGCATCGGGCAGGATCAACCCCATCAACATGCCGATGGTGGTGGTCTTGCCGGCACCGTTGCCGCCGAGGAGGCCGGTGACCGTGCCACGGACGACCTCGAAGGCGATGCCGTCGACCGCCGTGACCGCGCCGAAGCGCTTGACGAGATCGCGGACCTCGATGGCGAAGCGGGGATCGGAACCCGGCGCGGCGGGCATGAGACGAGGTCCGTTCGGCTGTCACGGGCGAGGCGGTGCGGTGTCCACGATGGTCGCCGACCGCCGATCGTCGTATAGACTTCGCAGCGGCGGCGCGAAAGACCGCCGGACGAGCGGATCGCGCGAACGTGAGGGCGGCGCGCGACGGCCGAGGGCGAGGAGAACGGCGATGTTGGGCGTCCTGTCGGACTTCGGCGATTCCTCGGTCCGTTCGTTGAAGCTCGACACCCTGGTCAAGCTCAGATGGCTCGCCGTCGCCGGCCAGACCGCGGCGGTGCTCTTCGTCCGCTTCGGCCTCGGCTTCCCGCTGCCGCTGGCCTCCTGCCTCGTGCTGGTCGCCGCCTCGGTGGCGCTCAATCTGGCGCTGCGCTTCCAGTTCTCGACCATTCACCGCCTCGACGGCATCCACGCCACCGTGCTGCTCGGCTACGACGTCATCCAGCTCTCCGGTCTGCTCTATCTGACCGGCGGTCTCGAGAATCCCTTCGCCTTCCTGCTGCTGGCGCCGGTGCTGGTCTCCTCGGCGTCGCTGCCGCCGCGATCCACCGCGTTGCTCGGGGTGGTGGTGGCGGTGTTGGTGACGGTGCTCGCCGGCTTCCACCTGCCGTTGCCCTGGGGGCTGGTCTCGCCGCCGTCGTTGCCGGCGCTCTACGTTCTCGGCACCTGGCTCGCCATCCTGCTGACCCTGTCGTTCTCCGCCCTCTACGCCTTCCGTGTCGCCGACGAATCGCGTCGCCTCGCCGAAGCGTTGGCCGCCACCGAACTGGTGTTGCAGCACGAACAACACCTCACCGCCCTCGACGGGCTCGCCGCCGCCGCCGCCCACGAACTCGGCACGCCGCTCGGCACCATCGCCGTCGTCACCCGCGAGATGGAGCGCGAGCTGCCCGCCGGTTCACCGCTCGCCGACGACGTGGCGCTGCTGCGCTCGCAATCGGAGCGTTGCCGCGACATCCTGCGCAAACTCTCCTCGATGGGCGCCGATCCGGATGCCTATTACGTGCGCCTGTCGATCCCGGCGCTGATCGACGAGGTGATCGAGCCCTTCCGCGACACCGGGCCGAGACTGGTGGTGAAATGCATCGGCGAGACGCCGGAGCCGGTCGTCCGCCGCAATCCGGCGATCCTCTACGGCCTCGGCAACATCGTCGAGAACGCCGTCGACTTCGCCGAGAGCGAGGTGTCGGTCTTCGCCAGTTGGAACGCGAACGAGGTGGCGATCACCATCTCGGACGACGGCCCCGGCTTCTCCGCCGCGGTCATCGACCGCCTCGGCGAACCATGGGTGACCACCCGCGAACCGGTCACCGATCGAGCCGTCGACGAGGTCGGCGGTGGCCTCGGCCTCGGCTTCTTCATCGCCCACACCTTCCTGCAACGCTCCGGCGGCAAGGTCGCCTACGCCAACAAACCTTTCCCCGCTCACGGTGCCGAGATCCGGGTGGTGTGGCCGCGCCTCCAGATGGAACAGGCGGTGGCCGAGATCGAAGCCGAGGCGCTCGAGGCGCTGCGTTCACCGTGATCCCCGGTGCGGCGCCCGTGCTTCTCCTAGGGGATTGATGCAACAGGCGTCGCGACCTACACTCCGGGTCCCGAGAGGGAGGATCTCGCCGAGGAGAGCGAGAAGGTGGATCAGCGGGTGACGACGATGACCGACGAGCCGGTGTTCGAGAACTCCGACGCCGACAAGACGCTGTTGATCGTGGACGACGACAAGCCGTTCCTGCAGCGGCTGGCGCGGGCCATGGAACTGCGTGGCTTCGAGGTCGAGACGGCGGGGTCGATCGCCGAAGGGCTGGCACGGGTCGAGTTCAAGGCGCCGGCCTATGCCGTGGTCGACATGCGTCTCGGCGACGGCAACGGTCTCGATGTGGTCGAAGCGCTACGTGCGCGCCGGCCCGACGCTCGCACCGTGGTGTTGACCGGCTACGGCAACATCGCCACCGCGGTGACCGCGGTGAAGCTCGGCGCCACCGATTACCTGTCCAAGCCGGCCGACGCCGACGAGGTGATGCGGGCGTTGATCCGCTCCACCGACGATCGCGCCCCCCCGCCGGAGAACCCGATGTCCGCCGACCGGGTACGTTGGGAACACATCCAGCGCGTCTACGAGTTGTGCGAGCGCAACGTCTCGGAGACGGCGCGCCGCCTCAACATGCACCGTCGCACCCTGCAGCGCATCCTCGCCAAGCGCGCTCCGCGCTGACGGCGAGCCGCGACGTGAGCCACGAACGGCGCCGGCCCCGGGTCGGCGCCGTCGTCGTTCTCGCGCGCCGCTCACTTCGCGAGATGCCGCACCACCCCGCGCCCGGCGGCGCGGCCGGTGGCGAAACAGGCCTGAAGCAGATAGCCGCCGGTCGGCGCCTCCCAGTCGATCATCTCGCCGGCGACGAAGATGCCGGGAAGTCGCTTCAGCCCGTAGTTCGGCCCGATCTCGCCGCGAGCGATGCCGCCGGCCGAAGAGATGGCGCGTTCGAGCGGCCGGGCGGCGGAGACGCGGATCGGCACCGCCTTGATCAGGCGTGCGAGGTCGGCCGGATCACTCGGCAGGTCCTTGCCGGCACCTTCGCGCAACAGTCCGATCGCCACAGGCGGCAGGCCGATCGCCTTGCGCAGGCGGTTGGTCAGGCTGTCGCCCTTGCGCCCCTTGGTCAGGGCCGTGACGATCTCACCCGCATCCATCGACGGCTTCAGGTCGACGTGGACCGCCGTCGGCCCGTCGGCGGCGATCGCTTCGCGCAACGGCGCCGACAGGCCGTAGATGGCGCCGCCTTCGAGCCCGTCGTCGGTGATGACCGCCTCGCCGATCGACACCCACTCGGCGAGCCGCACCGCGATGCGTTTCAGCGGTTCGCCGGCGAAGCGCGAGCGGAACACCCCCGACCAGGCCACGGTGAAGCCGCAGTTGGTCGGCCTCAACGGCACGATCTCGACGCCTTCCGCCGCCAGGATCGCCGTCCAGGTGCCGTCGGATCCCAGGCGCGGCCAGCTGGCACCACCGAGGGCCAACACCACCGCGTCGGCGGGAAGCCGGTCCTCGCCCGCCGGGCCGACGACCGTGACCCCCCCGGCGGCGAACCCGGTCCAACGTGTCCGCGTGCGAAAGCCGACGTCGAGATCGGCGAGCCGGCGGCTCCAGGCACGCAGCAACGGCGAGGCCTTGAACGAACAGGGGAAGACGCGGCCCGAAGTACCGACGAAGGTCTCCTCGCCGAGATCTCGAGCCCAGTCGCGCAGGTCGGTCGGGGTGAAGGCGGCGATCGCCGGCGTCAGAAACGCCTCGGCGGCTCCGTAGCGGGCGAGAAAGCGGTCGCCGGCTTCGGAGTGGGTGAGATTGAGGCCGCCGCGTCCCGCCATCATCAGCTTGCGTCCGATCGACGGCATACGCTCGACCACGGTGACCCGGTGGCCCGCCGAAGCGATCACCTCGGCCGCCGCCAGCCCGGCGGGTCCGCCGCCGACCACCACCACTTCGCGTCCTCGCTCGCCCATGATTCCCCTTCGGTCCGCCCGCTTCGATTGCCGCGGCGGAAAGCGCCTCCCTCCTCGGATAGCGGAGGCGGTGGGGTCGTGTCGAGACACTCACGGTCGTGAAATGACAGTTCGGTGGAGAACGATCGCGGCCGGGCGGCGATCCCGACGCCGTACGCGTCTCCGGCCGCGGCCGTGCGATCGCGACGTATCGTCGCAGTGAGTTTCACCGGTACGGCACGTCCGTCCCGTTGCGTCGGCGAGATCACCGGCACGAAACCGTCCGCATCGTCGGCGCATCGGGCGAAATCCATGGTTCGCCGGGCCGATCCGACTGCCGTCGCTGCCCGGCAGGGTCGGCGCGGTCACCGTGGCGGAGCCTTCCGACCGGCCTGCGAGGGGGATTTCACCTCCTGCGGGCATCGGCGCCGACGGCGACCTTCGCGCGCTTACCCTGCGTTAATTGACGAGGGAGTCAGATGACGCCGATTTCATCGTCCCTCCTGCCATTCGGGCGCCCGACATGACCCGCTTCCTCTCCCGCACCACCATTTCGGTCCGTATCGCCGCGCTCTGCCTGATCCCGATGGTGGCGCTGGTCTTCGTCGGGGCGCGGATGCTCGTCACCGAATGGCGGACCGCCGGAGAGGCGACGGGCGTGGCGCGGGTCGTCCGGCTGGCGCCGGAGATCTCGCGTCTGGTGCACGAGCTGCAGAAGGAGCGCGGCACCTCCGCCGGCTTCCTCGGTTCGAAGGGGGGGACCTTCGCCGCCGATCTCGTCGCCCGCCGGTCCGAGACCGACGCGGCGTTGGCGAACTGGCGTGCCGCGATGCCCGTCCCGACCGGCTCGCTCGACTTTCCCGGCTTCGTCCGTCCCTTCGAAACCTCGACCGCCGCCCTCGCCGGTCTCGCTGCGGTCCGTGCCGGGGTCGACGAGCGGTCGCGACCGGTGACCGAAGTGGCCGGCTGGTACTCGCGGACGATCGCCGAGCTTCTCGCCATGGTGGAGAGCGTCGTCTCGATCACCGACGACGGTCGTGTGGTCCGCGCCCTGACCGCCTACGGTGCGCTGCTCGAGGAAAAGGAGAGCGCCGGCCAGGAACGCGCCATGGGTACCAACGGCTTCGCCGCCGGAGCCTTCGCCTCGCCGGTGCGCCGGGCCTTCGTCCGCCTCGGTGCCATGCAGGAGACCCACGAGGCGGTCTTCCGCCGCTATGCCGAACCGTCCCAGGTCGCCGCCTTCGAAACGGCACTGGCCGGCCCGGTCGGCGAGACGGTCGAGCGGATGCGCCGGATCGTCGCCGAGACCCCGGTCGACGGCCGCATCGTCGGTGCCGACGGACCGCAGTGGTTCGCCGCCGCGACCGCGCGCATCGACGCCATGAAGACGGTGGAGGACGGTCTCGCCGGTACGATCGTCGCCGATACCGAGGCGATCGCCCGTCGCGCCTGGACCGGTTTCGCGGTGATCGCCGCGTTGCTAGCGGGGTTGACCGTCGCCACCGGCGTGGTCTCGGTGGTGGTGGCGCGCTCGGTGGCCGTGCCCATCGTCAGGCTCGCCGCCACCATGCGGCGTATCGCCGGCAACGACACCGCGGTCAGCGTCGACGACGTCGCCCGCACCGACGAGATCGGCGAGATGGCGCGCGCCGTCGAGGTTCTGCGCGAGAGCGTGGTGGTGCGTCTCGGGCTCGAACGCTCGACCCGCGCCGACCGCGAGCGCGAGCGGATGCGCCGGATGCACGTCGAGACGGCGGTCGCCGATTTCCGCCGCACCATCACCGACACGCTCGGCGCCGTCGACGGCGAGACCACGGCGATGCGCGACAGCGCCGCGACCCTGACCATGGTGGCCGGCTCGGCGGCCTCCGAGGCCGCTTCGGCCGAAAGGGCCTCGAACGGGGCATCCGGCAACGTCCAGACCGTCGCCGCCGCCAGCGAGGAACTCGCCGCCTCGATCCGCGAGATCGCCGGACAGGCCCATCGGGCGAGCGGCATCGTCGCCGAAGCGACCGACAAGGCGATCGCCACCGATCGCGACGTGTCCTCGCTCGCCGAAGCCGCCGAGAAGATCGGCACGGTCGTCGATCTCATCCGCGCCATCGCCGGCCAGACCAACCTCCTGGCGCTCAACGCCACCATCGAAGCGGCGCGTGCCGGCGAGAGCGGCCGTGGTTTCGCCGTGGTGGCGGCCGAGGTGAAGTCGCTCGCCCGCCAGACCGAGGAAGCGACCACCGCCATCGCCGACCAGATCGAGGCCATCCAGGGCTCGACCCACCACGCCGTCGAGGCGATCCGCGACATCACCCGCACGGTCGGCGAGATCTTCACCGTCACCACCACCATCGCCTCGGCGGTGGAAGAGCAGGAAGCGGCGACCCGCGAGATCGCCCAGTCGGTCCAGGCGGCATCCGACGGCACCGCCCAGGTGGCCCGCAACGTCCACGGGGTCACCGACGCCATCGACGCCACCTCGCGCGAGGCGGGCCGGGTCCGCTCGGCCTCCGACCTGCTCACCGACGCCGCGGAGACCCTGTCTCATGCGGTCGAGCGGTTCCTCACCCAGGTCGAACGCGATGTCGAGGAACGGCGCGCCGACACCCGCATCCGCACCTGCGAGACCGTGGTGCTGCACAGCGGCGGGCGGCGGGCCACCACGACGATGCTCGATGCCAGCGAGGCCGGCTGTCGAGTCGAGATCGTCGACGGACTTTCCGTCGGCGACAGGGTGAGTGTCGAATTCGGTGACGGCACGCGGGTCGAAGCCTCCGCCGTCCGGCGCGGCACCGCCGATCTCGGCCTGCGCTTCCTCACCCCGGTGACCGACCTCGAAGCACATCTCCGCGCCGCCTGACGGGCGCGGCCGGCGTCCACCCGCCGACGTCGCGAGGGCTTTGACGACGCCCTGTCCGTCCATGCTAGTGTCCCGACGACGCCAAGGGGGGACCGGCATGAGGACGACGACGCGCGCGACGAACGAAACGGCCGACCGGATGCCGCCGCGACCGCGACGGTGGTCGGTCCGCGCCAGCGCCTCCTTCGGCCTCGCCTTCGCCGCGGGCCTGGTCCCGGCCGTCGCCGAGGCCGCCGAGGCACACGGCATCGACGGCGCGTCGCTCTCCGGTTGGTGGGCCATCCCCTTCGTCGGCATCCTCCTGTCGATCGCCGTCATGCCCCTCGCCGCGCCGCACTTCTGGCACCACCACTACGGCAAGGTGGCGGCGGCCTGGGGCCTCGCCTTCGTCCTCCCCTTCGCCCTCCTGCGCGGTGTCGGGCCGACCGGCGGCGAAGTGCTGCACACCGCGCTGCTCGAATACGTGCCCTTCGTCATCCTCCTGTGGGCACTCTTCACCATTTCCGGCGGAATTCTCGTCACCGGCAACCTGCACGGCTCACCGAAACTCAACACCACCATCCTCGCCATCGGCACGGTGCTCGCCTCGGCGATCGGCACCACCGGCGCCTCGATGGTGTTGATCCGGCCGCTGCTGCGTGCCAACGACGAACGCCTCCACAACGTCCACGTCGTGGTGTTCTTCATCTTCCTGGTGTCGAACATCGGCGGCTCGATGACGCCGCTCGGCGATCCGCCGCTGTTCCTCGGCTACCTCAAGGGCGTCGGCTTCTTCTGGACCGCGATCCACATGGTCGAGGAGACGATCTTCTGCGCCGCGATCCTGCTCGCGCTGTTCTTCCTCGTCGATCGCCACCTCTACCACAAGGACGAAGCCTTCAAGGCGCGCCGCGACCCCACGCCGGACACGGCTGGGATCGGCGTCGAAGGCCGCCTCAACATCCTCCTCCTCCTCGTCGTGGTCGGTGGTGTGCTGCTCTCCGGCTCGTGGAAGCCGGGCATCGCCTTCCACGTCGGGGGCGTCGACCTCGAGCTGCAGAACCTCGCCCGCGACGCCATTCTCCTCGCCGCCGGCTTCGTCTCGCTGTTCATCACCCCGAAGCGTATCCGCGACGCCAACGAATTCGGCTGGGGGCCGATCCTCGAGGTCGTCAAGCTCTTCGCCGGCATCTTCGTCACCATCATTCCGGTGATCGCCATGCTGAAGGCCGCGCAGAACGGTGCCTTCGCCCCGCTCGTCGCGCTGGTCAACCACGCCGACGGCACCCCCAACAACGCCATGTACTTCTGGCTGACCGGCATCCTCTCGTCGTTCCTCGACAACGCCCCGACCTATCTGGTCTTCTTCAACCTCGCCGGCGGCGATCCGCAGCACCTGATGAACGACATCCCCT
>CALMFH010000285.1 GCA_937864925.1 uncultured Alphaproteobacteria bacterium | reverse complement strand
TGGCTCCGCGCACGCTCTACGACAAGATCTGGGACGATCACGTCGTCGCCACCCAACCCGACGGCACCTCGCTCCTCTACATCGATCGCCATCTCGTCCACGAGGTGACGAGCCCACAGGCCTTCGAAGGCCTGCGTGTCGCCGGCCGCAAGGTGCGTGCCCCGGAGAAGACGCTGCTCGTCGTCGATCACAACGTGCCTACCACCGATCGTAGCCACGGCATCGACGATCCGGAGAGCGCGCTGCAGGTCGCCACCATCGCCAAGAACGCCGCCTGGTTCGGACTCGAGTACTACGACGAGCACGACAAGCGTCAGGGCGTCGTCCATGTCATCGGGCCGGAACAGGGTTTCACCCTGCCCGGAACCACCATCGTCTGCGGCGACAGCCACACCTCGACCCACGGTGCCTTCGGAGCGCTCGCCCACGGCATCGGCACCTCCGAGGTCGAGCACGTGCTCGCCACCCAGACGTTGGTGCAGGCCAAGGCCAAGAACATGAAGGTGGTGGTCGACGGCAAGGCGCCGGAGGGCATCACCGCCAAGGACATCGTGCTCGCCATCATCGGCCGGCTCGGTACCGCCGGCGGCACCGGCTACGTCATCGAATACACCGGTCAGGCGATCCGCGACCTCACGATCGAAGGCCGCATGACGGTGTGCAACATGTCGATCGAAGCGGGTGCGCGTGCCGGCCTCGTCGCTCCAGACGAGAAGACCATCGATTACTTCCGCGACAAGCCGAAGGCGCCGAAGGGCGACAATTGGGACGCGGCGGTGGCCTACTGGAAGACGCTCTACTCCGACGAGGGCGCGCATTTCGACGCCGAGATCCACATTGATGCGACGACGCTGAAGCCGACCGTCACCTGGGGCACCTCGCCCGAGGACGTGATCCCGATCGACGGTATCGTGCCGAATCCGGACGACATCGCCGACGAGACCAAGCGCGTCTCGAAGTGGCGGGCGCTCGAGTACATGGATCTGAAGCCGGGCACGAAGATGACCGACGTGAAGATCGACACGGTGTTCATCGGCTCCTGCACCAACGGCCGCATCGAGGACTTCCGTGCCGCCGCCGCCGTCGCCAAGGGGCGCAAGGTCGCCGCCGGGGTGCGTGCGCTCGCGGTGCCGGGCTCGGGGCTGGTCAAGGATCAGGCCGAGGCCGAGGGTCTCGACGTGATCTTCAAGGAGGCCGGCTTCGAATGGCGCGAGCCGGGTTGCTCGATGTGCCTCGCCATGAATGCCGATCGATTGTCGCCGGGCGAGCGCTCGGCCTCGACCTCGAACCGCAATTTCGAGGGCCGTCAGGGCTTCAAGGGTCGCACCCATCTGGTCAGTCCGGCGATGGCGGCGGCGGCGGCGATCGCCGGCCGCTTCGTCGACGTGCGCGATCTCTGATGCCGGGCGTACGACGTCTCGACCCATTCGAAACTCCGTACGCGAAGGCGAGCCCGAAGGGGCGTCGGCCGGTCGGACCGTGACGCTCGGGACCTTCGGACGAACCTGAAATTCATGCGTCCGGTACGAGCTCCGGTCGGCGG
Source organism: uncultured Alphaproteobacteria bacterium (assembly GCA_937864925.1). GTDB lineage: Bacteria > Pseudomonadota > Alphaproteobacteria > Rhizobiales > Ancalomicrobiaceae > CALBKH01. The sequence goes on along the minus strand of CALMFH010000285.1, from coordinate 4,941 downwards.
TCCTTGGGACCGCCGGTCCGAAGCCGGCTGTCCCGCCGCGTGCACCTCGACGGGGCCGGGCTCACCGTGTGTCGCGGTGGTCGGTCGAGACCGTGGTGAGCGATCCACCGACCGACGTCGGCGTCTCCCTCCCGCGTCTTCCTCTCGGCGCCGTTCATCGGCCGAACGGCCTCGCCGGGTCTCCTCGTCGCCGCGCCCGCCGACCGACCGTCGGCCTCACGTCTCACGGGAAGTGAAGCGGATTTCCGTTCCACCACCGTCCCGTTTCGGAGCGCTTTCCTTACCGGACCCGTCGAGGCTCCCTCGGCGCCCGTTCCGCCCACTTCTAGATCTGGCGGTCACGATCTCGTCGACCACCGGATCTCGAGAGAATAAATCCGGAACAGGGCGCGATCTCCGATTCGTCGCCGCTCCGTTCACCTCCTCTTCACATCGTTGACGAGTCCGACATGCCACCACCGGAGGTGGCATCGACGGCCGCCGCCCGACTCTGCCCCGTTTCGGCACGGAAGCGTTTCCGCCGTCGGCGCCGGGGGTCGCGCAAGAGCCGGCATCGATTCGAGATTTCGTGGTCGGACCGGCGCCGAACACCGGATCTCGTCCGTGAACGGAAACGGAATCCGGCGAGAACAGCGATTCGGACGCGGTTCGTTCGAGACTCGTTCCGGTTGCCGGGAAAAGCCGAAGTCGTCGACGACCGAGAGAGCGTCCGCGGTTCATCGTTTCGAAAGATAGCGCATTCGTTCCGTCGCTGTGCTAGAGGTCGCCCGTCCCGTCCGAGGCCCGCCCCGGACCCCGACAGGCTCGTTCGAGTGCAGATCCGCGATACCCAACGCCCGTCCGCCGCCGCATCGTTGCCGGTTCTGCCCCCCTCCATCCGGGCGCGGACCGTCACTGCCGTGCTCGGGCCGACCAACACCGGCAAGACCCATCTCGCCATCGAACGGATGCTCGCCCAGCCTTCGGGCCTGATCGGCCTGCCGCTGCGCCTGCTCGCCCGCGAGGTCTACGGCCGGGTCGTCGAGCGGGCCGGCAAGTCCGCCGTCGCCCTGATCACCGGCGAGGAGAAGATCGTCCCCGACGCCCCGCGCTACTGGGTGTCGACCGTCGAGGCGATGCCGCGTCGCACCGACGTCGATTTCGTCGCCATCGACGAGGTCCAACTGGCCGGGGATCTCGAGCGCGGCCACATCTTCACCGACCGCATTCTCAACCTGCGCGGCCGCCACGAGACGCTGCTGCTCGGGGCGCTGACGGTGCGTGACCAGCTCGAGAAGCTGCTGCCGGGAATCAACGTCGTCACCCGCCCGCGGATGTCGCAACTCTCCTATGCGGGATCGAAGAAGCTCCTGCGTCTACCGGCTCGTACCGCCGTCGTCGCCTTCTCGGCCGAGGAGGTCTATGGCATCGCCGAACTGATCCGCCGCCAGCGCGGCGGCGCCGCAGTGGTGCTCGGAGCACTCTCGCCCCGCACCCGCAATGCCCAGGTCGAGCTCTTCCAGTCCGGCGACGTCGACATCCTGGTCGCCACCGACGCGGTCGGCATGGGGCTCAATCTCGACGTCGACCACGTCGCCTTCGCCGGCAGCCGCAAATTCGACGGCTACCAGTATCGCAATCTCTGCGCCGCCGAACTCGGCCAGATCGCCGGTCGCGCCGGCCGCCACATGCGCGACGGCACCTTCGGTGTCACCGGGCGGGTCGAGCCCTTCCCCGACGACCTCGTCGAACAGCTCGAAACCCATCGATTCCAATCGCTTCCGCGACTGCAGTGGCGCAATCCGGCGCTCGACTTCGCCAGTCTCGCGGCCCTGCGCCGCACCCTCGACGAGGCGCCGCGCGAGGAGGGGCTGACCCGCGCGCCCCTCGCCGACGACCAGAGCGCCCTCGAACTGGCGGCTCGCGACGAGGATGTCGCCCGTCTCGCCCACGGTGCCGAGCGTGTGGCACTGCTGTGGGATGTCGCCCAGGTACCGGATTATCGTAAGATCGCGCCGGCCAATCACGCCGATCTCGTCGCCACCCTCTTCCGCTTCCTCGTCGAAAAGGGCACCATCCCCGACGACTGGATCGCCCGGCGGGTGGCGGAAGCCGACCGGATCGACGGCGACATCGACACGCTTTCGGCGCGAATCGCCCATGTCCGGACATGGACCTTCGTCGCCAATCGACCCGACTGGTTGACGGACCCCGTCCATTGGCGCGACAAGACACGCGCGATCGAAGATCGTCTGTCCGACGCGTTGCACGAAGGCCTGACACGGCGCTTCGTGGATCGGCGGACTTCCGTCCTGATGAGACGTCTGAGAGAGAATGCGATGATCGAAGCGGAGATCACCACCGGTGGCGACGTCGTCGTCGAAGGTCATCGGGTCGGCCACCTCGCGGGCTTCCGCTTCCAAGCCGATCCGACCGCCGAAGGCGAGGACGCGAAGGCGGTCCGGACAGCCGCGGCCAAGGCGCTGGCCGGCGAGATCGAGGCACGTGCCGACCGGCTCTCCCGCGCCGGCGACGGCGAGATCGTGCTCACCGCCGACGGCGGCCTGCGCTGGCTCGGCGATGTCGTCGCCAAGCTCGGCCCCGGGCAGGAGACGCTGCGCCCGGCGGTGATCCTCATCGCCGACGAGCAGTTGACCGGCCCGGCCCGCGACAAGGTCCAGGCGCGGCTCGATCTCTGGGTCGCCGCCCAGATCGCCCATCTCCTCAAGCCGCTGGTCGATCTCAGGGACGCCGCCGACATCGACGGCATCGGCAAGGGTGTCGCCTATCAGTTGGTCGAGGGGCTCGGCGTGCTCGAGCGCTCGCAGGTGGCCGACGAGGTCAAGGCACTCGACCAGACGATGCGTGCCTCGTTGCGCAAGTACGGTGTCCGATTCGGCGCCTACCACGTGTTCGTGCCGGCGCTGCTCAAGCCCGCGCCCTCGGCGCTGATCGCCCGGCTGTGGTCGCTCGCTCACGCCGAGGTCGATACCCACGCCACCGCCGATCTCAATCAGCTCTCCGCCTCCGGGCGCACCTCGATCCACGTCGACAAGACGATCCCGAAGGCGCTGTGGCGCATCGCCGGTTTCCGCGTCTGCGGCGAACGCGCCGTGCGCATCGACATCCTCGAGCGTCTCGCCGACATCATCCGTCCGCTCATCGCCTGGAAGCCGCTCGATCCGTCGGTCACCCCGCCCGAGGGCGCGGTGCCGGGTGGCGGTGCCTTCACCGTCACCGTGGCGATGACTTCGCTGCTCGGTTGTTCCGGTGACGACTTCACCTCGGTGCTGAAGTCGCTCGGCTACCGCTCGGAGAAGCGCAAGGTGCCGAAGCCGGCGCCGCGTCTCGTGCACCCGGCGGTGACCGTCACCGCCGAGGAGGCCGCCGCCGCACCGAAGATGCCCGCCGCCCCGGAAACCGCCGTCGAACCGCCGGCCGAGACCGAAGTGACGATCGAGGTGTCGGCGGTCGATGTCGCGATCGAGGTGCCGGTGGTCGAAGCGGGCGTGGTCGAGATCGCACCCGCGATCGAGGCCGAACCCCCCGCCGAGGTCATGCCCGCCGCCGAACCGGTCGCCGCCGAGACCGCGGTGCCGGATGTGGAAGTGGAAGCGGTCGCCGAGGTCCCGGCGCCGGAGGCGGAAGCCGCTGTCGAGGCCGTCGCCGAAGCGCCGGTCGAGGCGACGCCCGCGGCCGAGTCGGCCGCCGAAGCCGGCGTGGAAGCCGCTGCCGAGAGTGCCGAGCCGGAGGCGATCGAGATCGAGATCTGGCGTCCCGGCCGCTTCGACCGCGGTCACCACGGTCATCACGGTCATCGCGGCCAACACGGGCCGCGTGGCGGCGAGCGCCGCGAGGGTGGCGAACAGCGCGACCGTCGCGAGGGTGGCGAACAGCGCGACCGTCGCGAGGGCGGCGAACACCGGGACCGCCGTGACGCGGGCGAACGGCGTGATCGGGGTGACAACGCCGCCGCGCGCCGCGCCCGTGACGCCGCCGTGCCCGGGCAGGGCGAAGGCGGCCGTGGCCCGCGCCGCGACGAGGGTCCGCGCGGTCGCGACGCCCGCCGCTTCGCCGATCGCGGCCCGCGCCGTGACGAGGGTCGCGACCGGCCACGCTTCGACGATCGCCCCAAGCGGACCGAGAAGCCGATCGACCCGAATTCCCCCTTCGCCGCCCTGGCGGCGTTGAAGGCCGAACTCGAATCGAAGGGCAAGGGCGACAAGCCGAAGTGACGGCCGCCGGCACGGCCGTGAAAGGCGCGACATGGACGCCGACCGCCAACGCCTCGATCGCTGGCTCTGGCACGCCCGGGTGGTCAAGACCCGCGAGCTCGCCAAGGCGCTGATCGAGGGTGGTCACGTCCGAGTCGATCGCGAGCGCGAGACCAAGGCGGGCAGCCCGGTGAAGCGCGGCCAGACCCTGACCGTCACCCTGCCGTCTCGCGTCGTCGTCCTTCGGGTGGTCGATTTCGTCGAGCGCCGGGGCTCGGCCGAGGTTGCCGCTCGCCTCTACGACGACCTGAGCCCGCCGCGCCCGCCGCGCGAACCCCGCCCGGAGACGATCCCCCTCGCCACTCGCGCTCCCGGCGCCGGCCGCCCGACCAAACGCGATCGCCGCGCCCTCGATCGCCTCGCGGCCGAAACGGACGTCGGGATGGAAGATTTCTTCGACGGCGAGTAGAGCTTCTTGTCGCACCCGGCACGGACGGAGCGGATCCGCAATCCCCCGCCCCGCCACGCCGCTTGCGCAACGCGGCGCTCTCGGCTAACCGGAACGCCGAGAGTGGACCGTGCGCCCCAAGCCCACCCGGGCGCCGGTATCCGACGTCCGGGGCGAGAGCCGAGAGGATCGCGACAATGACCTATCTGGTCACCGACAACTGCATCAAGTGCAAGTACACCGATTGCGTCGAAGTCTGCCCGGTCGACTGCTTCTACGAAGGCGAGAACATGCTCGTCA
>CALMFH010000284.1 GCA_937864925.1 uncultured Alphaproteobacteria bacterium | reverse complement strand
ACCGGGACTTACAAGTGCGTCAAACACTTGAGGAGAATTGGTGGAGCCAAGGGGAGTCGAACCCCTGACCTCTTGAATGCCATTCAAGCGCTCTCCCAACTGAGCTATGGCCCCGAATTCCCGGCCGGGCTTGGGAACCCCCGGCGACGGCGGCGATCTCTAATGGCATCGCCGCCGGTGATCAAGTCCTAATTCGCCGCGACGCGCCGATTTTTCGTCGAAGATCGCAAAATCCGGCTCAAAGCACGGGGAACACTGGCGATTCGCCGTGTGATCGATGGCCGTGCGGCTCAGCGCTCCTCGTCCTCGGGGGCGACGTCGATGTCGATGCCCTCGATGTCGCCGTCGTCTTCCTCCTCCTCGAGGAAGGTGTCGTCGTCACCGATGTCGCCACCGATGTCGCCGATCTCCTCGTCCTCGATGTCGGGGACTTCCTCGCCACCACCCTGCTCGGCATCGGCCTCCTCGAGGGAGACGAAGTCGACGGGCAGGTTCTCTTCGACCTCGGTCTCCTCCTCCTCGACCGGTGCCGCCTTGGCGCGCATCTGCAACGCCGCCACGGTGAACACCGTGCCGCACTTGGGGCAGACGATCGGGTTGCGATCGAGGTCGTAGTACTTGGAGCCGCAGGAGGGGCAGAGGCGCTTGGTGCCGAGTTCGGGTTTCGCCACGGATCGTCTCGCGAAATTGAAGAACGAAGTCACCCCCTCTGGTCCGAAGCCGTTCGCGTGTCAATACCGAATCGTCCGGGAAGCACTCCGAGATCTTCGGCGGGCCGGCGGTGTGACCGCGACGGCTCGGGGTGACGGGGTCGATCCTTCCGTGTAAGGAGGTGCCTTCCCGCTCTGCCCCCTCGTCACGGTCTCGTCGATGGCTCACGCCGCAACCCCCACCCCGCTCTCCGCCGTCGCCACCGGCCCGCTCGTCGGCCGCATCCGTGTGCCCGGTGACAAGTCGATCTCGCATCGCTCGCTGATGTTCGGCGCGGTGGCCGTCGGCGAGACGACGATCGAGGGGCTGCTCGAAGCCGAGGACGTGCTCGGCACCGGCGCCGCGATGCGGGCGCTCGGCGCAACCGTCACTCGCACCGGCGACGGCGCCTGGCGGGTCGCCGGCCTCGGCGTCGGCGGTCTGCTCGAGCCGGAGAACGTTCTAGACTTCGGCAACGCCGGCACCGGCTCGCGCCTCACCATGGGCCTCGTCGGCGGCCATGCCGTCGCCGCCACCTTCGTCGGCGACGCCTCGCTCTCCCGTCGTCCGATGGGCCGGGTGCTGAACCCGTTGCGCGAGATGGGAGTGCGGGTGATCGCGCGTGCCGGCGACCGCCTGCCGTTGTCGCTCGAAGGGCCGAAGGCGCTGACCCCGATCACCTACCGGGTGCCGATGGCCTCGGCGCAGGTGAAGTCGGCCGTCCTCCTCGCCGGCCTCAACGCCCCCGGCCTCACCACGGTGATCGAACCGATCGCCACCCGTGATCACACCGAGCGGATGCTCGCCGGCTTCGGTGCGGCGATCTCGGTCGAGATCGGTGCGGCGGGCGAGCGTGTCATCCGGCTCGAGGGGCGGCCGGAGCTGAAACCGCAGCACATCGTCGTGCCGGGCGATCCGTCGTCGGCCGCCTTCGCCATCGTCGCAGGCCTGATCGTGCCGGGCTCGGACGTGACGGTCGAGAACGTGCTGCTCAATCCCCTCAGGACCGGCCTCTTCCAGACATTGATCGAGATGGGTGCCGATCTCGCGATCGAGAACGAGCGGCTGTCGGGTGGCGAGCGCATCGGCGACGTCCATGTCCGCGCCTCGCGCCTGAAGGGCATCGTCGTGCCGCCCGAGCGGGCGCCGGCGATGATCGACGAATATCCGATCCTGGCGATCGCCGCCGCCTTCGCCGAAGGGCGGACGGTGATGGAGGGGCTCGAGGAACTCCGGGTCAAGGAGAGCGACCGGCTCGCCGCCGTCGCCCGCGGGCTCGAGGCGAACCGCATCGCCTGCTCGGAGGGCGAGGCGAGCCTCGTCGTCGAGGGACGGCAGGCGGGGGTGAAGATCGGCGGCGGCAGCGTCGCCACCCATCTCGACCACCGCATCGCCATGGCCTTCCTGGTGCTCGGGCTGGCGGCGGATGCGGCGGTGACGGTCGACGACGTGGCCATGATCGCCACCTCGTTCCCCTCCTTCCGCGGCCTGATGGAGGGCCTCGGCGCCCGGTTCGTCGAGGTGTGAGCCGGCCGACGCCCGCGCCGATGCGACGGGTCACGGCCGGGACGTCGGCATGGGCGATCGGCGCGCTGCCGGCTTTCGCAGCGCCGCATTCTCGGTTAGTAGAGCAGCCGACGAAAAACCCCGGTTTCCTTCGTCCTCTTCCGCCTTCCATCGAGCGATCCTCATGAGCGACATCGACAGCCTGGAAAAGACCATCCTCGGGACCATCGACGCGGCCGGCGACGAGGCGGCGCTGGAGGGCGTCCGCATCGGCGCACTCGGCAAGAAGGGGTCGATCTCGGACCTCCTGAAGTCGCTCGGCTCGATGTCGCCGGACGAGCGCAAGGTCATGGGCCCGGCGATCAACGGGCTGCGCGACCGGGTGAACGAGGCGCTCGGCGCCCGTCGCAAGGTGTTGAAGGACGCCGCGCTCGCCGCGCGGCTTTCCGCCGAGACCGCCGACATCACCCTGCCGCTGTGGCCCTCGCCCGCCAACGCCGGGCGCATCCACCCGATCAGCCAGGTCACCGACGAGCTGACCGCGATCTTCGCCGACATGGGTTTCTCGGTCGCCGAGGGGCCGGACGTCGAGAGCGACTTCTACAACTTCACGGCGCTGAACTTCCCCGAGGGCCATCCGGCTCGCGAGATGCACGACACGTTCTTCTTCGAGCCGAAGGCGGACGGCAAGCGCCAGCTGCTCAGGACCCACACCTCGCCGGTGCAGATTCGCACCATGATGTCGCAGAAGCCGCCGATCCGGGTGATCATCCCGGGCCGGACCTATCGCTGCGACAGCGACCAGACCCACACGCCGATGTTCCATCAGGTGGAAGGGCTGGTCATCGACACGACCTCGACGATCGGCACGTTGAAGTGGGTGCTGGAGGAGTTCTGCAAGGCCTTCTTCGAAGTGCCGAACGTCGAGATGCGTTTCCGCCCGTCGTTCTTCCCCTTCACCGAGCCGTCGATGGAGGTGGACATCCGCTGCGATCGCTCCGGGCCGGAGATCAAGATCGGCGAGGGTGACGACTGGCTCGAGATCCTCGGCTGCGGCATGGTGCATCCCAACGTGCTCAGGAACTGCGGCCTCGACCCGGACGAGGTCCAGGGTTTCGCCTTCGGCATGGGCATCGACCGCATCGCCATGCTGAAGTACGGCATGCCGGACCTGCGCGCCTTCTTCGACGCCGACGTGCGCTGGCTGAAGCACTACGGCTTCCGCCCGCTGGATCTCCCGACCCTGTTCGGGGGATTGAGCGTCTGACCATCCGCCTTCGCCGCAACCGAGGTCGCGCGCATCCGCTGCGCACCCGAGATCCAGAGCGACACCCATGAAGTTCACCCTCTCCTGGCTCAAGGACCATCTCGATACCACCGCCTCGCTCGACACCGTGGTCGAGACGCTGACACGGATCGGGCTCGAGGTGGAAAGCGTCGAGGACAAGGCCAAGGCGCTGAAGCCCTTCGTCGTCGCCCACGTGATCTCCGCCGTGCAGCACCCGAACGCCGATCGGCTGCGGGTGTGCATGGTCGACACCGGCTCCGGCCAGCCGATCCAGGTGGTGTGCGGCGCTCCCAACGCGCGGACGGGCATGAAGACGGTGTTCGCCGCGGCCGGCACCTACATCCCGGGCAAGGACATGACGCTGGGCGTCGGCCAGATCCGCGGTGTCGAGAGCCACGGCATGATGTGCTCGGCGGCCGAACTCGAGCTCTCCGAGGACCACACCGGCATCATCGATCTGCCGGCGGACGCGCCGACCGGCACGGCTTACGTCGACTACGCCGACCTCGACGATCCGGTGATCGACGTGTCGCTCACCCCCAACCGGGCCGACTGCACCGGCGTGCGCGGCATCGCCCGCGATCTCGCCGCCGCCGGCATCGGCACGTTGAAGCCCGACACCACCCGTAAGATCGTCGGCGCCCACGCCTCGCCGGTCTCCGTCGACCTGCGTTTCGGCGACGGCGACCTCGTCGCCTGCCCGGCCTTCCACGGCCGCCATGTGCGCGGCGTCAAGAACGGCCCGTCGCCGGAGTGGATGCAGCGCCGCCTCAAGGCGATCGGCCTGCGCCCGATCTCGGCGCTGGTCGACATGACCAACTACGTGTCGATCGACCGCGGTCGGCCGCTGCACGTCTTCGACGCGGCGAAGCTCACCGGCGGCATCCATGCCCGCTACGGCCGCGACGGCGAGAGCTTCCTCGCCCTCGACGGCAAGACCTACTCGGTCGACGGCCGCATGTGCGTCATCGCCGACGACGCCGGCGTGCTCGGCCTCGGCGGCATCATGGGCGGTGAACACTCGGGCTGCACCGAGGAGACCACCGACGTCTTCATCGAATGCGCCTGGTTCGATCCGACCCGCACCGCCGAGACCGGCCGGCGCACCGGCATCGTCTCCGACGCGCGCTATCGCTTCGAGCGCGGCGTCGACCCGGCCTATCTGGCAGGCGGCCTCGATCTCGCCACCCAGCTGGTCGTCGACCTCACCGGCGGCGAGGCGTCGCAGCCGGTCGTCGCCGGCAAGGCGCCGGAGATGGACCGGATCATCGAGTTCCCGCTTTCCGAGGTGAAGCGGCTGACCGGTCTGACGCTGCATCGCGCCGAAATCCGCGAAATTCTGGAGAAGCTCGGCTTCTTCGTGGTGATGAAGGACGAGGTCTTCCGCGTCGCGGTGCCGTCGTGGCGCGCCGACGTCGAGGGCAAGGCCGATCTGGTCGAAGAGGTGATGCGCATCCACGGGCTCGAGAACGTCGTCTCGACGCCGCTGGAGAGCCACGGCAGGGTCGGCGCCAAGGTACTGACCACCGCCCAGATCCGCCGCTCCAAGGCGCGCCGGACGCTCGCCAGCCGCACCATGCTGGAGGCGGTCACCTGGTCCTTCGTGTCGAAGCGCCAGGCCGAACTCTTCGGCGGCGGGGGGGCCGATCTGGCGCTCGCCAACCCGATCGCCTCGGATCTCTCCGACATGCGGCCGAGCCTGCTGCCGGGCCTGATCACCGCAGCGGATCGCAATCTGAAGCGCGGCATCGTCGACGTCGCCCTGTTCGAGGTCGGACAGGTGTTCCGAAACGACACGCCGGAGGGCCAGACGTTGACCGCTGCCGGCGTGCGCCGCGGCACGGCCGGGTCGACCGGCGCCGGTCGCCATTGGCTCGGCGACGCCGGGCCGGTTTCGTGGACGGTGGCCAAGGGTGACGCGATCGCGGTGCTGGAGGCGCTCGGCGTGGTGCTCGATCGGGTGCAGATCGTGCGTGGCGCACCGGGTTGGTACCACCCCGGTCGCTCCGGCGTGATCCAGCAAGGGCCGCAGAACGTGCTGGCCCATTTCGGCGAGCTGCATCCGGCGACGCTCGAGGCGCTCGACGCGGCCGGGCCGATGGTCGCCTTCGAGGTCTTCCTCGACGCCATCCCCGAGCCCAAGGCCAAGCCGACCAAGTCGAAGGGGGCGCTCGCCGCCTCCGAGCTGATGCCGCTCTCCCGCGACTTCGCCTTCGTCGTCGACGAGAAGGTCGAAGCCGAGAAGATCCTCAAGGCGGTCAAGGGTGCCGACAGGGCGCTGATCACCGACGCGAGCGTCTTCGACGTGTTCCGCGGCGCCGCAATCGGCGAGGGCAAGAAATCGGTGGCGGTGGAGGTGTTCCTGCAGCCGGTGAAGGCGACGCTGACCGACAAGGACCTCGAGGCGCTGGCCACGAAGATCGTCGGCGCCGTCGGCAAGGCGACCGGGGCGACGCTGCGCGCCTGATCGACCGAGATCGACGGCCCGGCTCGTGCCGGGCCGTGTCGTATCCCCTTCCCGAGGCACGCCCATGACCCAGGCTCCGCTCGCCGGCATCAAGGTTCTCGAGCTCGCCCGTATCCTCGCCGGCCCGTGGGTCGGTCAGAGCCTCGCCGATCTCGGGGCCGAGGTGATCAAGGTCGAGCGGCCGGGTGTCGGCGACGACACCCGCCATTGGGGCCCGCCCTTCGTGACCGGTGCCGACGGCGAGGATCTGGGGGCGGCCTATTATCACGGTTGCAACCGCGGCAAGCGCTCGGTGGCGATCGACTTCGAGAAGCCGGACGGCGCCGCGATCGTCCGCCGGCTGGTGGCCGAGGCCGACGTGGTCATCGAGAACTTCAAGGTCGGCGGGCTGAAGAAATACGAGCTCGACCACGAGACGGCGATGGCGGCGAACCCGCGGCTCGTCTGGTGTTCGATCACCGGCTTCGGCCAGACCGGGCCCTATGCGATGCGCGCCGGCTACGACTTCATGATCCAGGGGATGGGCGGCTACATGGACCTGACCGGGTCGCCGGACAGCGAGCCGATGAAGGTCGGAGTGGCGGTCGCCGATCTCTTCACCGGGCTCCATGCGGTGATCGGCATCCAGGCGGCGCTGCTGGCGCGCCAGACCACCGGTCGCGGCCAGCTCGTCGACATGAGCCTGCTCGACACCATGGTGGCGATGCTCGCCAACCAGGGTATGAACCACCTCGTCTCGGGCCGGGCGCCGAAGCGGATGGGCAACGCCCACCCCAACATCGTGCCCTATCAGGTGTTTCCGGTCGCCGACGGCCACATCATCATCGCCACCGGCAACGACCGCCAGTTCCGCGACACCTGCGCCATCCTCGAGCTCGAGGACATCGCCTTCGATCCGCGCTTCGTCCACAACGCGGCGCGCGTCGCCGACCGGGCGGAGCTGATCCCGATCATGGAGGCGAAGACCCGCACCTTCCACCGCGACGACCTGCTGGCGAAACTCGAGGCGGCGCACGTGCCGGCGGGGCCGATCAACTCGGTCGCCGACGTCTTCGCCGACCCTCAGGTGATCGCCCGCGGCCTGCGGCTCGACCTGCCGTCCGAGCGGGCGGCCGGCGGCAGCGTGCCGTCGATCCGCAACCCGATCGTGCTCTCCGACACGCCGCTCACCTACCCCGCCGCCTCGCCGGCGCTCGGCGCCGACACAGACGCGGTGCTGACGGCGCTCGGCTACGACGTGGCCGAGATCGAGCGATTGGCGACGGCCGGGGTGATCGCGCGGGGCTGAGGCGGCAACCGGCCCGCTCTCGGGAAAATGATCGGGTGCGAACAGCGCTCCGACCGGACGACGGAACGCGCGTGGGGTAGATTGGCACCTCGGGCCCGGACATCGCCCAGCCGGGCACGCCTCTCGTCGCGTGTCCGCTTCGGGAGGAGGCGAGGTCGGCAGAGAGCCGGGCCATCGCATCGACCTCGAACCCGGAGAACCGCCGTGACCGCCGCTCTCGCCGCCTCGTCCCTCGATCGCCGTCGCTTTCTCGCAGGGGGATCGGCGATGGTGCTCGCCGGTCTCGCCGGACCGGCCCGCGCAGCGCCCCCGCTGCTCACCGTGGCACCGCGTATTCTCGAGGTGAAGGGCAAGGCGGCTCAGGTCTTCGGCCTGACCGGGCCCACCGGCCGTTCGGGCGTCTTCGCCGCCGAGGGCGACCGCTTCGCCGGCGCCGTGGTCAACGGCACCCCGGATCCGCTGATCATGCATTGGCACGGCCAGATCTTCGCCGCCCACGACCAGGATCGTTCGCGCCCCGGCGGCGGCGAGACCGCGCCCGGCGCCGCCGACCAACACGACTTCCTGCTGACGCCGGGCACGCACTGGATGCATTCGCACCAGATGACCGAACAGCGCCTGTTGGCCGCACCGATGGTCGCCCGCGAGAAGGACGCCGGCGACGTCAAGGACGTGGTGGTGATGCTCCACGACTTCGCCTTCCGCTCGCCGCTCGAGATCCTCGCCGAACTCGGCGGTTCGTCGGCCCACGGCGGCCACGGGTCCCACGCCGCCGCACCGACGCCGCCGGTGGTCGACGACCACGCCGGCCACGGTGCCGCACCCGCCCCGGCCCCGGCCGACGAACACGCCGGCCACGGCACCCCCGCGAGGCCCGGGATGCCCGGAATGCCCGGGATGCCGGGGATGCCGGGGATGCCGGGGATGCCGGGGATGCCGGGGATGATGAACCATCCGATGCCGGGCATGCCGATGGGTATGGGCGGCATGGGTGGAATGGGTGGAATGGCCGGGGTGGGTGGCATGGCGATGGTCCATGCCAACGACATCGCCTACGACGCCCATCTCGCCAACGACCGCACTCTCGACGACCCCGAGGTGGTGCGCTGCGAGCGCGGTGCCCGGGTGCGGCTGCGGATCATCAACGGCGCCACCGCGACCGCCTATTTCATCGACACCGGAGCTCTCGTCGCCGAGGTCGTCGCCGTCGACGGCTCGCCCTGCCGCTCCTACCCCAACACCATCTTCCCGCTGGCGCAGGGGCAACGCATCGACCTCGTCGTCACCCTGCCGCCGCAAGGCGGAGCCTTCCCGATCCTCGCCCAGGTCGAAGCGGACCGGATGCGCACCGGCATCGTGCTGGCGACGCCGGGCGCGGCGGTTCCGAAGATCGAGGCGACGGCGGCAGTGGCAGCGCCCCATACCGACCTGTCGCTCGATCTCGCCATCGCGTCGCGTACGCCGTTGGCGCCACGTCGGCCGGATCGCATGTTCCACCTGATGCTCGGCGAGGAACCGGGCTATCGCTGGACGATCAACGGGGCGGTTCACGGCGAACACCAGCCGCTCGAGGCGAAGGTCGGCGAGCGCATCGAGATCATGTTCATGAACCCGACGATGATGATGCATCCGATGCATCTGCACGGCCATCGCTTCCAGGTGGTCGGAACGCGGGGCGGGCGGTTCAACGGTCCGGTGCGCGACACGGTGATCGTGCCGCCACGCACCCCCGTGATGGTCGCCGTCGACCTCGACAAGCCCGGCGAGTGGTTCCTACACTGCCATCACCTCTACCACATGGCGACGGGGATGATGACCGAGCTCAGGGTGACGTGACACCGGCGCGGGCATCGTCACGGGGGACGGCGGCGATCGGCGCTTGTTCCCCGCCCCCGCCCCCGTAAGATGCCGGCCATGATCACCACTCTGCCCAATGGCGCTCACGCGCGTCCGATCGGGACCGGCGACCACCTCTTCCTGGTCGACGGCTCGTCCTACATCTTCCGCGCCTATCACGCGCTGCCGCCGCTCACCCGCAAGGCGGACGGCCTGCCGGTCGGCGCCGTCTCCGGCTTCTGCAACATGCTCTATCGCCTGTTGAAGGAGGCGAAGAAGACCGGCGCCGCGGTCGAGCCGACCCATCTGGCGGTGATCTTCGACGCTTCGGGGCCGACCTTCCGCGACGCGCTCTATCCCGACTACAAGGCCCATCGCCCCGAAGCACCGGAGGACCTGCGTCCGCAGTTCGGCCTGATCCGCGAGGCGACGCGCGCCTTCAACGTCGCCTGCGTCGAACAGAGCGGATTCGAGGCCGACGATCTCATCGCCACCTACGCGACGCAGGCGCGAGCGGCCGGCGCCGACGTCACCATCGTCGCCTCCGACAAGGACCTGATGCAACTGATCGAGCCGGGCGTGGTCATGCTCGACACGATGAAGGACCGGCGCATCGGCGAGGCCGAGGTGGTCGAGAAGTTCGGCGTCACCCCCGACAAGGTGGTCGACGTCCAGGCACTCGCCGGTGATGCGGTCGACAACGTGCCGGGGGTGCCGGGCATCGGTATCAAGACCGCCGCGGCGCTGATCGGCGAGTTCGGCGACCTCGCGACGCTGCTTTCCCGCGCCGGCGAGATCAAACAGCCGAAACGGCGCGAATCGCTGATCGAACATGCGGATAAGGCGCGGATCTCGCTGAAACTGGTGACGCTCGACCGCGACGTGCCGGTCACCACCCCGATCGAGGAACTGGCGGTGGCGTCGATCGACGGTATCCGCCTCGTCGCCTTCCTCAAGGCGATGGACTTCAACTCGCTCACCCGTCGGGTGGCGGAGGCGACCGGTGCGGTCGCCGAAGAGATCGCCCCGGCGGTGGTGCCGGTGACCCATTGGCCGCCCGGAGCGGCAGGTGCGACCGACGATGTTACCGGCGAGGGTACGGATACCCCTCCCCCCTCGCGGGGGAGGTGGCCCGGCGAAGCCGGGTCGGAGGGGGTCGGCGCGGCCGGCACCACCTCGGATGTGGCAGCGGGCGCCCCCCCCCCCCCCCCCCCCCCCCCGGGGGGGGGGGGGGGGCGGCGCGGCCGGCACCACCTCGGATGTGGCAGCGACCCCCTCCCCGACCCTCCCCCGCGAGGGGGGAGGGAGCGCGCCGGGTGCGGGGAACGCGTCCCTCGCCTCCGACAAATCCCTCGTCGGCACCCCCGCCGCCCTCGCCACGGCACGTGCGAGCGCCGCCTCGGCGCCGATCGACACCACCGCCTACGAGACCGTCTCGACGCTTCCCCGGCTCGAGGAATGGATCGGCGCGGCGCGCGCCGCCGGCGTCGTCGCCTTCGACACCGAGACCACCTCGCTCGACGCGCTGCAGGCCGACCTCGTCGGCTTCTCCCTGGCGATCACGCCCGGCAAGGCCTGTTACGTGCCGCTCGGCCATCGCGCGGGTGGTGGCGGGCTCTTCGACGACGGGCTCACCGCCGGGCAGATCCCGGCGACGCAGGCGCTCGCGGCGCTGAAGCCGCTGCTCGCCGACCCGGCGGTGCGCAAGATCGGGCAGAACCTCAAGTACGACGCGCTGGTGCTGTCCCAGCACGGGGTCGCGATCGTGAACTTCGACGACACCATGCTGATGTCCTATACGCTCGACGCCGGGCGCGGTGGCCACGGCATGGACGAGCTCTCCGAGAAGTGGCTCGGCCATCGGCCGATCGCCTACAAGGACGTCGCCGGCTCCGGCAAGTCGGCGATCACCTTCGATCGCGTGACGATCGACCGGGCCACCGCCTATGCGGCGGAGGATGCCGACGTGACGCTGAGGTTGTGGTGGGTGCTGGCGCCACGGCTGGCGGCGGAGGGAATGACTACCGTCTACGAGACGCTGGAGCGACCGCTGATCGACGTCATCGTCGCGATGGAACGGCGCGGCATCGCCATCGACCGGCAGATGCTGGCGCGCCTCTCCGGCGACTTCGCCCAGGGCATGGCGCGGCTCGAGGCCGAGATCACCGACCTCGCCGGCGAGAGTTTCAACGTCGGCAGCCCGAAACAGCTCGGCGACATCCTGTTCGGCAAGATGGGCCTCCCCGCCCCGAAGAAGACCGCCACCGGCGCCTGGGCGACGGGCGCCGACGTGCTCGAGGATCTCGCGGCCCAAGGCCACGAGTTGCCGCGCAAGGTGCTCGACTGGCGGCAGATCTCGAAGCTCAAGTCGACCTACACCGACGCCCTGCCCTCCTTCGAGAATCCGCGCACCAGGCGCGTCCACACCTCCTTCGCACTCGCCGCCACCACCACCGGCCGGTTGTCCTCCTCCGAGCCCAACGTGCAGAACATCCCGGTTCGCACCGAGGAGGGTCGCAAGATCCGCCGCGCCTTCGTGGCGACGCCGGGCCACCGGTTGATCTCGGCCGACTACAGCCAGATCGAGCTGCGCGTCCTCGCCCATATCGCCGAGGTGCCGGCGCTCAGGCAGGCCTTCGCCGACGGGGTCGACATCCATGCGATGACGGCGTCGGAGATGTTCGGGGTGCCGATCGCCGGCATGGATCCGATGGTGCGGCGACGGGCCAAGGCGATCAACTTCGGCATCATCTACGGCATCTCGGCCTTCGGGCTCGCCGCTCAGCTCGGCATCGGCCGCGAGGAAGCGGGGGCCTACATCAAGAAGTATTTCGAGCGCTTCCCCGGCATCCGCGACTACATGGACCGGGCGAAGAGCGAAGCGAAGACCAAGGGCCACGTCACCACGATCTTCGGCCGCCGCGCCCACTATCCCGGCATCGCCGACAAGAACCCGGCGGTGCGCGCCTTCAACGAACGCGCCGCGATCAACGCGCCGATCCAGGGCTCGGCGGCCGACGTCATCCGCCGGGCGATGATCCGCATGGACGCCGCGCTCGACGAGGCCGGGCTCGCGGCGCAGATGCTGCTCCAGGTGCACGACGAACTGATCTTCGAAGTGCCGGAGGGGCAGGTCGAGGCGACGATCCCGGTGGTGAAGCGAGTGATGGAGGGGGCGGCGGAGCCGGCGGTGAAGTTGCGCGTGCCGCTGGTGGTCGACGCCCGGGCGGCGGCCAACTGGGACGAGGCGCACTGAGTAGATGACCGCGCGTGCCCCGCGCGGAAGGCCGCGGGCTCAGCGCCTGGGGGCGTCGCGGCCGACGACGGCAGGAAAGAGGGCGAAGACGGCCTGTGCGGCGAAGCCGAGGATACCGGGCGGGGTCGCGAGGCCGGTGAGATACGCCGCCGGCGACATGCCGAAGCCGGCCGCCAGCGCCATCTCCGCCACCTGCAGCAGGACGAACGCGAGCCCGCCCATGACGAGGCGGGGCACGAGATCGGTCGGCACGGCGAAGCGGGCGACGATCGTACGCGCCGCGATCCAGGAGATCGCCAGCATGATCGGAACCTCGATCGCCACCGCGGCGAGCCCGCCGAGCCGCGGCACGACGAAGATCTCGCGGATCGCCCCGAGGGCGAAGCCGGCGGCGAAAGCGGCGGCGAAATAGACGAATGCCGCCGTCACCACCGCCTTCATCGCCCGCCCCCTCAGAAGAACGCCTGGATCCCGGTCTGGGCGCGGCCGAGGATGAGGGCGTGGACGTCGTGGGCGCCCTCGTAGGTGTTGACCGTCTCGAGGTTGGCGGCGTGGCGCATCACCCGATATTCGATCTGGATGCCGTTGCCGCCGTGCATGTCGCGGGCCGCCCGGGCGATGTCGAGCGCCTTGCCGCAGTTGTTGCGCTTGATCAGCGAGATCATCTCCGGCGCCATTCGGCCCTCGTCGAAGAGGCGGCCGACCCGGAGCGCCGCCTGCAGCCCGAGCGTGATCTCGGTCTGCATGTCGGCGAGCTTCTTCTGGTAGAGCTGCATGCCGGCGAGCGGCTTGCCGAACTGCTTGCGGTCGAGACCGTACTGACGGGCCTGGAACCAACAGTCCTCCGCCGCGCCCATGACGCCCCAGGCGATGCCGTAGCGGGCGCGATTGAGGCAGCCGAACGGGCCCTTCAGCCCCGAGACGTTGGGCAGCAGCGCGTCTTCCGACACCTCGACGCCGTCCATGACGATCTCGCCGGTGATCGAGGCGCGCAAGCTGAGCTTGCCGCCGATCTTCGGGGCCGAGAGCCCCTTCATGCCCTTCTCCAGCACGAAGCCGCGGATCTCGCCGCCGTGGGCCGCCGACTTCGCCCAGACGACGAAGACGTCGGCGATCGGCGAATTGGAGATCCACATCTTGGTGCCGATCAGCCGATAGCCGCCGTCGATCTTCTCGGCGCGGGTCTTCATGCCGCCGGGATCGGACCCGGCGTCGGGCTCGGTCAGGCCGAAGCAGCCGACCCACTCGCCGGTGGCGAGTTTCGGCAGGTATTTCCGCTTCTGCGCCTCGGAGCCATAGGCTTCGATCGGATACATCACCAGGGACGACTGGACGCTCATCATCGAGCGATAGCCCGAATCGATGCGCTCGACCTCGCGAGCGACGAGGCCGTAGGAGACGTAGCCGGCGCCGGCACCGCCGTAAGTATCCGACACCGTGACGCCGAGCAGGCCGAGTTCGCCCATCTCGGCGAAGATGGCGCGATCGGTCTTCTCCTCGAGATAGGCGTCGGCGACGCGGAGGGCGAGCTTCTCCTGGGCGTAGGCGCGGGCGGTCTCGGCGATGAGGCGCTCGTCTTCGGTCAGCTGGTCGGCGAGGAGGAAGGGATCCTCCCACTTGAAGGCGGACTGTGTCTTCGGGGCCATGGGGCGTCCTCAGCTCTCGACGTCGAACTTGACGCCCTGGGCGAGCGGCAGCGAGCGCGAGTAGTTCACGGTGTTGGTGGCACGGCGCATGTAGGCCTTCCAGGCGTCGGAGCCGGCCTCTCGGCCACCACCGGTCTCCTTCTCGCCGCCGAAGGCGCCGCCGATCTCGGCGCCGGAGGGGCCGATGTTGACGTTGGCGATGCCGCAGTCGGAGCCGGTGTCGGAGACGAAGGCCTCGGCCTCGCGCAGGTCGGAGGTGAAGATCGACGACGACAGGCCCTGCGGCACGGCGTTGTTGAGCTTCACCGCGGTCTCGAACTTGGTGTAGCGCATGACGTAGAGGATCGGTGCGAAGGTCTCTTCGACCACCGGTCCGGACTGCGACGGCATCTCGACCAGGGCCGGGGCGACATAGTAGCCGCCGTCGTAGCCCTGCATCTGCATCCGGTTGCCGCCGGTGATGGTGCCGCCGGCCTCGCGCGCCGCTTCCAGTGCCTTCTGCATCCGGGCATAAGCGTCGCCATCGATCAGCGGGCCGACCAGGGTCTCGGGCTGCGCAGGGTCGCCGACCTTGACCGAGCCGTAGGCGCGGCGCAGGCGGGTGACCAGGGTGTCGTAGATCGAATCGTGGACGAAGAGGCGACGCAGCGTGGTGCATCGCTGGCCGGCGGTGCCGATCGCCGAGAAGGCGATGGCGCGCAGCGCCAGATCGAGATCGGCCGAGGGGCAGACGATCGCCGCGTTGTTGCCGCCGAGTTCGAGGATCGCCCGGGCGAAGCGCCGCGCCAGCTTCGGTCCGACCACCCGGCCCATGGCGGTCGAGCCGGTCGCCGAGAGGACCGGGATGCGCGGATCCTCGACCAGAACCTCACCGATGTGGCGCGAGCCGTTGATCAACTCGACGAGATGATCCGGGGCGGCGTTTCCTTCGGCGCGGTAGCGGGCGACGGCACGATCGAAGAGCGCGACCACGGCCAGCGCCGTGAGCGGCGTCTTCTCCGACGGCTTCCAGACGACCGAGTCGCCGCAGACGATGGCGAGCGCGGCGTTCCACGACCACACCGCGACGGGGAAGTTGAATGCGGAGATGACGCCGACCGGGCCGATCGGATGCCAGGTCTCCATCATGCGATGACCGGGACGCTCGGTGGCGATGGTCAGGCCGTAGAGCTGGCGCGACAGGCCGACGGCGAAGTCGCAGATGTCGATCATCTCCTGGACCTCGCCGAGGCCCTCCGAGACGATCTTGCCGGCCTCGATCGTCACGAGCCGGCCGAGCGCCGCCTTGTGGAGGCGCAGCTCCTCGCCGAGCAGGCGAACGAGCTCGCCGCGCTTGGGCGCCGGCACCAGCCGCCAGGCGCGGAAGGCGGCGTCGGCGCGGGCGATGGCGGCCTCCGCCTCCTCGGTCTCGTGTTCGACGACGCGGCCGATCTCCTCGCCGGAGATCGGCGAGGTCACCACCAGGGTGCCGTCGGTATGATGGGCGCGATCGACGCCGAGGGCGGCGAGGAGCTCATGCGTCTCGGCCGCGAGCGATTGATGAACCGACATGGACGCCACCTCTGGACACGAGCGAAGAAAGACGGCGCGGCGATCGTCGGACCGCCCCGCGCGAGGTCATGAATATTCCGCTCGACAAGACCGGAATGAAGCGAGAAATTCTCACGACATCATGAATTTTCGGAATGAATGGCCATGTTTCGGCGCGGCTTCCTGCCCCCCATCGGATCGCTGGTGGCCTTCGAATGTGCCGCCCGCCACGAGAGCTTCTCGCGTGCGGCGGAGGAGCTCGCCCTGACCCAGAGTGCGGTGAGCCGGCAGATCCGTGCGCTCGAGGAGATCGTCGGGGTGGCGCTGTTCGAACGGGTGCGGCAGCGCGTTGTACTGTCGGAGGCGGGGCGGGCCTATCTCGCCGACGTGCGGCGCTCGCTCGGCGATCTCGGCGACGCGACCCATCGGGTGATGGGGTTCGCCGGCACCCGCGGGGTGCTCGAGCTGGCGGTGCTGCCGACCTTCGGGACACGCTGGCTGGTGCCGCGGCTGCCGCGCTTCCTGGCGGCGCATCCCGGCGTCACCGTCGATCTCGCGGCGCGAATCGAACCGTTCGACTTCGCCGCCGACCCGTTCGACGCGGCGATCCACGTCGGCCAGCCGGTGTGGGCGGGCGGGGTGCTCGAACATCTGATGGACGAAGAGGTGGTTCCGGTCGGCCGGCCCGACTGGCTCACCGCCCGCGGGCTCGCGACCCCCGCCGATCTCGCCGGCCTGCCGCTGCTGCATCAGTCGACCCGACCGTCGGCCTGGGCGGATTGGTTCGCTTCGGTCGGGGTCACCACCGATGCGGCGTGGCGCGGCCCCCGATTCGACCAGTTCTCGATGGTGGCGGAAGCGGCGGCCTGCGGCATGGGGGCGGCACTGGTGCCGCGCTTCCTGATCGAGGAGGAACTGGCGTCGGGCCGCCTCGCCCAACTCTTCCCCGAACCGCTCGCCACCCGCAGCGCCTACTACGTCGTCCATCCCGCCTCGGAGGGTCGCTCGGCGCTGCTCAGAGCCTTCGAGGAATGGATCGTGGCGGAAGCGAAGGCCCACGCGGAATGAATGGCGGCCATCGTGTTCCGCATTGGCCGAGCCCGGCGATCGGTGCCAAGATCGCCGCCGAACGATCGCCGCGGTCGAACTCCGTACGTCTGCGGTGATCCATTTGTTCGCCGATCGAACTCGTCGGCCGATGTCCGACGCCACCGGATCGGAGACAGTGACCGATGCGAGAAACGTCGGCCGAGGCGTGGAACCGCCGCCGCGACGAGAACAAGAGGAACGCCATGACGCTCGCCAACATCCTGGTCCATCTCGATTCGAGCCCGCGTTGCGCGATGCGGACGGCGCTTGCGGTGACGCTCGCCACCCGCCACGGCGCCCGCCTCACCGGCCTCTTCGCCGAGATCTCGCACGCCCACCAGGTCGGCGTCGTCGCCACCTGGCCGAGCGAAGATCACATCGCCCGCGCCGCGGTGGCCGAAAGCGCCTTCGCGGCGGCGACGGCGACACTCGGCGACCGGGCCCATTTCCTCGACGTCAACCGCGGCAGCGAACACGAGATCCTGGTGCGGGCGACCGACATCGCCCGTCTCTTCGATCTGGTCGTGCTCGGCCAGATCGAGGACGGCGGCCGTGTGCCGCGCGATCTGCCCGAGCAGATCGTGCTGGAGAGCGGGCGGCCGGTTCTGATGATCCCCTATGCCGGGAGCTTCGAGGACCTCGGTCATCGGCCGCTCTTCGCCTGGCATCGTTCGCGGGGTGCCGCCCGGGCGCTCGCCGACGCGCTGCCGCTCATCCAGCCGCAGGCCGACGCGCTGGTGGTCCAGGCCGGCCGTCATGGTGACCCGGGCGACGAGTTCGCGCCGCTGCTGCTCGGCCATCTCGCCGCCCACGGCATCACCGGCCACTACCACACCGCGGTGGTGGAAGAGGTGAAGCTGATGGACACGCTGCTCAATCAGGCGGCCGACCATTCCGCCGATCTGCTCGCCATCGGCGCCTTCGATTCGACCGGCTTCCCCTTCCTCGGCCGCGGTTCGGGGACACGCTACGTCATGCGCCACATGACCCTGCCGGTGCTGTTCTCGCACTGAGGCGATCGACATCGCCGACGACGGCGGCCGGGTCCTCGCCCGGTCGCCGTTCTCTCGTGGTGGCTCAGACGGGCCGGCGCTGGGCGGCGCGATACATCGGCCCGCCGAGCCAGCGCGGCCAGCCGTAGCCGGTGACGAAGACCAGATCGATGTCGGAGGCACGGGCGACGATGCCCTCGGCGAGGATCTTCTCGCCCTCGGCGGCCATGACACCGATCAGCCGATCGACGATCTCGTCCGGGGTGAACCCCCGGCGGTTGAGGCCCTTGGTGGCCGATTCGGCCTCGCACAGGCGGGTGACGTACGGATCGATCCGTTTCACGCCGTCGGCGTAGGCGTACCAGCCCGCACCGGTCTTCCGGCCGAAGCGGCCGGCCTCGCAGAGCCGATCGGCGATGGTGACGTAGCGCTCGTTCGGATCTCGGGTCGCTGCCTTGCGCTTGCGCAGGGACCAGGCGATGTCGAGGCCGGAGAGATCGAAGACGGCAAAGGGTCCCATCGGCAGCCCCAGCCCCTCGAGCGCCGCGTCTATCTCGTGCGGCAGCGCTCCTTCTTCCAGCATGAACTCGCATTCGCGGCGGAACACCGCCCAGATGCGATTGCCGACGAAGCCCTCGCACACGCCGGTGACGATCGGCAGCTTCCCGAGCTTCTTCGCCACGGCGACGGTGGTCGAAAGCGTGCGCGGCGAGGTGGTGGCGGTGTCGACCACTTCGGTCAGCCGCATGAGGTTGGCGGGAGAGAAGAAATGCAGGCCGACCAGCCGGTCGGGGTGGGGCAGGCCTTCGCCGATGGCGTTCGGGTCGAGATAGGAGGTGTTGGTGGCGAGGATGCAGTCGGCGCGGACGATCGCCGCGAGACGGGCGAAGAGGTCGCGTTTGACCGCGAGGTCGTCGTAGACCGCCTCGACCACCAGATCGGCATCGGCGAGCCCGGCGAGATCGGCTGTGAAGCGGATCTTCGCCAGTTTCGCCGCCTTGGCCGCCTCGGTGAGCCGCCCCGAGGCGACGGCGCGGCTCCAGATCCCGTCGATCCGCTCGCGCCCCACGGTGAGAGCATCGTCGTTCATCTCGACCACGGTGACGTCGAAGCCGGCGTCGACCGCGGCGACCACGATACCGGCACCCATGGTGCCGGCGCCGACCACGCCGAAGCGGCCGACCGGGGCCGGGATGACGCCGGCGATGCGGTCGATCCGGGCGGCTTCGCGCTCGGCGAAGAAGACGTGGCGCAGCGCTGCGGCCTGATCGGAGGCGACGAGGCGCAGGAAGGTGGCGCGCTCACGCGCCAATCCCTCGTCGAACGGCAGGTCGGCGGCGGCGAGGGTGGCGCGGGCCGCCTCGCCCGGGGAGACCTGACGCCGTGCCCGGCGGTCGATCGCCACCACCGCCGCCTCCGCAGCGGCGCGATCGAAAGGCGGCACGGCGAGATCGCGGGTGCGGCGCAGCGGCCGACCGACGAGCCCGCGGGCGTGGGTGATCGCCGCCGTGACGAGGTCGCCCGCGGCGACGGCGTCGACCAACCCGAGACGCAGTGCCTCGTCGGCGGCGAGACGGCGGCCGGCACCGATCATCTCGATCGCCGCGATCATGCCGACGAGACGCGGCAGACGTTGGGTGGCGCCGGCCCCGGGGATGATGCCGAGGTCGATCTCGGGCTGGGCGAATCTCGTGCCCGGTGCGGCGATGCGGGCATGGGCGGCGAGCGCCAGTTCGCAACCGCCGCCGAGCACAGTGCCGTGGAGGGCGGCGACGACCGGCTTCGCCGACGCCTCGATCGCGGCGCAGACGTCCGGTAGCCAGGGTTCGAGCGGCGGCCTCCCGAATTCGCGGATGTCGGCGCCGGCGACGAAGGTGCGGCCGGCGGCGGTGATCACCAGCGCCACGATGCGCGGATCGGCGGCGGCGCGGCTCACCGCCTCGGCGAGGCCGGCACGGACGTCGCGAGCAGCGGCGTTGACCGGCGGGTTGTCGATGGTGACCAGCGCCACGTCGTCGGCGAGGTCCCAGCGCACCAGGGGAGAGGCGAGGGGCGGCAGGGCGGTCATGGTCGCGGTCCGAGATGGGAAGTGAAGGACGTCGCGGCCGGGTCGGTGCGGACACGACCGGCGCGGTCCGCCACCGCCCGGGGGCGATCCGGGAACGCGACCGGCGCGGCGGCCGTCGAATGCCTGGGAGCATGGTCGGCGGCCGCGATGCCATCAACCCGGATGGAACCGATCGTTTCACTTGTTCGGATCGCGACCATGCGAGCCACGGCGCGACGACGGCGGCCCTGTCCGCCATCGGCAAACACCGCGGCGGGCCAGGCGGGCACCGAATCGACCGCATCGTCGCGCACGTGGTTTCGAACCGGTCGCGCCGCAGCGTCCGCGGCGGGAGGGGCGGCGCGTGCGTCCGCGGCGGGAGGGGCGGCGCGATGCCGCCACGGACGGGGGCTGCGGCAGCGCCCGGCTTGACGGAACGTCGGGGAGGACGGAATGCTCGTCGCCCGCGGCCGGTCCCGGCCCGCGCTTCGAAGGATCTCTCGCGTGACCGCTTCCGCCCCCGACCTCGTCTTTCCCGCGCGCCCGTTGCCGACCGTCGCCGTCGTCGGCGAGACGGCGCGGTTCCCCGTCCGCCGCATCTTCTGCGTCGGGCGCAACTACGCCGACCACGCCAAGGAGATGGGAGTGGAGGTCGATCGCGAGGCGCCGTTCTATTTCCTCAAGGATGCCGGGTCGATCGTCGCGAGCGGTGCGACCATTCCCTATCCGCAGGGCACGAAGGACTTCCATCACGAGATGGAGTTCGTCGTCGCCATCGGCGCGCAGGCCTTCCAGGCGTCGGTGGAGCACGCGCTGGAGGCGGTCTACGGCTATGCCGCCGGCCTCGACATGACCCGCCGCGACCTACAGGCCAAGGCCAAGGCGACGGCGAAACCGTGGGACTTCGGCAAGAACTTCGAGAACGGCGCGGTGATCGCGCCGATCGTGCGCAAGGCGGATTTCGGCGCCATCGGCGCGCAGCGCATCGGCCTCGCCGTCGACGGCGTGCTGCGCCAGAATTCCGCCCTCGACGACATGGTGTGGAGCGTGCCCGAGCTGATCTCGCATCTCTCGCACTTCTACCGGCTCGCCCCCGGCGACCTGATCTACACCGGCACGCCGGCCGGCGTCGGGGCGGTCATGCCGGGAAACCGTATCGTCGGAACGATCGACGGCCTGCCCTCGGTCGAGCTGCGGATCGGCCCGGCGGAGACGGCCTGAGGACATTTCCGGTCGCCGGCCACCTCACGCCGCCAGGTCGGCGACCACCGCGTCGAGCACCTCGAAGCCGGCGAGCGTCGCCCGCACCCGGCGCCGGCCGGCGTCCTCGACCGTCTCGACGAGACCGGTCTCGGTGAGGTCGGCGAGGCGCTTCGGATCGAGGACGCGGCCCGAGATCTCCTCCCAGCGGCCGAGATCGATGCCCTCCTTCAGGCGCAGACCCATCAGCAGGTATTCGTCACCCTGCTCCTCGAGCGTCAGCACGTCGTCGGCGACGAGGCCGTGGCCGTGGGCCTCGACGA
This sequence comes from uncultured Alphaproteobacteria bacterium, assembly GCA_937864925.1. Lineage (GTDB taxonomy): Bacteria > Pseudomonadota > Alphaproteobacteria > Rhizobiales > Ancalomicrobiaceae > CALBKH01. Next base: position 1,987 of record CALMFH010000284.1, on the reverse strand, counting down.
GGCGCAGCCATTTCTCCGGATTCTTCTCGGTCGCGGTGGCGTGGCGACCCTCGCCGTGGACGAGGCGGCCATGGGCGCCGGCACCGACGCCGACATATTCGCCGTAACGCCAGTAGACGAGGTTGTGGCGGCACTCGGCGCCGGGGGCGGCGTGGTTGGAGATCTCGTAGGCGGGCAGACCGGCGGCATCGAGGACGCGGTGGGTCGCTTCGTAGAGATCGGCGCCGAGGTCGGCATCGGGGACGATCAGCTTGCCCGCCTTGAAGAGATCGGCGAAGCGGGTCTCCTCCTCGATGGTCAGCTGGTAGACCGAGAGGTGATCGGCGGCGAGATCCAGCGCCACCTTCAGTTCGCCCTCCCAATCCGCCACCGTCTGCTCGGGCCGGGCGTAGATGAGGTCGAAGGACAGGCGCGGAAAGGTCCGGCGAGCGAGCTCGATCGCGCCGCGTGCCTCGGCGACGTCGTGGATGCGGCCGAGGCGCTTCAGGTCGCGGTCGTTCAGAGCCTGGACGCCGAGGGAGAGGCGGTTCACCCCGGCGGCACGGTAACCGATGAAGCGGGTCGCCTCGGCGCTGCCGGGGTTGGCCTCGAGCGTCACCTCGACATCGGGGGCGACCGACCAGTGGCGGCCGACGGCGTCGAGGACACCGGCGACCGTCGCCGCCTCCATCAGCGACGGGGTACCGCCGCCGAAGAAGATCGAGGTCACGGTGCGGCCGGGAACGCGCTCGGCGAAGTGGGCGAGTTCGGTGGCGAGCGCCCGGGCGAAACGGGGTTGATCGACGGGGGTGTGGCGGACGTGGCTGTTGAAGTCGCAGTAGGGGCATTTGGCGGCGCAGAACGGCCAGTGCACGTAGATGCCGAACCCCGGTTCGGGCGACGTCATGGGCCATCCTCCTCGTGCGATGCCGTCCGGTCATCCGGCGAATCGGTCTTCGTGTCTCGGTGCGAGAAGAGCAGAAAACCGACCGCCGGTCAGAGGCACTGCGCGGCGAAACGCGAGAAGGCACGAGCGCGATGCGACAGGCCGCCCTGGCCGGGCTTCAGGCCGTGCTTCTCCTCCGCGCTCATCTCGCCGAACGTCCGTTCGTGCCCGTCGGGCAGGAACATCGGATCGTAGCCGAAGCCGAGGGTCCCGCGCGGCGGCCACACCAGACGCCCATGGACCTCACCGCGCACCGTCTCGGTGTGGCCGTCGGGCCAGGCGAGGCAGAGGGCGGCGACGAAATGGGCGCGGCGGTCGTCGGTGCCGCCCTGGGCCAGCAGTTCCTCGATGTTGCGCATGGCGCGGGCGAAATCCTTGTCCTCGCCGGCCCACCGGGCGGAATGGATGCCGGGCTGGCCGCCGAGGGCCGCCACACACAGGCCCGAATCGTCGGCGAGCGCCGGCAGGCCCGACGCGGTGGCGGCGGCGAGCGCCTTGATCGCGGCATTGGCCTCGAAGGTCTCGCCGGTCTCCTCCGGCTCGGGCAGGTCGAGGTCGCCGGCCGACACCGCCTCGATGCCATGAGGCGCGATGAGATCACGGATCTCGGCGAGTTTGCCCTTGTTGTGGGTGGCGACGACGATCCTGCCGCCTTCGAGACGCCGCGCGGCCATGGGCTCCTCCATCCTCAGACGACCACCATCTTCTGCAGATCGATCAACCGGGCGATGCCGGTCTTGGCGAGGTCGAGCAACGCCTGGAGCTGCTCCTCGGTGAAGGGGCGGCCTTCGGCGGTGCCCTGGATCTCGACGATACCGCCGGAACCGGTGATGACGAAATTGGCGTCGGTCTCGGCGACCGAATCCTCGGCATAGTCGAGGTCGAGCACCGGAACACCCTTCCAGATGCCGCAGGAGACCGCGGCGATGTGGTCCTTGAGCACCGCGCTCTTCACCATGTCGCGCGCCTTCATCCACTCCAGGCAGTCGTTGAGCGCCACCCAGGCACCGGTGATCGAGGCGGTGCGGGTGCCGCCGTCGGCCTGGATGACGTCGCAGTCGA
>CALMFH010000283.1 GCA_937864925.1 uncultured Alphaproteobacteria bacterium | reverse complement strand
CCTCGTCCCAAGCGGCGGAGATGCGGGGTTCGACCGCGGCGGCCTCGTAGGTTTTTTCGAGCATGACGGTTCCGGAACGCAATTAGGGGCCGGCGTCGAGGCCGGCCCTGTGAGGTGCGCCCGTTGAACCTCGAGGGGCCGGGGGTGTCAACCTCGACCGGCCGCTCGAGAGCCTCGGAACTCAGGCTTTTTCGGCGAGCAGCGACTTGTGGATCACGCCGCCGATGACGCCACCGACGATCGGCGCCACCCAGAACAGCCACAGCTGCTGGATCGCCCAGCCGCCGACGAACAGCGCCTGACCGGTCGAACGCGCCGGATTGACCGAAGTGTTGGTCACCGGGATCGAGATCAGGTGGATCAGCGTCAGCGCCAGACCGATGGCGATCGGCGCGAATCCGGCCGGCACGCGGGCCTCGGTCGACCCCAGGATGATCAAGAGGAAGATCGCGGTCAGCACCACCTCGATCACCAGCGCCGAGACGAGCCCGTAGCCACCCGGCGAGTGCTCGCCGTAGCCGTTGGAGGCGAAGCCACCCGAAAGCTCGAAGCCGGCCTTGCCCGAGGCGACGAGATAGAGCACCGCGGCGGCGGCCACCGCGCCGATCACCTGCGCGACGACATAAGGCACGAACTCGGCCCAGGAGAACCGTCCGGCGACGGCGAGACCGGCCGAGACCGCCGGGTTGAAGTGGCCGCCGGAGACGGGACCGAAGGCATAGGCGCCGGTCAGCACGGTGAGGCCGAAGGCCAGCGACACCCCGGCGAAACCGATGCCGAGCTGTGGAAAGGCGGCGGCGAGCACGGCCGAGCCGCAGCCGCCGAACACCAGCCAGAAGGTTCCCAAGAATTCCGCGATCAGTTTGCGCGACATGTGCATCCCTCCGAAGCGCGGGCACACATGCCCCACGGGCAGGCCGCGCCATTGCGCGGCATACGATCACGAGCGCGTTGCGGCGCGATGTCGTCGATTGTTTCGTCGTCGTGTCGTCGCGCCGAACGACCGGGTGCCCGACGACCCATCGCGCGCCACCGCGCGGCGATGTCCCGCCACCTTCTCGGCGGCCGGGCCGCGGTGCGCTCAGCGCCCGCGGGAGACGCGCTCGATCTCGGCCTTGACCAGCCGCTCGACCATGCCCGGCAGATTCTGGTCGAGCCAAGCCTTCAACATCGGCCGGAGCATGTCCTGGACGAGGTCCTCGAGCGTCCGCGCATTACGGTTGAGCACGGTGAGGGCGAGATCGCTGAAGGCGTTGGCGACCATCCCCTCGGTCGCATGCGAGATCAGTGGCGCCATCTCCGGCATCTCGACCGGCGCGGCACGCACCGGTGCGACGGGCGGAGGAGCCGGCGGCGGCGGCGAGACGGCGGCGACGGGCGCGGGAGCCGGACGCGGCGGCGGAGGCACCGGCTTCGGTTCGGGCTCGGGCTCCGGTTCGACCGCGGTCTCGAAATCGACCTCATCCTCTTCGGGCAGGTCTTCGAACACCACGTCGGTCGCCTCGCCGTAACCTTCGACCAGCGGCGGATCCTCCGGGCTCGCCTCCTCGGTCAGTTCGAGCACATCGTCTTCCTCTTCTTCGTCGTCACCGGCGGAGGAGAAGAGCTTGTCGAGATCGTCCTCGGAAATGGTCTCGTCGGGCGCGGGCGCCTTGGCGGTCGCCTTGGGAGCGGTTTCCTCGTCCGCGATGATCTTGCGGATCGAGGCCAGGATCTCCTCCATGGAGGGTTCCTGAGCTTGCGCCTTCGCCATGACTTCCTCCGCCCGAGCCCGGGATGCGACACCCCACCCCTCCCAGAGGATGGGGACCCCACACGACACGGATACTATAGATGGGAAGTCGCCGACCGAAAACGCATCGGATCCCCGCCGGCGGAGTTATCCCCGACGACGAATGCGCGCGACCGACCTCACCGGCCGTCGGGCGTCCTCAGACCGATCCACTTGTCCTTCACCGCCTCGTAGTGTTGGGCCGGGTCGTAGTTGGTCACCTTCAGTCGCAGGTGTTCGGCGTCGAGCCGGCCCACCGCGGAAACCAACTGGAACGACCCGACGATCCGCGACCGCTCGGCGTTGACGAGGTTGGAGCGCGCCGAGATCAGCGTCGTCTGCTGGTTGAGGACGTCGAGTGTGGTGCGTTGGCCGACCCGCTGTTCTTCGATGACGCCGTTGAGTGCGAGCTGAGCCGCCTCGATCTGCGCCCGGTAAGCGGCGATCGAGGCGTTGGCCGCCTGCAACATGCCCCAGGCGGAGACGACATTGTAGCGCACCGTGTCACGGGCGAGATCGACCTGGATCTTCGCTGCGCCGAGCTGCTCCTTCGCCTGGCGGATCTTGGCGTATTCGCCACCGCCCTGATACAGCGGCACCGTCAGCTGCAGGCCGACGCGGGCATCGTTCATCGTCTTGTAGGACGTGTTGTCCCAGTTGCGGTTCGCCGACGCCTGCACGCCGAGCTGCGGCAACAGTGCGCCTTCCAGGTACTTCACGTTGAAAGTGGCGACGTCGACGTTGTGGGCGCCGGCGAGAACCGACGGGTTCTCCGACAGAGAAGCGCTGACCGCGGCTTCCATCGACTTGGGCAGCAGCGTGTCGATCGCATCGGCACCGGTCAGCTTGCCGGGGTCCTTGCCGACAGCCTGACGGAACTCGGCCCGCGACGAGTTGAGCTGCGCCCGGGCGGCGTTGAGCTGAGAGATCGCCAGCTGGTAGCTCGCCGTCGCCTGAGCGACGTCGGTCTGGGTCCCCTCGCCGACGCCGAAGCGGTCCTTGGCGGCGCGGACCTGCTCGGTGAGGAACTTGACGTTGCTCTCCTGCAGCCCGACCAGCGCGGTGTCGCGGATCACGTCCATGAAGGCGGTCGCCGCTGCGAGCAACACGGTCTGCTCTGCCGAGCGCAACAACTCGCGCTGGGCCTGCACCGCCGACTTGGCCTGAGCCTTACCGGCTTCGATCTGACCACCGGCATAGATCGGTTGCACCAGGCTGATGCCGATCGAAGCGGGGTGGAGCTGATAATCCGCGTGGAGGGACGTCCGCGTCGTGATCGCCGTGTCGGACAGGCCGAAGCTGCCGGTCCCGTTGATTTTCGGCCGACCGGCCGACGCTGCGATGCCGACGCCCTCGTCGGTGGCGCGCGTGGTGGCGCGAGCGGCGTTGAGTTGCGGATGGTTGTTGTAGGCGAGCGCCAGCGCTTCACTCAGCGATTGCGCCGTGCCGGTTCCGGTCGACCCGACCAGAACGATCGAACCGGCGAAGCCGGCTATGATCCCACGGCGAAATTGCATGACGACTCTCCTCGTCCCACTCACGAATCGACGGCGCGCCCATCGTTCGCCACGAGCAAATATACTAATGATCGATTAAGCCGAACAGATGAATTGGCAGAATTGAAAATCATCGGTGACAGTGGGTCTGTTCTGCCACACCGAACATGGCGCAAAATGGCACACGACCATCCGCGGCACCACCATTATTCCTCCCTCTCTCACTCGGTCACCGCGGTCGGCGGGCGAGATGGACCGCAACGAGACCGCGATGGGCACGACCGAACCGGCGACCGGAACGGGAAGCGCCTCAGAGCGCGAATTCCTTTGCCGGGGCGAAGCCGGGCAGCGGCATCGCCGGTAGATTGAAGGCGAAGCGCGACGACACCGTTCCGCTCGACTTCACCGTCACCGTCGCACGACCGGTCTGACCGGCGCCCTCGATCGCGGCGATCCGGCCGCCCTCGGCGACCTGCGCCAGAAAGGCGTCCGGGACCAACTCGACCGAGCCGTCGAACAGCACGAGGTCATAGGGACCCTTGCCGGCGCACCCTGCGGCGAGCGCACCGCGGACCACCGCGACGCTCCGGCCGGCGAGCGCGGTCTCGGCCGTAGCGGCGAGATCGCCGTTCTCCTCGAGCATCACCACCGAGGCGCCGAGTTCGGCGACGACCGCCGCCGAATAGCCGGTGTTGCCGCCGACGATCAGCACGTTCTCGCCCGGCTGCGGCGCGGCGAGCTGGATCAGTCTGGCGAGCGGCGCCGGCTGCATGAGGAAGCGGCCGGGCGCGACCTGGACGTGCCGGTCGATGTAGGCGAGCGAGCGCATCTCGGCCGGGACGAAGGCCTCGCGGCCGACCGCCGAAAAGGCGTCGATCACGGCGTGGTCGGTGACGTCGACGGTGCGGATCTGGTTGTCCACCATCGTCTTCCGCTGACTGGCGAAATCGCTCATCACGTCCCCCGCTCTCGCTGGCCCGAGGCTCATCCGACGGGTCCACCCCGTCGGCGCTTCAATAGCCCCCGCCTCGCCGCGAGACAATAGGCCGGATGGCCGATCCGCGCCGAAGCCGCGGCGGATCGCCGCTACTTCCGCTCGAAGGCCGAAGTGGTCGATGGCGGCCGGCCCGCCGTTTCGCTCACGTCTCGCGATCGCCGGGTGCGCTCACCACCGTGCCGGAGAAGGGCTCGACCCACACCAGATGGTCGACGATCGCCTTCACGCCCGGAACGTTCTCCACCGCCACCCGAATCGCCTCGCGTTGCCGTTCGTCGAGGATCGAGCCCCACAGCTCGACCGTACCGGCGGCGGCACGGATGTCGAGCGACGTGGCGGGCGCCCAACTCTGCCCGGCCAGCGCCGACCGGATCCGGGCCACCAGCTCGGTGTCGCTCACCTCCCCCGCCGACACCGGCGCCGACGCGAAGGCGCCGGACAGGGCCCGGAGCACGTCGGCACGCGATACCACGCCGACGAGCGCACCGCCCTCCACCACCGGCAGTCGTTTCACCCGCTTGTCGATCATCGTCCCGACCACCTCGTCGAGACCGGCCGACGGCGACACCGTGATCGGCGTGCGGGTCATCACCTCTTCGACCCGGCGGCCGTGGGCGTGGACGAAGTCCTCCGCCGACCGCCCCGGTCCGAACAGGAACTCGAGCCACGTCGCCCGCTTCTTCTCGGTGCCGAGTTCGGCGCGAGCGAGCAGGTCACCCTCGGTGATCACACCGACCAACCGACCGACGGCGTCCACCACCGGCAACCCGCTGACGCGGGCGTCGAGCATCCGTCGCACCGCCTCGGCGACCGAGGCCTCGGGCGCGATCGTCGTCGGATCGCGGGTCATCACCTCGTCGGCACGCATGGTCGATCCCTCCTCGCCCGCCTCGGCGGCTCGTGGCCACCGTTCCCTGCGGGCGTCACCGAGAATCTAGGCTCCGGCGACCACGACCGCGATCGGGGAGAGCGCGTAACAGCCGTGCGGTTGCGTTCGATCAATGCCGAAATCACGCTTCAGGTGTCCGATCGATGCGGAACGGGGGACGCGCGCGGATCCTCGCCCCGAGACCGGATGCCCGACGGGCGATGTCGACGGGGTGACTCCGTGGCCGTATGAAGGATGAGCCGAGACGGATCGCCTCGGCGCCAAGGTGAGTCCCCGCCCGTGCCGAACACTCCCCGACGTTCGCTCGCCAAGCGCGCTCTGCGCTGGCTCCTCGCCACCGCCGCCGTCGCGGCTCTCGCCTTCGGCACCGTCGAGATCGTCCTCGGACCGCGGGTCGCGATGGTCGCGCCCGAACGTGGCGAGGTGATCCGTACCATCGTCGCCACCGGCCGGATTCTCGCTCCCTATCGCGTCGACATCGGATCGCAGGTGACCGGCGTCGTCGCCGAGATCCCGGTCGCCGAGGGCCAGACGGTGAAACGCGACGAGGTGTTGATCCGCCTCGAAGGCCGCGAGGCCGAGGCCAATGTCCGCCTCGCCGAAGCGGCGCTCGCCCAGGCGAAGGCCAAGCTGCGCCAGATCGAGGACGTCACCCTACCGGTCGCCCGCCAGAACGTCGCCCAGACCGAGGCCAACCTCGTCGCCGCCCAGGCCGCCTTTTCCCGCGTCGAGAAGCTGAAGGAGACCGGCTTCGCCACCCAGGCCCAGGTCGACGACGCCCGCAAGGCCCGCGACGTCACCGTCGCCCAGTCGCGTTCGGCCCATCTGCAGCTCGAGTCCAGCCTGCCCGGCGGCACCGACCGGGTGATGGCGGAGGCCGCCGTCGCCCAGAGCGAGGCGTCTCTGGCGGCAGCCCGCACCAAGCTCGCCTACACCGTCATCGCCGCCCCCGCCGACGGCGTCCTCATCGCCCGCAACGTCGAGCGCGGCGACGTCGTCCAGCCCGGGCGGACGCTGATGACCCTGTCGCCGAGTGGCGAGACCCAGGTGGTGGTGCAGATCGACGAGAAGAACATGGGACTGGTCGCCGTCGGCCAGACCGCACTGGTCTCCGCCGACGCCTATCCCGACGACCGCATCCGCGCCGAACTGATCTACGTCAATCCGTCGGTCGATCCGCAGACCGCCACCGTCCAGGTCAAGCTGCGCCTCCCCACGCCGCCCGCCTACATCCGCCAGGACATGACCGTCTCGGTCGACATCGAGGTGGCGCGCAAACCCGACGCCCTGGTGCTGCCGACCACCGCCGTCCACGACCCGCTGACCCAGCGGGCATGGATCCTGGTCGCCGAAGACGGCCGTGCGGTGCGCCGGCCGGTCCGCGTCGGCCTCAGAGGCGACGGCCGCGTCGAGATCGCCGACGGCCTCGCACCCGCCGACCGAGTGATCCCGGTACGCGCCAAGGTCGAGGCCGGTGATCGCGTCCGCGCTCTGGTCTCCGAGACGGCTGCCGATCGACCCGGTGCCGGCGATCCGCCGCGCCAGGGCCAGGGGCCCGGCGGCGGCGGGCGCGGTGGCGGTGGAGCACGGGGGATGTTCTGATGCGGCGTTGGCTGCCCTTCGAATGGATCGCGGCGATCCGGTTCCTGCTCGAGGGCCGGATGCAGTCGCTGTTCATCGTCGCCGGCGTCACCATCGGCGTCGGTGTGATCGTCTTCATGTCGGCGATGCTGGAGAGCATGACCGCCAACATGATGCGCCGCATCCTCAATTCCCAGCCGCACATCTCGATGGTGCCGCCCGACGAGGTGGCGCGGCCGCTGCACGACGCCGCCCTGAATCTCGGCACCGTGCAACGCCGCACCCAGCGCACCCGTTCGATCGACCAGTGGCAGGCGGTCCGCACCGATCTCGAGCGCAATCCCGAGATCACCCACGTCGCCCCGGTGGTCACCGGTTCGGTGCTGGCCTCGCGCGGCGTCGCCTCGCGCTCCGTGAACGCCATCGGTATCGAACCGGAGCGGTACTTCGCCATCATCGACCTGCCGGGAAACATCGCCGCCGGCCAACCGCGTCTGTTCGCCGAGGACGTGGTGATCGGCACCGACCTCGCCAAGGAACTCGGCGTCGAAGTCGGCGACAAGGTGCGTTTCACCGCGGCGAGCGGCACGATGATGACCCTCACCATCACCGGCCTTTTCGACCTCGGCAACCGCTTCACCAACCTGCGCAACGTCTACGTGGCGCTGAGAACCGGACAGGCGCTGCTCGGCCTGATCGGCGGGTCGACCGCCATCGAGGTCACGGTCTCCGACGTCTACGCGGCCGAGGACGTGGCCAAGGTGCTCCAGGCGACCACCGGTGTCGGCGCCGACAGTTGGATCAAGACCAACGCCCAGTTCTTCAATGTCATGAACATCCAGTCGATCTCCAACACCACCATCCGCCTGCTGGTCGGCCTGTCGGTCGCCTTCGGCATCGCCTCGGTGCTGATCGTCTCGGTGGTGCAGCGTTCGAAGGAGATCGGCATCCTGCGCGCCATGGGCGCCTCGCGCGGCCAGATCCTGCGCGTCTTCCTCATCCAGGGCGGCGTGCTCGGCCTGATCGGCTCGATCTTCGGCTCTTCTCTCGGTCTCGTCGCCATCTGGGGCTTCCACGCGGTCGCCCGCAATCCCGACGGCAGCGAGTTCTTCCCCCTCATCATCGACTGGTGGCTGCCCGTTCTGGCGGCGCTGATGGCGACGGCGACCGGTGTCGTCGCCGCCGTGACGCCCGCACTGCGCGCCGCCCGTCTCGACCCGGTGGTGGCGATCCGTGGCTGACCCCGTCCTCGTCCTCGATGCGGTGAAGAAGTCCTACGCCGTCGGCACACCGGTGGAGGTCGAGGTGCTGCACGGTCTCGACCTCACCCTGGAGCAGGGCGAGTTCGTCGCTCTCATCGGCCCCTCGGGATCCGGCAAGAGCACGCTGCTCAACCTCGTCGGCCTGCTCGACCGGCCGACCTCGGGCCGGCTGGTGCTGCACGGCGAGGACGCCACGGTTCTCGACGACGCCGACCTCACCCGCCTGCGCGGCCGCTCGATCGGTTTCGTCTTCCAGTACCACCACCTGATCGCCGCCTTCACCGCGCGCGAGAACGTGGCGATGCCGATGCTGCTCGATCGCGGCTTCCCCGACGAGGCGATGTTCACCCGAGCCGATGCCCTGCTCGACCAGTTCCGCCTCGCCCGCTGGCGCGATCAACCGGTCGGCCAGCTCTCCGGCGGCCAGCAGCAGCGCGTCGCCATCGCCCGGGCCCTGGCGATGAACCCGGCGCTGGTGCTCGCCGACGAGCCGACCGGAAATCTCGACACCAAATCGGCCGACATCGCTTTCGATCTGATGCGCGAGATCAACGAGACCTACCGTACCACCTTCCTGGTGGTCACCCACGACCCGCGACTGGCCCGGCGCTGCGACCGCATCGTCGAACTCGTCGACGGCCGCTTCACCGCCGATCGCCCCAACGTCGCGGTGCGCGAAGAGGCGGTATGATCTTTCCGAGCACCGAAGTCGCTCGGCCGGCCCACCGAGCCGACGCCCTTTCGAAAATCGTCGCACCGGCGATCTCGACGCTTGCCCCTCCCGGCGAACCTGTTTAGACATCCCTCCCCGTGAGGCCTCGTGGCGGAGTGGTCACGCAGCGGACTGCAAATCCGTGTACTCCGGTTCGAATCCGGACGAGGCCTCCAACCATCCCCCGAAAATTCGAATCCTCGCCCGCGCTCGCCCAGCGTCGAACACGCGCGTCAGTGGTCCTTCACGGCCACGGCCGAACGGACGAAGCGCTCGCGCATGTCGGCGCTCCGGCCGACGAACCCCCGGCAGCCCGGGCGCGGCCGCAACACCACC
>CALMFH010000282.1 GCA_937864925.1 uncultured Alphaproteobacteria bacterium | reverse complement strand
TGGTGACGCCCTTGCCGAGATAGACCTTCTTGTCGCCGTCGCGCAGCTCGACCGCTTCGTGGGCGCCGGTCGAGGCACCCGAGGGAACCGCGGCACGACCGAAGGAGCCGTCCTCCAGCACGACGTCGACTTCGACCGTGGGATTGCCACGGCTGTCGAGGATCTGGCGGCCGACGATGTCGACGATGGCGGTCATGGCACTCTCCCGATAACGTTGCAGGCAGGGTCGGCGCCGGTTTAGCCGATCGCGGATGCTCTGCATACCCCGGCATTCAGCGGATGGCGGAAGTCCTGCGCCTTGCACCGGCCGCCGATCCCGGCGAGAAGGTCGTATGCGCGTCCTCGTCGTCCTCTCTCATCCCGCCGCGAACAGCCTCTGCCGCTTCCTCGCCGAGACCGCGACCGCGGCCTGTCGTGCCCACGGCTTCGAGGTGCGGGTTCTCGACCTCGACGCCGATGGCTTCGACCCGCGCCTGTCGGCCGCGGAACGGGCGGCCTACTACCAGCCGCGATACCGCTCGCAAGTGCCCGACCTCCTCGACGATCTGGTCTGGGCCGAGGCGCTCGTCCTGATCTTTCCGACCTGGTGGTTCGGGTTTCCCGCGGCCCTCAAAGGCTGGTTCGACCGCGTCTTCGCCCCCGGCACGGCCTACGACCATGGCGAAGGCCTGAAGGCCATCCGCCCGCGGCTCTTCGGGTTGCGCCGGACCCTCGCCGTCACCACGCTCGGCTCGCCCTGGTGGGTCGACCGGTTCGTCCTGCGGCGCCCGGTCCGCCGGATCCTGCGTGCCGCGATCCTGGGAACCTGCGCGCCGAACTGCCGACTGCAGTTCCTCTCCCTCTACGACGCGGAAAAGGTACGCCCGAAAGCGGTCGAGGCCTTCGCTCGGCGGATCACCGACGTCATCTCCGCGTGGTAGTCGCCCCCTCCCGATGACGGATCGTCGCGGCGCGATTATGTAGGACGGAGGTTTCGGACGAGGCAGCGCAGCACCGGCGACGACGAGAAGGACCCGACGACGATGGAATTCGACCCCCACGGCCTGCAACTCGGTCACCCGAGCCGCCTTCCCGCCTCGCCCGCAGAGGCGGTGCTCGACCGCGTCCCGAACCCGCACCCCGACACGCGCTACCTCGCCCGCTTCACCGTCCCGGAGTTCACCTCGCTCTGCCCGGTGACCGGCCAGCCCGACTTCGCCCATCTCGTCATCGACTACGTGCCGGGCCCCTGGTTGGTCGAATCGAAGTCGCTGAAGCTCTATCTCGCCGCCTTCCGCAACCACGGCGCCTTCCACGAGGACTGCACCGTGGCCATCGGTCGCCGCCTCGTCGATCTGCTCGCCCCGCAGTGGCTGCGCATCGGCGGCTACTGGTACCCGCGCGGCGGCATCCCGATCGACGTCTTCTGGTCGACCGGCAAGCCGCCGGAGGATCTGTGGATCCCCGACCAGGGAGTTCCGCCCTACCGCGGGCGGGGATGAGATCCTCCGCCCGCGCGCCCGCTCATACCAATTGTACCTGCACCACCCCCGGCACGGTCTTGAGCGCCCCGGCGATCTGCGGCGAGACGCGATACTTGCCGGGGAGGCGGACCTCGACCTCCTGCCGCCCCTCGCCGATGAGCAACACCAGCGACACCTCACCCTCGCCGCGCTCGCCGAGATGGCGGGCGAGGCTGTCGACCGGGCCGGGATCACGCAGGAAGACCCGTAGGTTCTGTTGCTCGCGTGCCGCCAACAGGTCGAGCGGCTCGACTTTTTCGATGCGCACGGAAACGCCCTCGGCGCGCTCTTCCGCCGAGGCGTAGACGATCACCGACTGCCCGGCGTCGAGCAGCTCGCGGTACTGCGCCAGCCCTTCCGAGAAGATCACCGCCTCGTAGGACCCGGTCGGGTCGGAAATGCGGACGATGCCCATCTTGTTGCCGGTCTTGGTCTTGCGCTCCTGGCGCGAGGTCACCGTGCCGGCGAGGCGGCCGAAGCTCGCGCCGCGCTTCACCGCCGCCTCGAACTCGCGCCACATCTGCACCCGCATCTTGTCGAGCACCACCCGGTACTCGTCGAGCGGATGGGCGGAGAGATAGAAGCCGATCGCGGCGTGCTCCCGGTTCAGCCGCTCGGCCGGCATCCAGCCGGCGACCTGCGGCAGGCGGATCGGCTCGGCCACCGGCCCACCCCCGAAGAGCGCCCCCTGCCCGGCCGAGGCATCGTCGCGCGCCCGGATCGCCGCCGCCATGATCATGTCGAGACCCTCGGTGAGCCGCGCCCGGTCGGGCTCGATCTCGTCGAAGGCACCGGCCGCGACGAGACTCTCCAACGTGCGTCGATTGACCTGCTTGGGGTCGATGCGAGCGGCGAAGTCGGCGAGGTCGCGGAACGGCCGTGAACCGCGCGCCGCGACGATGTGCTCGACCGCCTGACCGCCCACCCCTTTCACCGCGGCGAGCGAATAGAGGATCGCCCCGTCGGCGACGTCGAAATATTCGCGCGACCGATTGATCGACGGCGGCTCGACGCCGATGCCGAGGCGGATCGCCTCGCGGCGGAAGTCGGCGAGCTTGTCCGTGTTCGACATGTCGAGGGTCATGGTCGCGGCCAGGAACTCGACCGGATGGTTTGCCTTCATCCAGGCGGTGTGATAGGCGACCAGCGCATAGGCCGCGGCATGGGATTTGTTGAAGCCGTAGTCGGCGAACTTGGCCAGCAGGTCGAAGATGGTGTTCGCGTGGTCCTTGGTCAGGCCCTGTTTCAGCGCGCCGTCGACGAAACGCACCCGCTGGGTGTCCATCTCGGCCTTGATCTTCTTGCCCATGGCGCGGCGCAACAGATCGGCTTCGCCGAGCGAATAGCCCGACAGGATCTGCGCGATCTGCATCACCTGCTCCTGGTAGACGATGATGCCGAAGGTCTCCTTCAGCACCGACTCCAGGAGGGGATGCATGTAGTCGGGTTGCTCCAGCCCCTGCTTGCGGGCGCCGTAGACCGGGATGTTGGCCATCGGGCCGGGCCGGTAGAGGGCGACGAGAGCGATGATGTCCTCGAAGCGGTCGGGCCGGATGTCGGCGATCGCTTTGCGCATACCCGTCGATTCCAGCTGGAACACGCCGACGGTCTCGCCCTTGGCCAAGAGCGCGTAGGTCGCCGGGTCGTCGAGCGGCAGCTGCGCGAGATCGACGTCGATGCCACGCCGGGCGACGAGCTTCACCCCGGTGGACAGCACCGTCAGCGTCTTCAACCCGAGGAAGTCGAACTTCACCAGACCGGCACTCTCCACCCACTTCATGTTGTACTGGGTGACCGGCATGTCGGAGCGCGGATCGCGGTAGAGCGGTACCAGCCGGTCGAGCGGTCGATCGCCGATGACGACGCCGGCGGCATGGGTCGAGGCGTGGCGATAGAGCCCCTCGAGCTTCATCGCGATGTCGATCAGCTTGTCGACGATCGGCTCCTCGACCCGCGCCTCCTGCAGCTTGGGCTCGCCGTCGACCGCCTGTTTCAGCGTCACGGGATTCGCCGGGTTCTGCGGCACCAGCTTGCACAGCCGGTCGACCTGGCCGTAGGGCATCTGCAGCACCCGCCCGACGTCGCGCAGCACGGCGCGCGCCTGCAGCGTGCCGAAGGTGATGATCTGGGCGACCTGATCGCGGCCGTATTTCTCCTGGACGTAACGGATCACCTCCTCGCGGCGATCCTGGCAGAAGTCGATGTCGAAGTCGGGCATCGACACGCGCTCGGGGTTGAGGAAGCGCTCGAAGAGCAGGGCGAAACGCAAGGGATCGAGATCGGTGATGGTCAGCGACCAGGCGACCAGCGAGCCGGCACCCGAACCGCGGCCCGGCCCGACCGGGATGCCGTGCTCCTTCGCCCATTTGATGAAGTCCGACACGATCAGGAAGTAGCCGGGGAACTTCATCTTCTCGATGATGCCGAGCTCGAAATCGAGCCGGTCGCGATAGTCCTGCGCGCTGCGCCCCGGCGCCGGGCCGTGTATGGCGAGCCGGCGCTCGAGCCCGGCGAGCGCCTGGGCCCGCATCTCCGATGCTTCCGCCGCTTCCGCATCGGCCCCCGAGCCGGTGAACCGCGGCAGGAGCGGCTTGCGCTTCAACGGGCGCCAGGAACAGCGCCGGGCGATCTCGACGGTGGAGGCGAGCGCCTCGGGCAGATCGGCGAAGAGCGCCATCATCTCGGCGCGGCTCTTGAAGTGGTGTTCGGGGGTGAGGCGGCGGCGATCCTCCTCGAGCAGCACCTTGCCCTCGGCGATGGCGATCAGCGCGTCGTGGGCTTCGTAGTCGTCGCGCGCGGGGAAGAAGGGCTCGTTGGTGGCGACGAGCGGCAGGCCGAGGTCGTAGGCGAGATCGATCAGCCCGACCTCGGCCGTCCTCTCCTCGTCGAGGCCGTGGCGCTGGAGTTCGACGTAGAGGCGATCGCCGAAGAGGGCGGCGAGGCGCTCGATGCGGCGGCGGGCGAGATCGGCCTGCCCGCCGACGAGCGCCCGATCGATCGGCCCGGTCGGCCCGCCGGTGAGCACGATCAGCCCCTCGGCGAACTCGGCGAGGTCGTCGACGGTGACATGCGGCGTCTCGGCACCCTCGGTGCCGAGGAAGGCGCGCGAATCGAGGCGGACGAGGTTCGTCCAGCCGGTCTCGGTCGCCGCGATCAGAACCAGCGAAGGATGCTTCTCGACCAGCGTCGTCCGCCGTCCCGGCTCGCCGGCGTGATCGGCGAAGTCGACGGCGATCTGGCAGCCGACGATCGGCTGCAGCCCCTTGTCGGCGGCCTTCTCGGAGAATTCCAACGCGCCGAAGAGGTTGCCGGTGTCGGTGAGCCCGAGGGCCGGCTGGCCGTCGGCCTTGGCGAGCTCGACGAGGCGGCCGAGTGGCAAGGCACCTTCGAGCAGCGAATAGGCGGAATGGACGCGCAGGTGGACGAAGCCGACACCCACCCCTCCGCCTCGCTCCGTCCGGTTCGTCTCGACCATGTCGCCCACCCTCCCGGCACCGATCGCGAGTCGCGGTCGGCGCGCCGACAAGTGTCGTCGCCGGCGGGACCTCGTCAACGCGGAGGATGCCCGTCTCCGCCGCCGTCCCCGAGATCCTCGCGCCACCACCGGCGCGATCGCGGTCGCGCCTTCGGCCGGCACCGGCCCGCGCTCCTCGCCTTTCCGGTCGCGGGCGGGCGATCGAGATCCGCCGAATATTCATGACATGTTCTCAGAAACGCGCCGCCCGCGCGATCAGATCGCTCCACATGGTGACCATCGCGACGAAAGCCAGCAGCGCACCGAACGAGGCGAACTCACGAACGAAACCGCGAACCAGATGAGCCATGGGACCCTCCTTCGACGGGATATCCACCCGATATCCACATCATGTTCGTGTTTTGTTCTTTCGTCAAGCGCCGAGTTGCGATGGCCGGGCCGTCCCGCGACACGCGATCGGTAGTGGTCTCGGTGGAGTGGCTCGGCCAGGCCCTTCGATGTTCCGTCGCGAGCGAACGCCCCGGGGGCGGACGAGGTGATCTTATCCATTCGGTCGGATCGAAGGGGCTTCGCCCGCTCTCGGCGCCCGGAAACGATCGTCGCTCCCTCCGGCGCATCGCGGCACGAACGGGTCCGATCACGCGTGTCGGACGTTGCGACGTCCCTACCGCGTCGCGATCGGTCTCGCCGGGCCCGTCGCGGCTCGCATCGGACCGTCCGGTCCGTCGACGGCCGAACCGGTGTCTCGGCGCCGAACGAGGCGAACTCAGGCCGCCCGGAGCACGGCGGCGCCGAGGAGGATGAGGCCCGCGGCGGCGAGGCGCCGCCCGCCGGCCCGTTCGCCGAGGACGAGGCGCGCGAGGATCAGGCCGAAGACGATCGAGGTCTCGCGTAGCGCCGCCACCAGGGCGACCGGCGCCTGGGTCATCGCCCACAGCGCCACGCCGTAGGACGCGGTGGTGCCGACGCCGCCGGCGAGGCCGGCGACGAAGTGGCGGCGCGCATGGGCGCGGAAGCGGGCACCGCCGAAGACGATCGCCCATCCGAGGAAGGGAAGCCCGGTCAGGAGCCCTTCCCACAGGGTGTAGGCGACAGGAGAGCCGGAGAGACGGACACCACGACCGTCGACCAGGGTGGAACCGGCGATGGCGCAGGCGGTGAGGAGGGCGATCGCCACGCCCCGACCGCCGCCGGTGCGGCGCGCCCCGAGGGCGAGCGACAGGATGCCGAGGGCGATGGTGGCGATACCGAACCAGGCGGTTGCCGACAGGCGTTCGTCGAGAAGCCCGATCGACACCGCCGTGACGATCATCGGAGCACTGCCGCGCATCGTCGGGTAGACGAGGCTCATGTCGGCGACGCGGTAGGCGGTGGCGAGGAGCAGGACGTAGACGACCTGCAACACCACCGCCCCCGCCAGCCACGGCAGGCTCGCCGCCGCCGGTGGATCGACGAAGGGCAGGATCGCCGCCGCGACGAAACCTGCGCCGATGACCACGAGCATCGCCGTGGCTCGCGGATCGTCGGTCCGTTTCACCAGGACGTTCCAACCGGCGTGGAGCACGGCGGAGAGAAGGACGGCGGCGAAGACGGTGGCGGTCATCCGTCGAGGTTAGAGCATGTTCCGCGTCGCTGGGAACGGCCCGATCGCGCGGACCCCGCGCGCTGCGCCGCACCCGGCTCCGACCGATGCGCGAGGTCGCGAAGCGCCCCCGCTCCCGCCGCGGCGACGAGCGAACGCCGGGGCACCGCGATCCGAGCGGCCCGGCGGCTCCATCGCGTCGGGTGATGGGACGGGCGCGTCAGGCCGCTTCGCTGTCGGCGGCGCTCTCCGCCGCTGCCGCCGATCCGCGGCGGCGCGACAGCATGCCCTCGGCGAGGTCGATGAACAGTTTGGCCGGAAGTGCCGGCGCGAAGACGTAGCCCTGAGCCGAGGTGACGCCCTTCTCGCGCAGCCGTTCGAGCTGCTCCTGGTTCTCCACGCCCTCGGCGACGACGCCCATGCCGAGCGAATTGGCCAGTTCGACCAGCACGTCGACGATGGTGGAGGCGCCGAGGTCGGAGCCCATCGCGTCGATGAACATCTTGTCGATCTTCACGATGTCGATGCCGAGCTGTTGGATGTAGGCGAGGCCGCCGTGGCCGGTCCCGGTATCGTCGAGCGCGACGCGACAGCCGAGAGCGTGCATCTCGGCGATGATCTTGCGGGCCTGGACGATGTCGCGCAGCGGATAGCGCTCGGTCACCTCGAAGACCAACTGGTCGAAACCGATCTCCGTGCCCTCGAAGATGGCGACGACGTCCTCGATGATGCGACGATCCGAGAAATGGCCGGCGAAGAGATTGATCGACAGCTTCAGCTCGGGGTGGCGCGCATAGAGCCCGCCGAGTTGGGCGACCGACTTGCGCATGAGGAGCCGGGTCATCTCGAAGACGTGGCCGGAGGTCTCGCAATAGGACATGAAGGCGCCGGGCGACACCGTGGTTCCGTCCGGACGGATCCAGCGCACCAGCATCTCGCAGCCCTCGATGCGGCCGGTGTCGATGTTCATCACCGGCTGGAAATAGGGCACGAACTCCTCGCGCCGCAGCGCCACCAGGATCTCGTCGTCGACCTCCGAGGTCGGCTTCCAGTAGATCAGGAAGGCGATGCCGATGAGCACGGTGGTTCCGGCGAGCGTCCCGATGGCGAGCGTCGCCTCGAGCGGCCGCACCAGTTCGTAGAGTGCCGCGGCGGAGATCTCGGCCCTCGCGGTGAGTGGGAAATGATCGGACCGCGCCTGCTGCGAGACGACATCCGCTCCGGTCGGCCGCACCCCGGCCGAGGCCCAGACGTCGGCGTCGCCGATGAGAAGGGCGAGGTGGCGGGAGCCGCGCAGGTATTCGGCTCCGGCATCGACGTCGACGACCGAAGCGGTCAGTTCGGCCACCAGATGGGCTCCCGCTGCGGTGTGCCAGGCGACGAGCACGGTTCCCGGCACCACATCGGGGATACGCTCCGGGTCGAGAAGGGTGATCGTCACCTGCCGGGCTTCGGCGACGTCGAAGAGCACGGCACCGCGACGCTTGGCCGTCGGCGGATCGAAACACATGGCGTATCCGGCGGCGTCGACCAGCCCCATCCGGCGGACGAAGCGCGAGCGGGCCGCCATGTCGCCGAGACGCGCCACCTTGGCGCCGGTGCAGTCGGAGATGCCGGCGCGATCGGCGTCGCGCAGCGCCGTGACCGCCTCGGCGACGGCGCTCTCGGCGCGCCGCAGTTCCTGCTCGGCGATCGACAGCAGTTCGGCCCGGCCGATCTTGTCGGCATGGACGCGCAGCACCGCCCGCCCCAGCAGGTAGGGCGTGACGCCGATCAGGACGACCACGAAGATCGCCACCAGCAGATTGCGGCCTCGGTTGCGCAAGGGCTCTCCGGATTCGTTCGAGGTCTCGGCGAGTGTCCGCCACGCGTGGTAAACAGGATCTGAAGATGGCCGATTCCGCCTCCGCCGCGGGCGCGAATCGGCCTCCCCGCCCCCTCTCCGCCGGTCGCTGCGATGTCGTCGGGGTGCGCGTCTCGCCCGTCCCCACTCCGGCGACGGGATGGCGGGGTCCGTGGTGCCGGCGGCCAGGAGCGGCCATGAGCCTCGTCGGTCGTCGATGCCCCGTTCCGCCGCGCCGAACCTCGGCGATCCTCGCCGCGATCGTCGTCGCGGTCTCGGCCGCCACCGCCTTGGCCGGTGAGACGACCGAACGTCTCCTCGACGCCTGGGCGTCGTCGGCACGGGCGGCCGGACGGACCGTCGAATGGGGCGGCCTCTCCCGCTCCACCGGCGAGGATCGCGTCGAATTACGCGACCTGACGATCACTGTGCCGACCGAGGGCGGCGTGCCGATCCGCATCACCGTTCCCTCGGTGACGATCGCCGACCTCTCCGAGCGCCCCGGGGGCGGCTTCGCCCTGCGCGGCCTCGACCTCCCGCGACTCACGATGTCGACGACGCAGGGCGACGAGACCATCGCGCTCGAACTCGCCGATGTCGCCCTCGCCGACGTCGCGATCCCGACCTTCGATCGGCCGTCGATCGATCCGGATCGACCCATCACCTCGTCGCTGGCGGCGACGCGGGTCTACGACGCCGTCGCCGTCGGCCGCGCCACGATCGGTCGATTCGGTTTCTCGAGCCGCCGGGCGGACGGGTCCGAACACACCGAAGCGACGGCCGAGACGGTGGCGCTGACCGGGCTCGCCGGTGGGCGGATCGAACGGCTCGCCTTCGCCCGCGCGACCCTCGATGCGATCGCTGCGGTCGGCAGGGCCCGGTTGACCGTCGCCGATACGGAGCTCCTCGGGTTCGATCCGACGGTCTGGCGCCGGGTCTTCGACGACGGCGGAGCCGAAGGCGCCGAACGTGACGCGGCCCTCCTCACCTCGATGGACGGGTTGCGGACCGGCCCGGTCGCGCTCGAAACCGGCGATGCGGTCCTGTCGCTCCAGGCGATGCGCATCGGTGCGCGCCGGATCGGTCGCGGCCCGGCGCCGCTCGGGCGCCTGATCGACCGCTTCCTCGTCGGATCGCCCGACGCCTCGCGGGGCGATGCGGCACGGGTGTTGTTGGAGCTGTTCCTGGCGACCCGCGACGAGGGATGGACGATCGAGGGCTTTCACCTCACCGGGCCGGATCTCGACCATGCCGACGTGGCGCGGATCGCCGTCGGCGCTTTTTCCGGCGAGCGCCTCGATGAGCTCACGGTGGAGGGCGTCGACATCGTCGCGCCGAAAGCGATCCTGCGCCTCGCGCGGATGACGGCCCGCGATCTGGCCTTTCCCGACGGCGACGATCTGCGTCGCGCCCTGGAGGCCGGCGCGGTGGGAGCCGAGATCGACCCCTCGTCGCTGATGCCGCGGCTCGGCCATTTCGATGTCGAACGATTCGAGGTGGCGGAGCCGGGGGTGCCGGCGATCAGACTGGGAGCGCTGGTGATCGACCTCGACCGCTTCCGGCGCGCCGTGCCGACGACGGTTTCGGCCAAGCTCGATCATTTCGTCGTGCCGACCGGCCTCGCCGACGCCGAAGGCCGGCGGGTGCTCGGCGACCTCGGTTATGCAGAGCTCGACATCTCCGCCGCCCTGCGCCTCGCCTGGAACGAAACGGCGAAGGAGATCGCGGTCGACACGGCCGATCTGGCGATCGCCGACATGGGGCGGATCGAGGTGAAGGCGCGCCTCGCCGGCATCCCGGCGTCGCTGTTCCTGCACCCCGAGACCATCCCCGATGCGCTTCCCGGGATCGGTCTCGTCGAAGCGTCGGCGACCTGTGTCGACGCCTCCTTCGTCGGTCGCCTGATCCGCAAACTCGCCCGCGACGACAGGACGACGACGGAGAAGGTTCGCCGCCGCCTCGCCAAGGAGATGTCGGCGCTCTTCGCCGAGGTGCGCGATCCGACCCGCCGCCGCAGGATGGTGGAAGAAGCGCGACGGTTTCTCGACCGGACGACATCGATCACGCTGGAGGTCCGCCCGCCGGCGCCGGTGCCGATCGTCGAAATCCTCGAGACGAGCGACGATCTCGCTCGCCTCGCCGAACGACTGGACGCGCGCTTGCGAACCGAGTGATGATGCCCCGACGGAATGCCCTTTCTTCGCCGCATCCGGCTGCGAGGAAGGCATCGAACGCTCCAGACCAGAACGCCCGACCGACAACGAGGAGATGGCGAAGATGACGAATTCGATCCGGAAGCGCGGTCTCGCCGCGGTATCTCTCGCCGCCCTGCTCGCGCTGACCGCACCGATCGCCCCGGCGTCGGCCCAGGCGATGCGCGACAAGGTGCTGTCGATCGTCGCCGAGGCGAGCAAGGCCGCGGGCGCCACCGAGGTGAAGTGGGAATCGGTGAGCGGCGGCGATGCGGCCTTCACCGTCACCGACTCCGAAACCACCATGGAGCACGACGGCAAGAGCACGACGCTCACCGCCGCCGCGGTCACCTACACCGGCGCCAAGCCGACCGCCGACGGTGGCTTCACCGCCGACCAGATCGCCGCCACCGATGTCGAGATCGAGAGTGACGACGCCACCATCGCCATCGCCTCGCTGAAGATCGTCAACTACGTCGGCCAGTCGCCGGAGAAGATCCGCGCCAAGACCACCACCGGCGAGCGCTTCGACCGGGCCGAGGCGACCGGCATCTCGATCACCGACGACAAGGACAAGACCGTCCCGATCGCCGCGATCACGGTGACGACCTCGGACTTCGTCGCCGGTGTGCCGCGCAAGGCCGGCCTCGAGATGAAGGGCCTCGAGGTTCCCCTCGAAGCGAACGATCCGCAGCTCAAGGACTTCTTCGAACTCGGCTACTCCAAGGTCATGCTCGACGCCGGCCTCACCGGGTCCTGGGACGACAAGACCGGCCGCCTCGTCATCGACCAGCTCTCCGTCACCGGTGCCGAGATCGGTGGTCTCAAGCTCAACTTCACCCTGGGCGGCCTCACGCCGGCGGTGGTGGAGGCGTTCAAGAAGACCGAGGGCGACCAGGCCAAGCAGATGGAGCTGATGCAGGGCCTCACCGTGGAGAAGCTGTCGCTGCGCTACGACGATGCCTCGCTGGTCAAGCGGGTGCTCGCCTCCCAGGCCAAGAAGCAGGGCATCCCGGAACAGGCGCTGGTCCAGCAGCTCGGCGCTATGGTGCCGATGCTGGTGTCGGCGATCGGCAACAAGGACTTCGAAGCGAAGATCGCCACGGCGGCCTCAGCCTTCCTCAAGGCGCCGAAGTCGCTCACCGTCTCCGCGAACCCGGCCAAGCCGACCCCGGTGGCCGAGATCATGGGTGCCGCGATGATGGCGCCGCAGTCGCTGCCGACGGTGCTCGGCGCCGACGTCAAGGCCAACGACTGATGCCGACGGCGCGGGGTCCCGACGGATCGGGATCCCGCTTCCGGCGCCCGCACAGATCGGACGCGGTGCCGACCGGACGCGACCACTCGCGCATCGCGCGCCGGCGGTGGAGCACACCGGGTTCGTCGCCGCGAGGTGTTTACCCGGTGGCGCAAATCGACTAGGGTCGCGCCGTCCTGCGCGCGACCGAACCGGCGCCGATCCGCCGGAATGAGATGCGCGACGTGACGTCGCCGGTCGTAAGAGAAGAAGCCCGAGGCCGAATGAGCGACCCCGAAGCGCCCGTCGAGCGTGGACTGCGCGCCACCGTGCGGTTGGCCGCGGGGATCAACATCGGTGAAAGCTCCGACGACGCGTCCGCGCTCGATCGGGCCCGCCGGCAACTCGCGACCCTGATCGACTCGCTCCACGACCGTCTCGCCGTGGTGCGTCGCTTCATCGTCTTCTCGCGCCCGAACACGGATTCCACCGCCGACCGCGGTGCGCTTCTGCGGTACGCCGGGTTCGGCGCCGTGGCCGGCGCGGTCGTCGTCGCCGCCGGCGTCGCGACGATCGCCGCCCACGCCGCGCTGTCGACGCAACAGGTCGAGGAGATCGCCCTGGCAATCGAGACCGCCGCGACGAAGGCCGACCGCCTGCCCCTACCCGTCCGCGCCGCGGCGATCGCCGACACGGTCGGCGCCGTGGTCCCCGGCACCGGCGAGATGACCGGGTCGGAAGCCGGCTCGTTCGCCACCGCCTCGCTGTCGACCATGGCCTTCGCGCCGACCGACCCGACGGCTTCCGGTGGCAACATGGTGATCGATCGCGTCATCGACGCGCCGCCGACCGTCTCGGCTCGTCTGCGGGAAGACGACGAGGACGACGAAGCGATCGTCCCGCTCGCCCTGCCGATGCCACGGGCGCGACCGAACGTCGAGCCGACCCGCCTGCCGCTGCCGAAGCCGCGTCCGCTGTTGCTCGCCTCGCTGGGGCCGTCGTCGCAGCCCCCGCTCGAAGTGGCCCCGATCCGCGCGGCACCGCCGGAGGCGCCGCCGTCCGGCAACGTTCTCGGCTTCTTCTCCAGCCCGACCGAGCCGGTGAAACCGCCGGGCCGGACCAAGATCGACACGCCCTTCGGCGTTCCCTACGTGCTGCAGACGGGGTCGGTCGAGACGGCCTGTCTCAAGCCCGAACTGGTCGACATCCTGCGGCGGATCGAGAACCGCTATCAGCAGAAGGTGGTGATCACCTCCGGCTTCCGCGATCGCGGCCGGCAGGGCTCGCTGCACCGTCAGTGTGCCGCCGTCGACATCCAGATCAACAATGTCGGCGCCGCCGAACTCGCCGCCTACGCCCGCACCGTTCCCGGTATCGGCGGTGTCGGCACCTACTGCCACCCCCACATGATCCACGTCGACATCGGCACGCCGCGCGACTGGAAATACGGCTGCGGCAGTTACTTCGCCATGCGCGGCGCTCCCGGCAAATGGGGCAAGGTGCCGGCGACGATGGCCAAGGCGCAGGGCACCGGCCTCCCGCAACAGATCGCCACCGACGCGCAGGAAGAGGACTGACCGCCCGCGCCGTCCACGCCCTCCTCTCCGCACCTCTCCCAGCCCCCCGCTGAAGGCCGCGGCTGCACGGCGCCCTCACGATACGACCGAATCGGATCGGTCGCTGCCGTTCGTGGGAGTGCTTGTCAGTGGCCGATGGATCGCCGAAGCTCGCCGGCGGGAGATCGCCGGCCGCCGCCGCGCCGGGCCTGACCCCGCCCGACCACCGCCTACCGCCGCCGGGAGACGCCGCATGAACGCCGATGCCACCGTGACGTCGCGAGTGATCCTGCTCGGCACCGCCGGCGGGCCGACGCCGAAGCCGAACCGGGCGGCACCGTCACAGGTGGTGACGGTGAACGGCGCCTCCTACGTCGTCGACTGCGGCAACGGCGTCGCCCGACAGTTGGTGATGGCCAAGGTCGGGCTCGCCTCGATCCGCGGTGTCTTCCTCACCCACCACCACTCCGACCACAACGCCGACATCGGCAATCTGGTGCTGCTCACCTGGTCGGCCGACATCGCCGAGCGCGTCGACCTCTTCGGCCCGCCGCCGCTCGCCGAGATGATGCGGCTGTTCCTGCTGATGAACGACTACGACATCCGCACCCGTATCGCCGACGAAGGCCGCCCGGACCTGCGCCGCATCGTCCACACCCGCGAGATCACCGAAACCGGCTTCGTCCATGCCGACGACAACGTACGGGTCACCGCAGCGGTGGTCGAACACCCGCCGGTCGAGCCGGCCTTCGCCTATCGCTTCGACTGCCCCGACCGGTCGATCGTCTTCTCCGGCGACACGCGCCCCTGCGACGCACTGATCCGCCTCGCCGAGGGCGCCGACGTGCTGGTGCACGAGGTGATGCACCTGCCCTCGCTCGATCCGCTGATCGCCAGCGAGCCCAACGCCCGAACCCTGCGCGAGCACCTGCTGGCCAGCCACACCACCACCGAACAGGTCGGCGACATCGCCACGCGCGCGGGCGTGAAGAAGCTGGTGCTCTCCCACCTCGTCCCCGGCGGCTTCCCCGCCGATGAGGTGTGGTACGACGCAGTACGCCCGCATTTCTCCGGCGAACTGGTCGTCGGCCGCGATCTGATGGAAATCTGACGCGGCGCGCTCTGCGCCCGACGGAGGTCTCTCCCGGCGCGGTTCGAGACGCCGTCAGACCTCGTCCGCCGGCGCGCCCGAGCCGATCCCACGGCGCATGAGGGAGCGCATCCACAGGCCGATCAGCACCATGCCGGCGCCGACCGCGCTCAACATCTTGGCCGCCGAACTCGGCCCGGCGAGAAGATAGGCGTCGTCGGGATCCTGCGGATCGACCACCACCATGACCTTGGCGCCGACCGGATGAGCGTTGTCCTGTTCGCGTGACTTCGCCGAATTCTGCAGCCCGAGATCGCCGCGCTCGACCCCGGCGCCGAGCCGGACCTCACCGGCCGCCGTGTAGCGGAACAGCACCGCGAAGGCGGCGAATTCGGTTCGCTCCTGGATACGGACGTGGCCGACCTGAACCCCGCCACGGGTCGGCGTGTCGTCTCGCAGGATGAGCCGCTTGTCGACGATCTCCGCCTCGACCTTCGGCCAGCGCAGGGTCTCGAGCCCCTGCTTCAGGCCCCACAGCCCGAAGCCGAGCGGCACCGAGCCGAGAACGATCACCGTCCAGGCCATCCCGGTCGATCGCGGTGCGCCGCCCTTGCCGCTCGCACCACCACCACGCTTCTTCCCCGAGGCCGCGTTCGCCATGGCCATCCCCTCGCCGCCGCCGGCGCCGACCGCCGCGAAACGCAGAAGGGACCCGATCGGGTCCCCTCGCGTCGTCGGTGATGTCGGCGCCCGCCTCAGTTCGGCAGGTTCAACCGGATGTGCAGTTCGCGCAACTGTTTCGGCGTCGCAGCCGACGGCGCGCCCATCAGCAGGTCCTCGGCACGCTGGTTCATCGGGAAGAGCGTGATCTCGCGCAGGTTCTCGGCGCCGACCAACAGCATCACCACCCGGTCGACACCCGCCGCCATGCCGCCGTGCGGCGGGGCGCCGTACTGGAAGGCGCGGTACATGCCGCCGAAGCGCTCCTCGACGTCGGCCTTGGAGAGCCCCACCAGCTCGAACGCCTTGACCATCGCCTCCGGCGACTGGTTGCGGATCGAGCCCGAGGCGATCTCGTAGCCGTTGCACACCATGTCGTACTGGAAGGCCTTGAGGCTGAGCGGGTCCTGCGTCGTCAGCGCCTCGAGGCCGCCCTGAGGCATCGAGAACGGGTTGTGCGCGAACTCGACCTTCTTCTCGTCCTCGTCCCACTCGTAGAAGGGGAAGTCGACGATCCAGCACAGCGCGAACTGGTCTTCCTGGGTGAGCCCCAGTTCCTTGCCGACGCGGACGCGGGCGTCGCCGGCGAACTTGACGAACTTCTCCGGCCGCCCGGCGACGAAGAAGCAGGCATCGCCGACGCCGAGGCCCATCTGGACGCGGATCGCTTCGGTGCGCTCCGGGCCGATGTTCTTGGCGAGCGGCCCGGCGCCGCCCTCCTCGCCGTCGCGCCAGAAGATGTAGCCGAGCCCCGGCTGACCTTCCGACTGCGCCCAGCCGTTCATCCGGTCGCAGAAGGCGCGGCTGCCGCCGGTCTTGGCCGGGATCGCCCAGATCTCGACCTTGGGATCGTTGGCGATCATGCCGGCGAAGACCTTGAAGCCGGAGCCGGCGAAATGCTCGGTCACCGCCTGCATCTCGATCGGGTTGCGCAGATCCGGCTTGTCCGAGCCATACTTGCGCATCGACACGTCATAGGGGATGCGCGGGAACACCTGCGTCACCGGCTTGCCCTCGCCGAACTCCTCGAAGACGCCGCGCAGCACCGGCTCCATCGTCTCGAACACATCGTCCTGGGTGACGAAGCTCATCTCGAGGTCGAGCTGGTAGAACTCGCCGGGCAGGCGGTCGGCGCGCGGATCCTCGTCGCGGAAGCACGGCGCGATCTGGAAGTAGCGGTCGAAGCCGGCGACCATCAGCAGCTGCTTGTACTGCTGCGGCGCCTGCGGCAGGGCGAAGAACTTGCCGGGATGGATGCGGCTCGGCACCAGGAAGTCGCGCGCGCCCTCCGGCGACGACGCGGTCAGGATCGGCGTCGAATACTCGGTGAAGCCGATCTCCTCCATGCGATTGCGCATCGAGCGGATGATCTTCGTCCGGGTGACGATGTTCTTGTGCAGCGTCTCGCGGCGCAGATCGAGGAAGCGGTATTTGAGGCGGGTGTCCTCCGGATAGTCCGGCTCGCCGAACACCGGCAGCGGCAGCTCCTTGGCGGTCGACAGCACCTCGATCTCGCGGGCGAAGACCTCGATCTCGCCGGTCGGCAGATTGGGGTTGATCGTCTCCGCGGTGCGCTTCTTCACCTCGCCGTCGATGCGGATCACCCACTCGCCGCGCACGCTCTCGGCCGTCTTGAAGGCGGCGCTGTCGGGATCGCACACCACCTGGGTCATGCCGTAGTGGTCACGCAGGTCGATGAACAGGAGGCCGCCGTGATCGCGCACCCGGTGCACCCAGCCCGAGAGCCGGGCGGTCGAGCCGGCGTTCGCCGCCGTCAGTTGTCCGCAGGTGTGGGAGCGATAGCGATGCATGATGGCGTCTCTTTCCGAGATGATCCGACGGCGGGCGCGGCGCGGAAACGCGGCCCGAGGCCCCGAGCGAATCCGATCGCGCGATCGAACCCGCGAGGGTGCGAAAGTCGGCGGCAAAAGCGCATGGGCATCCGGTCTTGTCAAGCTTCGCGAACGTCGGCCATGCCCGTTCGCGCCGACGGTGCCGGCGGATCTCAGCGGCGGCGCAGGAAGTGCGCCACCACCCCGCCGGCCGCATCGGTGAGCACCAGCCGATCGTCGTCGGCCCGCCAGCCGCCGGCACGGGCGAGGGCGCGATGGAAGCGCACCTCCTGGTCCATCTCGGGAGCCTGGCAGGCCATGCGGGTCGAACGCATCATGCCGAAGGCGATGCTGCCCTCGCCCACCGTCGCGGACCCGCCGTAGCGGTTGCAGCCGCCCTTACCGGAGACTCGACCCTCGATGTCGAGATCGAGGGTCGTCTCCACCCCGCGCGCCACCGGCAGGCCGCCGATCTCGGTGGCGATCCAGCGTCCGGCCGGCGAGGCGGCGGAGGCGGCGGTGGTGAGGGCGAGCAGCAGGACCGCGGTCGTCGTCGCACGCGTGATCATCTCGGACCGTCCTCCCGCGCTCGGCCTGACGCGCCGGCCGGGTGAGAAAAGGAAGACCGCCGATGCGGCGAAAACGGGGCGCGAGCGACGTCCGTGCGCCGAGGAGAGCGCCATCCGTCCCCGAGACCGGTCGTACCGGCGTCCCGCCCGCCATGCACGCCGCACCCACCGACGTCCTACCGACCGATCCGCTCCGGGGCATCGCCTCGGGCTCCATCGTCGACCATGCAGAAATGACATCTTGCGAATGACATGCAGTCTCGCATAATCGGCCGAACCGCGAGGCGCACCACGTCCGACCGCGGAGACCGTTGGAGCGGTCGTCGGCCGGAAGACGCGGCGAAGTGCCGGCGCGATCGAAGCCGCCGAGCGGCGGGAGGGGTTCGGTGATCATCTGTTCGTGCAACGTCATCAGCGATCACGTCGTGCGGCGGGCGATCGAAGATCCCGACACTTCGGTGGCTCGGGTCTCCTGTCTCTTCGGCCATCTCGGCTGCCACCCGCAATGCGGCCGCTGCGCCCCGACCCTGCGTCGACTGATCCGCGAGAGTACCGCGGGCGATGCGACCCACTGCCCGGCGGCGCTCGACGACATCGGCGACGAGGCACAGGGGCCGCCCCCCGGCGCAGCCGAATGATACTGGGCTCATGAAATTCGGACTCGTCCGAATTTCATGAGCGTTACGGCCCGACCGGCCGATGCCCCGCGACGGGGACGTCGATCACCGCATCCGTCGGCCGCCCGATCAGGAGCCGCTCTCGCCGATCTTGGTCTGGGTGTAGAGCTCGAGACCGATGCGTCCGATCAGATCGAGTTCGGTCTCCAGGAAGTCGATGTGACCTTCCTCGTCGGTCATCACCTTCACGAACAGATCGCGCGACACGTAGTCCTTGACCTGCTCGCAGTAGGCGGCAGCTTCCTGATACAGGGCGCGAGCCCCCAGTTCGGCGGCGAGATCGGCCTCGAGGACCTCCTTCACCGTCTCGCCGATGCGCAACGGGTCGAGCTGCTGCATGTTGGGGAAACCCTCGAGAAAGAGGATGCGTTCGACGAACCCGTCCGCGTGTTCCATCTCCTCGATCGATTCCTTGCGCCAAACCTTCGCCATCGCCTTCAGACCCCAGTTGTCGAGAATGCGATAGTGGAGCCAGTACTGATTGATGGCGGTCAGCTCACTGCGCAGACCGCGGTTGAAATAATCGATGACCTTCGCGTCGCCTTTCATACCGTCGTCTCCGTCTGTCACTCCCGCGGCACGGCCGTCGTATCGGATGCCGCGCCGTCCTGCGGTCTCGACCGACCCTAACGCGCACTTCCGAGACTGCAAGTCGGATGCATTACCAACAAGGCTCGCCGCCACATCACACGCCGACGGTGCCCGCCCGCGACACGCCTCCGACCGCGACGTCCGAGATCGGTGGCGCGCCACCCGTCGCGGCGGCGGGAAGAGGCGACAAGACGAGCGAAGCGCGCTATAGAGCGGGCCCATGAATCTCATCACTTCGACCGCCGATCTCTCCGCCGCCTGTCGCGCCCTCGCCGCCCACGACTATGTCGCGGTCGATACCGAGTTCCTGCGCGAGACCACCTTCTGGCCCAAGCTCTGCGTCGTGCAGATGGCCGGCCCCGACACCGCCGTGGTCGTCGACGCGCTGGCCGACGGACTCGACATGACTCCCTTCCTCGAGCTGATGCGGAACGAACGGGTGATGAAGGTGTTCCACTCGGGCCGCCAGGACATCGAGATCGTCTTCAATCTCGGCGGCTTCGTGCCGCATCCGGTGTTCGACACCCAGGTCGCGGCGATGGTCTGCGGATTCGGCGATTCGATCTCCTACGATCAGTTGGTGAGCCGCATCTCCGGCCATCACATCGACAAATCGTCCCGCTTCACCGACTGGACCCGCCGGCCGCTGACCCAGAAGCAGTACGACTACGCCCTCTCCGACGTCACCCACCTGCGCGACGTCTACCACCACCTCGAGAAGCGCCTCGCCGATCAGGGCCGCAGCGACTGGGTGGCGGAGGAGATGGAGGTCCTGACCTCCCACGAGACCTACGATCTCGATCCCGAGAACGCCTGGACGCGATTGAAGCTCCGGGTGAAGAAACCCATCGAACTCGCCATTCTCAAAGAGATCGCGGCATGGCGAGAACGCGAAGCGCGGGCCCGGGACGTGCCCCGTTCACGCATTCTCAAGGACGACACCATCTACGAGATCGCCGCCGATCAGCCGAAGGATGCGAGCGCCCTCGGCAATCTCCGGTCGCTGTCGAAGGGTTTCGAACGATCCAAGGCGGGCGAGGAGATTCTCGCCTGCGTCAAGCGGGCGATGGCGATTCCGCGCGACCAGTTGCCGGTCATCCCGCGGGGGCGACCGATGCCGGACGGCGCCGGGGCGGCGGTCGACCTGATGAAGGTGCTCCTCAAGCTCGTCTGCGAGAAGCACGGCGTCGCCTCCAAGGTGGTGGCGACCGTCGACGAACTGGAGGCGATCGCCACCGACGACGACGCCGATGTGCCGGCCCTGAAAGGCTGGCGCCGCGATCTCTTCGGCGCCGAGGCACTGAAACTGAAGCACGGCCGCCTCGCCCTCTCCTTCGACGGCCGCAAGGTGGTGGCGGTCGACTGCGAACCGCCGGAACGGCCGGCGAAGACCGGCCGCTGATCGGCTCGCCCCCGCCTCCTCACCCGAGGTGCTTCTTGAAGAATGCCAGCGTCCGCTCCCAGGCGAGCTTCGCCGAAGCTTCATCGTAGCGCGGCGTCGTGTCGTTGTGGAAGCCGTGGTTGACGCCCGGATAGATGTGCGCCTCGTAGGTCTTGCCCGCCGCCTTGAGCGCCGCCTCGTAAGGCGGCCAGCCGGCGTTGATGCCCTGATCCTGCTCGGCGTAGTGGAGGAGCAGCGGCGCCTTGATCTTGGCGACGTCCTCCGCCTTCGGCTGGCGGCCGTAGAACGGCACAGCGGCGGCGAGATCGGCGAAGGCGACGGCCAGCGCGTTGCACACCCCGCCACCGTAGCAGAAGCCGACGCAGCCGACCTTGCCCGACACCGCCTCGTGGCCCTTGAGGAACGTATAGGCGGCGAAGAAGTCCTCCATCAGCTTGGCCGGTTCGATCTTCGCCTGCATCTCGCGGCCGGCGTCGTCGCTGCCGGGATAGCCGCCCTGCGGCGACAGGCCGTCGGGGGCGAAGGCGACGTAGCCCGCCACCGCCACCCGCCGCGCCACATCGGCGATGTAGGGGTTGAGGCCGCGGTTCTCGTGGACGACGATCACGCCGGGGAGCTTGCCCGTGGCGCCCGCCGGTTTGACCAGCAGGCCCGAGACGGTGCCCTGCCCGTTCGGCGAGGCATACGACGCCTTGGCGACGACGATGCGCGGATCGTCGGCCTTGACCTGCTGCGCCAGCGCATAGTTCGGCGACAGCGCCTTCACCAGCGCCGCCCCGGTGAGGCCGGCGACCGAGTACTTGGCGGCGCGATCGAGGAAGTCGCGTTTGGTCATTCGGCCGTGGACGTAGCCGTCGAAGATCTCGAGCAGTTCGGCGGGAAAGTCGCTGGCACGCATGCGCGGCAGTTCGGTCATCGGGGGCACCTCCGGTCACGCCGTTTCTCGAGAACGGTTCGCAGCCATTGAGCCGGAAGTCGCGCGGCGACGCAGTACACGAGCAGATGGCGCCGGGTCACGTTTCGGTGACGGGGGGGGGCAAGTTCACACACACCTTGCCGAATGAAACAACGGCGGGCCGCCATCGCGCCAGTTGAAACATCGCTCGAAACAACCGAGAAACACCTCAAACGCGCGCGTTGTGTTGGTCGATCTCCCCTGCGATCCGAGTACCTGCGATGAATTGCATCATTGAACGCCACTACCAGTGGAGATTCAGTGAAACATCGGAGGGCCCCAAAGATCGTTGCGCAATCGACTTTGAAAACCGACAGCCCTGCATGGATGGAGATTCACATGATGATACGTTTCATTTCATTCTTTGTAGGCATCTTGCTTTCGATCCAATTGGCGGAATCGAAGAACCTAGATTGCCAAAAATTGATAAATGACACAACGCATGCCGAAAGAACAACACACGTCTGCGAATCTGGAAATGCGGTTCAATGCCTCTCGGCTGAACGCGCAGAACGTGTTCATATGATCAATGCACTATCGAAATGCGGGGATAAGCTTACCGACGAAGACAAGCGCCTCTTCAAGTCGTTGATCGCCGATATCGACA
This sequence comes from uncultured Alphaproteobacteria bacterium, assembly GCA_937864925.1. Taxonomy (GTDB): domain Bacteria; phylum Pseudomonadota; class Alphaproteobacteria; order Rhizobiales; family Ancalomicrobiaceae; genus CALBKH01. Next base: position 20,774 of record CALMFH010000282.1, on the reverse strand, counting down.
AAGAGATCGACCTGCTCGAAAAGGCTCTCGTGTTTCGGTCGTCCGGCGAATCCCACAGTTTCAGTTCAGAGCTGGATCCTTGTGCGATCTCCAGCCGCAAGGTCGATGCCGAAGTTGCCAAGCTCAAAAAATACTGCGGCCGCGGTGACCAATGTTACAGCGCACACCGAAATGTATCTTTCGTTGCTGAAGAAACTCTAAAGCAATGCCATAAAAGATACACAAAAAAGGAAGAAGAGCGAATTCTTGGCATAATGCGCCGCAGTTACAACTTTATGAATAACTATAATTCAAGGAGCTATACTGGACAAGGCGGGAGCGATCACACGGGCGGATCGCAGCAAATACGACAGTTCTGCCCGCCGGGCACCTATTCGAATGGAAACACCTGCATCACCATTGCTCCGGCAACTCCGACCTGCGCTGGCACGATCATGGCCGGCCAGAGCTGCCGCTATTGAGGCGGAGAGACTCAATACCGATCCCGCCCCCTCACCGTCTCCCCCACCCTCCGGGCGGCTTCTTGTCCCTTCCGAGGCTCTGCAGGCTCGGGTATCTCCCGAGCTTCTTCTGCGGCGGCGGCGGGGGCGGCGGGGTCGGGGCCAGTTTGAGCTTCTTGGTCTCCGGCTGCTCGATCATCCCGGCCGACAGCGTCAGCGGGCCGTCGTCCTTCTTCTCGGCGATACGGACGAGTTGGGTCAGGACGACTGCCGCGCCCTTGAGGCGATCGAGCGGATCGGGCCAGTCGCGGACGAGGACGATCTTCTGATCGGGCCGGATCTTGGCGAGCGAGCCCTGCTCGCCGATCCACTTCACCAGCCCGGCCGGGTTGGCGAAGCTCGAATGGCGGAAGGCGATGACCACGCCCTTCGGACCCGCCTCGATCTTCTCGACATTGGCGCGCCGGCACAGCGACTTGATGTAGACGATCTTGAGGAGGTGCTCGACCTCCTCCGGCAGCGGGCCGAAGCGATCGATCAGCTCGGCGCCGAAGCCGTCGATCTCCTCCGTCGTCGACAGATCCGACAGGCGCTTGTAGAGCCCGAGACGCAGGCCGAGATCGGCGACGTAGTGGTCGGGGATCAACACCGGCGTGCCCACCGTGATCGACGGCGACCACTGCTCCTCCGGCATCGCCTCGTCGCCCGACTTCAGCGCCGCCACCGCCTCCTCCAGCATATGCTGGTAGAGCTCGTAGCCGACCTCCTTGATGTGGCCGGACTGCTCCTCGCCGATCAGGTTGCCGGCGCCGCGGATGTCGAGGTCGTGGCTCGCCAGTTGGAAGCCGGCGCCGAGATTGTCGAGCGACTGCAGCACCTTGAGGCGGCGTTCGGCCTGCAGGGTCAGCGGCTTCTTCGCCGGCACGGTGAACAGCGCGTAGGCGCGGATCTTCGACCGGCCGACGCGGCCGCGCAGCTGGTAGAGCTGGGCGAGGCCGAACATGTCGGCGCGGTGGACGATCAGCGTGTTGGCCGTGGGGATGTCGAGGCCCGATTCGACGATGGTGGTGGAGAGCAGCACGTCGTACTTGCCCTCGTAGAAGGCGTTCATGACGTCTTCCAGCTCGCCCGCCGCCATCTGGCCGTGGGCGACGGCGACCTTCACCTCGGGCACCACCCGTTCGAGGAACTCCTTGCGCTCGGCGAGATCGGCGACGCGGGGCACCACATAGAACGACTGCCCGCCGCGGTAGTGCTCGCGCAGGAGCGCGTCGCGGACGACCAGCGCATCGAAGGGCGAGATGAAGGTGCGGACCGCCATGCGATCGACCGGCGGCGTGGCGATGATCGACAGCTCACGCACGCCGGTCAGCGCCAGTTGCAACGTGCGCGGGATCGGTGTGGCGGACAGCGTCAGGACGTGGACGTCCGACTTCAGCTCCTTCAGCCGCTCCTTGTGCTTGACGCCGAAGTGCTGCTCCTCGTCGATGATGAGGAGGCCGAGGTCCTTGAAGTCGATGCCCTTGGCGAGCAGCGCGTGGGTACCGATCACCACGTCGAGGGTACCGTCGGCGAGTTCCTTCCTCACCGCCGCGAGGTCCTTGGCCGAGACCAGCCGCGACGCCTGGGCGACGCGAATCGGCAGCCCTTTGAAACGCTCGGCGAAGGTGCGGAAATGCTGGCGGGCGAGCAGCGTCGTCGGCACCACGACCGCCACTTGGCGGCCCGAAGCCGCCACCGCGAAAGCGGCGCGCAGCGCCACTTCGGTCTTGCCGAAGCCGACGTCGCCGCAGATCAGCCGGTCCATCGGGCGCCCGACGGCGAGGTCGTCGAAGACGGCGTCGATCGAGGCCAACTGATCGTCCGTCTCCTCGTAGGGGAAGCGGGCGCGGAACTCGTCGTAGAGGCCCTCGGGGGCGACATATTTCGGCGCGGTCTTGAGGAGGCGCGCCGCGGCGGTCCTGATCAGCTGATCCGCGATCTCGCGGATGCGCTTCTTCATCCGCGCCTTGCGCATCCCCCAGGCGACGCCGCCGAGTTTGTCGAGGATGGCGTCACCCTCGTCGGCCGAGCCGTAGCGAGAGAGCAGTTCGATGTTCTCGACCGGCAGATAGAGCTTGTCGCCGCCCTGATAGATCAGCTCCAGGCAGTCGTGCGGGGCGCCGGCGGCGGTGATGGTCTTCAGGCCCGAGAAGCGGCCGATGCCGTGATCGACGTGGACGACGAGATCGCCCTCGGCGAGGCCGGCGACCTCCTTGATGAAGTCCGAGCCCTTGGAGTGCTTGCGCTTCGCCCGGATCAGCCGATCGCCGAGGATGTCCTGCTCGGCGACGATCGCCGTATCCTCGATCTCGAAGCCGCTCTCCAGCCCCAGCACGGCGAGGCCGACCTCGCCCTTCGCCATCAGCCCGGCTTCCGGGAAGGTGGCGAGCGCCTTCACCCGGCCGAGGCCATGGTCGGAGAGCACCTGTTTCAGGCGATCGAGGGCACCGTCCGACCAGGCGGCGACGATCACCCGGTGCGGCCCGGCGCGGAGTTCGGCGATGTGACCGACGGCGGCGTCGAAGACGTTGCCCTCGCTCGACGCCCGCTCGGCGGCGAAGCTGCGGCCCTGGCGCCCGCCGAGATCGACGACGTCGAGGTCGTCGGGCAGCGCGAAGGGGGTGAGGCGCGCCGTCTTGGCGTCGGCGAGGCGGCTCTTCCATTCGCCCTCGGTGAGGAACAGCGCCTTCGGCTCCAACGGCTTGTAGGGCACGGCACCCGACGCCGCCTCGTCCATCGCCTCGCGGCGAGCCTCGTAATGGTCGGCGACGTCGGCGAGACGCTCGGCGAAGGCCTCGTCGACATGGTGGTCGAGGACGATGCGGGCATCGCCGACATGGTCGAAGAGCGTCTCCAGCCGCTCGTGGAACAGCGGCAGCCAGTGTTCTAGGCCGGCATAGCGCCGCCCGTCGGAGATGGCGCCGTAGAGGGCGTCGTCACGGGTGGTTGCGCCGAAGCTGGTGACGTAGTTGCGCCGGAAGCGCGCGACCACCTCGGGCGTCAGCGTCACCTCCGACATCGGCACCCACTCGAGCCGCTTCAACTGGCCGGTGGTGCGCTGGGTCTCGGGATCGAAGCGGCGGATCTGCTCCAGTTCGTCACCGAAGAAATCGAGCCGGACGGGGGCTTCGGTACCCGGCGCGAAGAGATCGAGGATGCCGCCCCTGACCGCGTATTCGCCGGTGTCGCGCACCGTCGGCGTGCGCTCGAAGCCGTTGGTCTCCAGCCATTTGACCAGATCGGCCATGTCGGCACGACCGCCGGCGACCGCCGAGAAGGTCTCGCCGGCGACGATGTCGCGGGCCGGTAGGCGCTGGGCGGCGGCGTTGACGGTGGTCAACACCACGATCGGCTTCCCCCGCTCCCGCGGCGTGGCGAGATGGGAGAGCGTCGTCATCCGCCGCGCCACCACCACCGAATTGGGCGACACCCGATCATAGGGCCGGCAATCCCAGGACGGCAGGCTCAGGACGTGGACGTCGGGGGCGAAGAAGGCGAGCGCCGCCTCCAGTCGCTGCATGCGCACCCCGTCGCGGCAGATCACCAGCAGCGACGGCCGCCCGTCGCGAGCCCCCGCGTCGCGGGCGAGATCGCCGATGACCAGTCCCTCCGCGCCGTCCGGAACGCTGGCGAGCCGGACGTGGGAGCGATAGCGGAAGAGACCGGTGAGCTTCTTCAAGGCGGCGACCTCGGCGGCGAGAAACGCACGAACGCCCGCGAGGGGCTTTCGGGCGAGCCGCGCGGGGTCGAATGCCGTCTCTTCAACAGGATTTCGGCGCGCCGCGCCAGTCCCGATCGCGTGAGGGAGGGATGCGGGAACAAGGACGTGCGATCACGCGGTGCGGCGAGCGACACCCGCCGCACCGCGTGATCTCCGATCTCACTCCTCGCTCGGATCGAGCGGCACGACCGCCCGCGGTCGCGACAAGGCCGGGACGCCGGACTTCGGCGCCTTCTTGGCCTTCGCCGGCTTCTTGCGGCTCGCCTTGGCCTTCGCCTTGACCTCCGGCTCGGGGGCCGGGGCGGCGACGGCGGTCACCGCCGAAAGGCTCTCGAGCTTCAACTCGTCCGCCCCTTCGGCGCTCTTGCCGACCGTGACCTTGACCACGCCGCCGCGCTTCAGCTTGCCGAACAACACCTCGTCGGCGAGCGGCTTCTTGATGTGCTCCTGGATGACGCGACCGAGCGGACGCGCCCCCATCTGGCGGTCGTAGCCGTGGGTGGCGAGCCAGTCGATCGCCGCCGCGTCGAGTTCGAAGGTGACGTTGCGGTCGGCGAGCTGCGCCTCGAGCTGCATCACGAACTTGGTGACGACCTGGCGGATGACCTCTATCGGCAGGTTCTGGAAGGCGACCACCGCATCGAGCCGGTTGCGGAACTCCGGCGTGAACAGTCGGTTGATCGCCTCCTGGTCCTCGCCCTCGCGCTTGACCCGGTTGAAGCCGATCGGCGCCTTGGCGAGATCGGCGGCGCCGGCATTGGTGGTCATGATCAGGATGACGTTGCGGAAATCGACCTGCTTGCCGTTGTGGTCGGTGAGCTTCCCGTGGTCCATCACCTGCAGGAGGATGTTGAACAGGTCTGGATGCGCCTTCTCGATCTCGTCGAGCAGCAGCACGCAGTGCGGATGCTGGTCGACACCGTCGGTGAGGAGGCCGCCCTGGTCGAAACCGACGTAGCCGGGAGGCGCGCCGATCAGTCGTGAAACGGTGTGGCGCTCCATGTACTCCGACATGTCGAAGCGCAGGATCTCGACCCCGAGCAGCTTGGCGAGCTGGCGCGCCACCTCGGTCTTGCCGACGCCGGTCGGGCCGGCGAAGAGGTAGGAACCGATCGGCTTCTCCGGTTCGCGAAGCCCGGCGCGGGCGAGCTTGATCGCCGCGGCCAGCGTCTCGATCGCCTTCTCCTGACCGTAGACCACCCGCTTCAGGTTGGTGTCGAGGTGCTCGAGCACCTCGGCGTCGTTCTTGGAGACCGACTTCGGCGGGATCCGCGCCATGGTGGCGATCGTTTCCTCGATCTCCTTGACGCCGATGACCTTGCGCCGCTTCGACTCGGTGACCAGCATCTGGGCCGCGCCGCTCTCGTCGATGACGTCGATCGCCTTGTCCGGCAGCTTGCGGTCGTTGATGTAGCGCGCCGCCAGTTCCACCGCCGCCTTGATGGCGTCGTGGGTGTAGCGGACCTTGTGGTGTTCCTCGAAATAGGGCTTCAGCCCCTTGAGGATCTCGATCGCGTCGGGCACCGACGGCTCGTTGACGTCGATCTTCTGGAAGCGGCGAACCAACGCCCGGTCCTTCTCGAAGAACTGGCGATATTCCTTGTAGGTGGTCGAGCCGATGCAGCGGACGTTGCCCGAAGCGAGGGCAGGCTTGAGCAGATTCGAGGCATCCATGGCGCCGCCCGACGTCGCACCCGCACCGATGACGGTGTGGATCTCGTCGATGAACATGATCGCCTTCGGATACTCCTCGATCTCCTTGACCACCTGCTTCAGCCGCTCTTCGAAGTCGCCGCGATAGCGGGTGCCGGCGAGCAGCGCCCCCATGTCGAGGGCGAAGACGGTCGAACCGAGAAGCACCTCCGGCACCGCACCCTCGACGATACGGCGGGCGAGGCCTTCGGCGATCGCCGTCTTGCCGACACCGGGGTCGCCGACATAGAGCGGATTGTTCTTGGAGCGGCGGCACAGCACCTGGATGGTGCGGGCGATTTCGGCGTCGCGGCCGATCAGCGGATCGATCTTGCCCTTCGCCGCCTTGTCGTTGAGGTTGACGCAGTAGGCCTCGAGCGCTTCGGTTTTCTTCTTGGTTTCGGCGGCGGTTTCGGTCGACGACATCTCTTCCTCCGCGCCGCGAGGTGGACGTGCTTCCGACATGCCCGCCCGCTTGGCGATGCCGTGGCTGATGTAGTTGACCGCGTCGTAGCGGGTCATGTCCTGCTCTTGCAGGAAATAGGCCGCATGGGACTCGCGCTCGGCGAAGATGGCGACGAGCACGTTGGCGCCGGTCACCTCCTCGCGACCCGAGGACTGCACGTGGATGACGGCGCGTTGAATCACGCGCTGGAAACCGGCGGTGGGCTTGGCGTCGTCCTCGTCGTCGGAAACGAGGTTCTCGAGTTCGGTGTCGACGTATTCGATCAGGTTGCGCTTCAGCACGTCGAGATCGACGTTGCACGCCCGCATCACCGCGGCCGCGTCCTGATCGTCGATCAGGGCGAGCAGCAGGTGCTCGAGCGTGGCGTATTCCTGGCGGCGCTCGTTGGCCAGATGCAGGGCCTGATGGAGCGCCTTCTCGAGGCTGCGGGAGAAGGACGGCACGGGTGGGACCTCACTTCTTTTCCATGACGCACTGCAGGGGGTGCTGATTGCGACGGGCGAAGTCCATCACCTGGGTGACCTTGGTCTCCGCCACCTCGTAGGTGAAGATGCCGCATTCGCCGACACCGTGGTGATGGACGTGCAGCATGATTCGCGTCGCCTCGTCGCGGCCCTTGTTGAAGAACCGCTCCAGCACGTGCACGACGAATTCCATCGGCGTGTAGTCGTCGTTGAGCAGCAGAACCCGATAGAGGTTCGGTCGCTTGACCTTGGGTTTGACCTTGGTCACCACCCCGATGTCGGGGTCGTCGTCCCGAGGGCGGGGAGGATCCTGGCTCATGGTCGTGACGAAGACGCGCATTTCGCTTCGATTGATCCGATCGCCCGTGGAGGGGCGGATTGCAGAGAGGCCCGAAGGCCACGGGTCGTTTCGGTGAGGTCGCCCCGCCCGACGCGGGGATCGACGCCGCCACACCCTTCCCATATGGGGGTGCTTCGCGAACATTGTAGGGCATCGCCGCCGGCCCGCAACGCCGACGCGGTCTTCGCCCTTGGCGCGAAAGCGGGCAGCCGCGGACTTCTCTCTCGATCGTGAACGACGAAAGGCCCGGTCGTCGCCGACCGGGCCTTCGCGCAAATCACGTCACGAGGTCGGATCACCCGCCCCGCACGTCGGATCACTTCGCCTTGGGCATCAGGCCCTCGAAGGGCTTGGCCATCTCCTTGGCGAGGTCGACGTAGAGCTCGCCGACCTTGGTCGACTGCGCGACGAAGCCCTCGTAGGCCTTCTTGGCGTAGCCGGACTGGATCTCGACGACCTTGTCGAGGGTCTTGGCACCGGCGAGCTGCTCGAGCGCCACCGAACCGTCCTCGAAGGACTTCTTGGAATAGTCGCCGATCTCGGCGGCGATGGTCTGCAGGCCCTTGGAGAGCGAACCGAACACCTTCTGGGCGTTCTCGGCGTTGTCCTTGGCGATCTTCTGGAGGTCTTCGACGGAAGCGAACATGTGAGCCATCCTCGGGGGTTGGGCGTTCGCCGCCGAACGCCGGTTTCGTCGATCGGTCCGGTTCGATCCCCGGCTCGATGTTGCGATGCAATATGATATGATTCCGCATTGCAGTCAAGAACCATTTTGCACTGCAACATGTCGAGGTTTCGTCGTTCGCGGTTTACCGATCCTCAACCTCGTCGGTCGCATTCTGACGGCTGTGGACGGCACGCCACACTCGCCTTCGCCTCATCACCCCCGCGGTGACGGAGAGGGAGGCCGAGTGCGCCTCGGATTCGAGGTCCGGCGTGTCGATCGGGACGTCGAGGTGGTCGCCGAGATCGGCGGGCCGCGGCTTCGAGGATGTGACAGTGCAGTATTCGCGTACCTTCGGGCGGGGCCACCTGATCCTCACGGTCCTGATGGCCGTGATCGTCTGCCTCGCCGGCGTGACGTCGGCCGAGGCCGCCAGGCGCAAGGCCAAGAAGTGGAACGGCTACGCCCGGGCCAAGATCCATCGGGTCGTCTCGCACGGCGACGATCTCGCCGGCTCGCCGCGCTATGCCGCGATCGTCATCGACGACCGCACCGGCAAGGTCCTCTACGCCAAGAATGCCGACGCGCCGCGCCATCCGGCCTCGCTCACCAAGATGATGACGCTGTTCCTTCTGTTCGAGGACATGAAGGCGCGCAAGGTGAACCTCGCCACCCGCTTCACCGCCTCGCCCAAGGCCGCCGCCCAGGCGCCCTCCAAGCTCGGCCTCAAGCCCGGCCAGACCATTGCCGCCGAAGACGCCATCCGTGCCCTGGTGACCAAGTCGGCCAACGACGTCGCCGTCACCGTCGCCGAGAACCTCGGCGGCACCGAGCAGGCCTTCGCCCGCCGCATGACCTCGATGGCGCGCCGCATCGGGATGCGCAACACGGTGTTCTACAACGCTTCCGGCCTGCCTCACGACGCCCAGTTCACCACCGCCCGTGACATGGTGATCCTCGGCCGCGCCCTGCAGGAGCGCTTCCCGGCCCAGTACCGCTACTTCGCCACCCGCTCCTTCTCCTGGGGCAATGCGGTCCACGGCAACCACAACAAGCTGCTCTATCGGCTCGACGGCATCGACGGGATCAAGACGGGTTACACCAACGCTTCCGGCTTCAACCTCGTCTCGTCGATCCGCCGCGACGGCCGTCACGTCGTCGCCGCGGTGATGGGTGGCTCCTCCGGCCGCGCCCGCGACGACCACATGGCGTCGTTGCTCACCTCGTATCTGCCGCAGGCTTCGGCCGGCGCCAAGGTCTCCTCGGTCTTCGCCGAGACCGGCTCGCTGCGCACCGTCGACCTCGGCGACGACGACGATACCCCGGCGGCGCCGATCGCTGCGCCGACCCGCGTCGCCGCGCTTCCTGCCGCGGCTCCGACCCGTGACGTCGCCCACGCCGACGACGACCGCGCCCCGGCCGGTGAACCGATGGCGCTGATGGCGATGGCACCGCTACCGCCGACCCCGGCGCCGACCCCGGCTCCGGCTCCGGCCGTTCCGAACAAACCGCGCCTCGCCGCTTCCGACGTCGTTCCCCTGACCGCCCCGGCGAGCGAGCCCCGCACCTCGGCCGATCACGGTGCCGCCGTGGCCATGGCACGCGCCATCCTGCTGCCGCACACCGGTCAACCGATCCCTCATCCCGCCCCGATGCCGGCCGAGGCACCGGTGCGGATCGCCGCGGCGCCCGCTCCGCGGCCGCTGCCCGTCGCCGAACCGGTGACGCCGCGCCCGGCCTCCGTCGCCCAGGCGACGATCTCCTCGCGCGACGTCGCCACGGCGACCACCGGCACGCTGCCGCGTCAGAAGCCGGTCGACCCGCTCCCCGCGCCGACGCCGAAGGCCGTCCATCATCAGGGCTGGCTGGTGCAGATCGGCGCCTACGACAACGACAGGGCGGCGCGCGCCGCCCTCGACAAGGCCAAGGGCAAGGGCGGCGCCGTGCTCGCCCGCGCCGAGGGCTTCACCGAACCGGCGGTGACCGGCTCGGGACGTGTGTGGAGGGCCCGCTTCGCCGGGTTCCAGGATCAGAAACGCGCCGAGGATGCCTGCAAGGCCCTGAAGCGCAAGGACTTCGCCTGTCTTGCTCTGCGTCAGTGATTGGAGCGCGTCCGATGTTTGCCGACGAGTCTGTCCTTGGCTTCGTTGATCTTGGCGGTGAGGAACGTCGACCCCCCCGTGTCGGGATGCACCGCCTTCACGAGTCGGCGATGCGCTTCCCGGATCTCGGCCTCGGTCGCACCTGGACGAAGGCCGAGAATCTGGTGGGCCTCCTCGTCGGTCATCGCGCCCGGGCGCGCCGCGCCGCTCTGCCGCGCTGCCGGATCTTCCTGAGTGTGCTGGCGCCAGACGGGCGCCCGGCGGTCGAGATACGCCTCGAGCAGTGAGCGGCTCTCCGGATCCGCTCCGATCTCCCGCCACAACGCCACGAGGTCGTCCACCGACAGCCGCGCCAGATCGTGCCCCTCGAAACGGCCGGCGAGGACCCGGCCGGAGAGCGTGCCGGTGTCGTGGTCGAGTTCCATCTCCAGCGCCGCCGATCGCACCGTCGAGCGCCGCCCCCGCGCCGCCGCTCCACCGCCGCTCATCGCCGCGAAGAGCCCGCTCCACGGACCGAGGAACGGCCGGATCCAACGGACGTAGCCACCCGCCGTCGGACCGGCGAGCATCAGGGCGAAGACGAACAACGGCACCGCCACCACATAGCGCCCGGTGACCAGCATGGCCACGGCGAGCGCCATCAACGCCGCCGCGCCGGCGCGCTTCACCGTCACCGCGAGCGTCACCGGATTGGCCGAGCCGAAGCTCTGCAGCAGCACCAGCGCGCCGACCAGTACGGCGATGCCGAGAAACACCGAATTCACCGCCGTCCTCCCTCGCCTCACCCGTCCATGCGGCCGAGCAGCAGCCGCGCGCCCTCGCCATCCCGCCGCTCCGAGAGCCGCACCAGCGCTTCGTGCCCTCCCGCCGCATAGGCCGCGACCGCCCGCAGGAGATCGCCGAGCCGGTCGGCCGCACCCTCGTCGAAGGGAACATGGGCGCCGCGGGTCAATCTGGCAATCTCGGCGAAGAGCCGTGCCACCCGACGGTCGTGCCCCTCCTGGAACATGAAACAAGCGACCCCGGCCATCGCCGCTCGCGCCGCCAGATCCTCGAGCGTACCGGCATCCTCCTCGCAGGCGTCGCCGACGAAGGCCATCGCCGCCACCGGGCGCTCGCGCGCCTCAGCCGCGACGTGGGAGAGGACGCGGCCGATCGCCGTCGTCCCGGCCCGACAGTCGATGCGGCCCATCACCCGCGCCAGATCGGCCGCGTCGGCGAACCAACGGCTCGCCCGGCATTCGCCCTGGCCGCGATAGTAGACCAGTTGCACCTCGAGCCCGCCGAGCCGCGACGCCTCCTCGAACATCGCCGCCTGCAGTGCGCTCGCACGCTCCCAGGTCGGTTGCCGGCTCATGGTGGCGTCGAGCGCGAAGATCAATCGGCCACCGGCGGTGCGCCGCGCCTTGCGCTTCGTCTCGGCGAGGAAGCGGGTGATGTCGTCGCCGCTCGAGCGATCCGTCGGCGCGGTACCGCCGCTGCGATCGAGTACGCCGCGATCTCTCGGTTCGTCTCCGCCCATCGCCCCCCCGCCGGGTCAGCCCCCGCCCTCGTCACTCTCCCGATAGCACTTCGGCTCCGCCGCGCCCATCCCTCGCGCGACACCCCGTCGCACTCCGTCTCGATCCCACCATCGAGGCGCCGCGACTTCGCCGTTCTCGCCGTTTAAATCGATCAGAACGGGCTGGCGCGGGAGCCCTGCTTCTGGCATTCTCCCGCACCGCAACATGAGGTGCCGCCCGTGGTTCCGGGGCACACCGCCGTGGTGACGGGAGATCGGAATGATCGAAGCGATGCGGGGTATCGGTTCGCAAGTCGGACATCGGCCGCTGATCGTGCGCACCGTCGCCGATCTCAGGGCTCGGGTCGCCGCGTGGCGCCAGGCCGGCGAGGCCGTCGCCATGGTGCCGACCATGGGTGCGCTGCACGCCGGCCATCTGTCGCTGGTCGAAGAAGGCTTCCGCCGTGCGAACCACGTCGTGGTGTCGATCTTCGTCAACCCGACCCAGTTTGCCCCCCACGAGGACTTCCAGACCTATCCGCGCACCGAGGGGAGCGACGTCGACAAGCTCGCCGGCCTCGGCACCGACCTCGTCTTCGCCCCCAACGCGCTCGAGATGTATCCGCTCGGCTCGGTGACCAAGGTCGAGGTGGCCGGTCCGGCGTTGGGGCTCGAGACGGATTTCCGCCCGCATTTCTTCGCCGGTGTCGCCACCGTGGTGGCCAAGCTGCTCGTCGCCTGCGCCCCCGACATCGCCATCTTCGGCGAGAAGGACTACCAGCAGCTCGCCGTCGTCCGACAGATGGTGCGCGATCTGATGATTCCGGTGGAGATCGTCGGCGGCGCCACGGTGCGCGAGGCCGACGGCCTCGCCATGTCGTCGCGCAACGCCTACCTCTCGCCCGAAGAGCGGGCGATCGCCCCGCGCCTCGCCGGCGAGATGCGCAAGGTCGCCGAGGCGGTGCGGACCGGCGGCGATGCCGCGACGGCGCTCGCCGCGGCGAAATTGGCGCTCCTCGCCGTCGGCTTCGACCGGATCGACTACCTCGAGATCCGCAACGCCGTGACCCTCGCCCCGCCGAGCGAGCCCGGCGAACCGCTGCGCCTCCTCGCCGCCCTGTGGCTGGGCAAGACCCGGCTCATCGACAACATCGGTGTGTGACCGGCGCCGGTCGGCGTTTCGCCCGCCTCGAGCCGGGAGGTCGGACCGTGATCGAACCGCTACCGGAAGGTTGGATCGGCGATGGGGTGCGGATCCGCCGGGTCTATCGCTTCGCCACCTTCCCGCGCGCCCTCGCCTTCATGGTCGAGGTCGGTTTCCGCTGCGAAGCGATGAACCATCATCCCGAATGGCGCAACGTCTTCGACCGCGTCGAGGTGGAACTCACCACCCACGACGCCGGCCGCGTCACCGACGCGGATCTCGAACTCGCCGCCCACATGAACGCCGTCCACACGGTCCTTGCGCCGGACCTCTGACCGCACCTCGCCGGATCACCGCCGGCGCCCCGTCACGGCCGCGGCCTGCCGCGCCCCGTGATCATGTCGGCGGCGACATAGCCGCCGACCGCGATGGTGGTGTCGTCGTAACGATAGATCGTCTTGCCGCCCGCCGAAGTCACCGTTTCCACCTTGCGCGGGGTGGTCGACGTGCCCTTCGACGGCTTGGCGGAAGCAGCGGTCCCCGGCGCTGTGGCACAACTGCGCGGCGGACCGAAGGCCGGATTGTTGGCCGAGAGTGCCGCGGCGCAGGGTTCGGCGGCGAGCGAGGGAGGCGCGAGCGCGAAGAGCCCCGAGGCGACGAGCGCAGCGAACCCGAGCGACTTCATCGGTCCCTCCGAAAATCCTGCGATCCGCCCATCTGCGGTGTCGACTTCGACCGTGTCGCGGCGACGGCCGCGGTCGAACACGATGGCATCGTCATCGGCATTCCCCCGCCGGCAAGGTCTCGAGGCTCGACAGGGTTCCGGCGAGGGTGAAATCGCCGTAGTCGAGCCGAAGACGGCGCGACACGCCGTTCTCGTAGAGCAGGAATCCGAGTTGATAGTCGGGCAACGCGTCGTTGTCCGTCTTGGCGCGATCGAAATAGGAGATGTCGACCGTCCAGCGCCGGTGCCCCGCGGTCAGTCCGGGCTGCGACGCCGCCGCCGCCTCGCCGGTGGTGTCGTCGACACCGGTCTGCTCGCGGCCGATCACCACGGTGGTGCGGAACACCTTCTTGCCGGCGTCGGAGCCGTCGAAGAGATCGATCTCGGCCACCGACCGGCCGGCCCGCGCCGCCTCCAGCAGGTCGACCATGTGCTCGGTCGGGAAACGCACCGGCGCCGGCAGATCGATCGCTCCGCCGACCCGGCCGACGATCTTCACCCGCGTGGCATCGCCCTCATGGTGGGCGACGCCCTTGGTGTCCTCGATCGTGCGTCCGTCGACGAGGTTCTGATTGACGAAATCGAAGCTGCCGGCCCGCACGTCCTCGAAAGAGGTGGTGCGCATGTCGGTGACCCGCGCCGCACCGTCGGTATTGGTCACCCGCGTCACCAGTCGGAAGCGCGAGGAGAAACCGTCGCAGGGGGTGCCGGAGAACTCGTAGACCAGGCGGCCGGTGACTTCGAGCACGTCGGAGCGATCACCGCGGCGGGCGAGGCTCATCTCGTAGACCGCGCGATGCGGCGCCAGCCCACGCAGCGTGTCCGCCGGCGTCGCCGCGACCGGACGCGGATCGGCGAAGCCGGTGGCGAGCACCGCCACCGCCGCGAGAAGCCCGTTAGACACCCGATCGATCATCCGAGACCTCTCTGCCGGGGGACACACCGCCCTCGTTGCACCGCCCCGCTTCCTTCGTCCACTCTTGGACCGGTTCGCCGGCGATTTCAATCGACCGGCCCCGCCCGGCGCCACCCTGCTGCACCACGCCGCCGATTGCCGGCTCCGCCGATTTCGGACATGAAGGGTGACCGCGCGCCGTGCCGTCCCGGCCGCCGCCACCGATTTCGGAGCCGCCCCCATGAGCACCGCCGAATCCCGCCTGACCGACCTCGGCATCACTCTGCCGACCCCGGCGGCGCCGGCCGCCAACTACGTGCCCTTCGTCCGCACCGGTAATCTCGTCTTCGTCTCCGGTCAGATCCCGGTCGGCCCGAAGGGTATCGAGTTCGTCGGCAAGCTCGGGCTCGACACCGATCTCGAAACCGGCCGCGCCGCCGCCCGACTCTGCGCGATCAACCTGATCGCCCAGGTCAAGGCAGCGATCGGCGACCTCGAGAAGCTCGTCCGCGTCGTCAAACTCACCGGGTTCGTCAACTCGACCCTCGACTTCACCGACCATCCCAAGGTGGTCAACGGTGCCTCCGACCTGATGGTCGAGGTCTTCGGCGATCGCGGCCGGCATTCACGCTCGGCGATGGGCGTCGCCGGCCTGCCCTTCGGCGTCGCCGTCGAGGTCGAAGGCATCTTCGAAGTCGCCTGACGCCACGAGGCTCGACACGACATGGACATCTCCTGGCTCACCGCCCGCCCGATCGCTCACCGCGGCCTGCACGATGCCGCCGCCGGCGTGATCGAGAACACTCTCGGTGCCGCCGCCCGCGCGGTGGCGAAGGGCTACAACATCGAAGTCGATCTGCTGCTCTCGGCCGACGAGGACATCGTCGTCTTCCACGACGACACGCTCGACCGGCTGACCACGGCCACCGGTCGGGTCGACCGCCGCACCATGGCCGAGCTGCGCGCCATTCCGATCGTCGGCACCGAGGATCGCATCCCCTCGCTCGACGATCTCCTGGCGCTGGTCGACGGCCACGTCGGGCTCTGCCTCGAGCTGAAGAGCGAGTTCCCCCGCCGCCCCGACGACCGTCTGGTACGACGCGTCGCCGAGCGGCTGGCGCACTATCGCGGCCCGGTGGTCACCAAATCCTTCGATCCCGACGTGGTCGAGGCGGCGAACCGGATCATGCCGCAGATCGCCCACGGCATCGTCGCCGACAGCGCCACCAACCTCGACTACTACGCCCGCTTCACCCGCATCGAGCGCTTCGCCCTGCGCCACCTGCTGCACGCGCCGCGCACCCGGCCGAAGTTCGGCTCCTACTGCGTCCGCGATCTGCCCGCCCCCGGCCCCTGGGTGGCGCGGCGCATCTTCGGCCTGCCGGTGATCTCCTGGACGGTGAAGAACGAGGAGATGCGCCGGCGCGTGCTCGCTCATGCCGATCAGATCGTCTTCGAGGGCTTCGATCCCGACACGACCGGCGGCTGAGTCCCGCCGCCGGTCCCCGTCCGGCGCCACGTGGCACGGCAACGCATTCTTCACCGTGATCGAGGCAGTCTGGCCCCGGTCCGGCGCCGAGCACTCGGCTCGCCACGTTTTCGTCTCGAATGGCGGGTGAACTGAGGTCTCGAATCCCGGCGAGGAATCGCCGTTCGCCGAATCCGAACGTCCCGCTCCCGGACCAATGGTCCGGCCAGAGGTGAGAAGCCCATGTTCGCCAAGAAGTTCGCCCTCGTGGCCGCCACCGTCGCCACCCTCGCGGTCTCGACCCTCGCCACCACCGCGCCGGCCCGCGCCGGCGACCCCGGCGCCGCGGTCGCCGCCGGTGCCGCCGGCCTCGTCGGCGGCCTGCTGCTCGGCGGCGCCCTGGCACAGCCGCAACCCGAGACCTACGTCGTCCGCAGCCGCCCGGTGCGCGTCTACGACGAGGAAGAGGTGGTGGTACCGCGTCGCTGCTGGCGTGAGGTCTGGTACGACAGCTGGGGCGATCGCCACGTCCGCCGCCTCTGCCGCTGACGCCGCGACGGCCCCGATGAACGGAACCGGAGACCGGCCCTCCTTCGAGCGGCCGGTCTCCGTGTTTCCGAGGACCCTGATGGGACCGGAAGGGCTGGCGATCGCCGTCGCGGCCCCTATTCTCACCCCGGGATGGAGCGACGGAGCGGCGACGGCATGGGTGATCGGCGAAGTGAGGGCGAAGAGGTGGCGATTCGGGTCGTCGCCGGCGTCGCCGAGATCGACCGCGCCGACTGGGACCACTGCGCCGCCGGCACTGCCGAGCGCCCCGATCCGCTCCTCGCCCATGATTTCTTCGCCGCCCTCGAAGCCTCCGGTTCGGCCGCGCCGGAAACCGGCTGGCACCCCCGCCACATCGTCGTCGACGGACCCGACGCGCGCCCCGCGGCGATCGTCCCGGCCTATGTGAAGACCCATTCGCAGGGCGAATACGTCTTCGATCATTCCTGGGCTCGCGCCTATGAGCGCGCCGGCGGACGCTACTATCCAAAGCTCCAGGTGGCGGTGCCGTTCAACCCGGTGACCGGCCCGCGGCTGCTCGTCGGTCGCGGCGACGAAGCCGCGTGCGTGGCGCGGCGACGGATGTCGATCGCCGGGCTCGAGGCGCTGTGCGAGACCGCCGGCCTCTCCTCCGCCCACGCCACCTTCCTCGGCCCCGACGATGCCGCCGCCTTCGCCGCCGCCGGTTGGTCGAGTCGCATCGATCGCCAGTATCACTGGCCGAACCGCGGCTACCGCGACTACGACGACTTCCTGGCGACACTGCTCGGGCGCAAACGCAAGCAGCTCGCCCGCGAACGCCGCGAAGCGATGGAGGGCGGCATCGAGATCGAGACGCTGACCGGGCGCGACATCACCACCGCCGACTGGGACGCCTTCTTCGCCTTCTACATGGACACCGGCTCGCGCAAATGGGGCCGGCCCTATCTCACTCGCGATTTCTTCGATCGAATCGGCGCCACCATGGCCGACCGGGTGCTGCTGGTGATGGCGAAGCGCCACGGCCGCCGCATCGGCGGAGCGCTCAACTTCATCGGCGCCGACGCTCTCTACGGTCGCTGGTGGGGCACCGTCGAGGATCGACCGTTCCTGCATTTCGAGGTCTGCTATCACCGGGCGATCGACTGGGCCATCGCTCACGGGCTCGCCCGCGTCGAGGCCGGCGCCCAGGGGGAACACAAGCTGGCGCGCGGTTATCTGCCGGTCGCGACCCGTTCGGCCCATCTCGTCCGCGATCCCGGCTTCCGCACCGCCGTCGACCACTTCCTCGCCGAAGAGCGCGAGGCCGTCGCCGAGGCCGATGCCGAGCTCCTCGCCGGCTCGCCCTACGGCGACCGGCCGACCCGCTGACGCCGCCCCCCCGCATCGCAGGGCACACGCTCGAAACCTCCGATGCGTCTCGGTGAGACGAGTCTCGCCCCGGGGGACCCCCTTCTCCCCTTGCGCGGGAAGGAAGATGGCGGCATCGGCAGGTCTCCGGCGCACCGAACCTCTTCGAGCGATCGCCCTCCCCCGCGTCACCCCGGCTTGACCCACCGTCGCCGCCGACCCAAAGTCGCGCATCGGCAGAACCGACGAGAGGCCCATCCATGACCCCCGACTACGACGACTCGAACGTCTTCGCCAAGATCCTGCGCGGCGAGATCCCCGCTCATGTCGTCTACGAGGACGCCGCCACCCTCGCCTTCATGGACGTCATGCCGGCGGTCGACGGCCATGTGCTGGTCATCCCCAAGGCCAAGGCACGCAACATCCTCGACGTTCGCGCGGCCGATCTCGCCGCCGTCGCCGCCACGGTGCAGAAGGTGGCGATCGCGGCGAAGAAGGCCTTTCTCGCCGACGGCATCACCATTCAGCAGTTCTCCGAGAAGGCCGGTGGCCAAGAGGTCTTCCACCTCCATGTCCACGTCATGCCGCGCCAGATGGCCGACTCCGTCCGCCGCCTGCCCCGCCCCTTCGCCGACCAGAAGGTGCTCGCTGCTCACGCCGAGAAGATCCGCGCCGCGCTCGCCTGAGTCCGCCTGCCCCCGACTAGGAGAAGCCGCCATGTTGTACGGTCTGATCGTCTGGGTGATCGTCGGCGCCGTCGCCGGCTGGCTCGCCGGCCTTCTGGTGCGCGGCGGCGGCTTCGGTTTCGTCGCCAACACGGTGCTCGGCATCGTCGGCGCCGCCGTCGCCGGTTTCGTCCTGCCGCGCCTCGGCTTCTTCCTCGGCCACGACCTGATCGGCGAGATCCTCCGCGCCGCCGTCGGCGCGGTCATCGTCCTGGTGGTGCTGTCGTTGATCCCCCGGCTACAGCGCTGAGCCTCACGCTGCGAGCGCCGATCCGCAGCGGCGCCGGACCCTGTCGGCCGGAGCGGCACGAACCGATCGGATCATCGCGTCATACTGGGCTCATGAAATTCGGACTCGTCCGAACTCCATGAGCGTTACGGCCCGACCGCCCGGCGCCCGTTCGGGCTCGCCTTCGTTCACGAAGTTTCAAACAGGTCGAAACTTCGTGAACTCGGTATCAGACCCCCGCCCACCAGCCGAGGACGAAGGCGGCCTCCGCCGCGGCGACTCCGACGAAGATGTGCTGACGCGCCAGGCGGAACGCGGCGAAGCCGATCGCCGGAGAGGCCAGCCTGAGCCACGGGCTCGTCGCCGCCAGATCCCCGGTCGGATAGAGGATCAGTTGCGCGATCACCCCGGCGACCAGCGCCGTCGCCACCGCCTTGACGTAGGTGAAGATCGGGCTCGCCTCGGTCAACCGCCCCGAGAAGGCGACGCCGAGGAAACGCCACATGTCGTTGGCGAGCCAGCCGGCGACGAGGATGAACACCCACGGCCACCACCAGGCGTCGATCGCGGTGAACGAGAGCCCGCTCATCGCCCCTCCCCACCGAGATCGGCCGAAAGATCGGCTGCCGCGTTCGTCGCCGCACCCGCCGTCCGCCGCCGGTCGAGCGCCCGGCCGAGGATGAAGGCGGTCGTGCCGCCGACGAGACCGGTGGCGAGCAGGGTGAACTGTGGCGACAGGTGATGCGCCACCGGCGTCACCGCCATGCCGATCACCAGCGCCATGCGGTCGGTCGGCGCCCGCTCCGCCGCCCGCCACAAGGACAGGATGAAGTAGAGCGGTGTCAGCAGCACCAGCGCCACCGCCGCGACCGGCGGCAGCGCCGCGCTCGCGAGCCACGACACCGCGGTCACACCCATGTTGACCGTGGTCAGCGTCATGCAGAACCCGGCGAAATAGGGCGCCCGCGCCCGTCGCGGCAGATCCGGCAACTTCGTCATGCCGAAGACCCAGGCGGTCACCGCGATGAAGTGCGAGATCCAGTAGAGCAGCCACTTCGGCGTCTTCTCGTCGCGCACGATCGGGATCAGCGCCATGGTCATCGGCATCAACCGCACCGCCGACAGAGACACCGCGATCGCCGTGGCGAGCAGCGGCGTCCCCGCCTTGATCGCCCCGACCAACACCACCATCGACGGCAGCGCCCAGATCAGCCCCGACATCGCCACCGACTGCGCCAGCGTGACCCCGCTCGCATGGGCGAGGCCGCCGAAGCCGGTGAAGGCCGCCATCAGGATGAAGGCCGGCAACGAGAAGAACGCGCCCATGCCGGCGACGAACCAGCGGGCGGACGAACGTTCGGACGGGAATTCGGCTGGCAGCGTCATCTCGGACACGGGGGGACGATGGGATTTCCGCCCCGTCCGCCCTCCCCCTTCGAGAGCGTCCGGGGCGTCGTCACCCTGCGGCGGACGACGGCCGAAGACCGGCTCAGTCCTCCGCCTCGTGACAGACGGCTTCGACGTTGTGGCCGTCCGGATCGAGGACGAAGGCGCCGTAGTAGTTCGGGTGATAGTGCGGCCGCAAGCCTGGACCGCCGTTGTCGCTGGCCCCGGCGGCGAGCGCCGCGGCGTGGAACGCCGCCACCCCGGCCCGGTCGAGCGAGCGGAAGGCGACATGCAGCACCCCGGTCAACGGCTTGCCGGTGGTGATCCAGAACTGCGGCTTGCCCGGCCGCCCGAAGCCGACGAAACCGGCGCCGTTGGTCACCGACGGGTCGAGCTCCATCACCACACCGTAGCCGAGCGGCTCGAGCGCTTTTTCGTAGAAGGCCTTGGAGCGAGCGAGGTCACGAACGGGAACACCGATGTGGTCGAGCATGGCGGCCTCCGGGGACGCGGGAGTGCGAGACCCGGAGAGCCTATCATGCGCGGCGGCGGTCGCCATATCGGTCTAGGTGGATCAGGGTCGCGGCCGATCCCGCCTCACATCGCCTCGATGTCGCCGGCCGCCCAGCCCGCTTCGACCTCGACCTTGTAATCGGCGTAGCGCCCCGCCTCGATCGCCGCCCGCGCCCCGGCCATCAGCGACTGGTAGTAGGCGAGGTTGACCCAGGTGAGCAGCATGGCGCCGAGCGCCTCACCGGTCCTGACCAGATGATGCAGGTAGGCCCGCGACCAGTCGCGCGCCGCCGGGCAGTCGGAGAGTTCGTCGAGCGGTCGCGGGTCGTCGGCGTGGCGGGCGTTCTTGAGGTTGACCCGGCCGCGGCGGGTGAAGACCT
>CALMFH010000281.1 GCA_937864925.1 uncultured Alphaproteobacteria bacterium | reverse complement strand
CACCCGCTACTACCTCGTCACCTGGCTCGGCGAACGCATCGTCGCCGACCTGCGCGCCCAGGTCTTCGACCATGTGACGAAGCTCTCGGCCGATTTCTGGGACCGCTCGCAGTCGGGCGAGATCGTGTCGCGCCTCACCGCCGACACCACCCAGATCAAATCCGCGGTCGGCGCCTCGGCCTCGATCGCGTTGCGCAATCTCTTCCTTTTCATCGGCGCGGTGGCGATGATGATCGTCACCAGCCCACGGCTCTCCGGCCTGGTGCTGCTCGCCATTCCGGTGATCGTGCTGCCGCTCGTCGCCTTCGGCCGCAAGGTGCGCGCCCGCTCGCGCCACGCCCAGGACACGCTGGCTGAGGCCGCCGCCTTCGCCTCGGAGAGCATCGGGGCGATGCGGACGTTGCAGGCCTTCACCAACGAGGGTTCGGCCATCGCCCATTTCTCGCACGCGGTGGAGAGCGCCTTCGGCGCGGCGCGCGCCTCGACCCGGGCGCGGGCGTGGCTGACCGCGGTCGCCATCTTCATCGTCTTCGGCTCGGTGGTGGCGGTTCTGTGGATCGGTGCCACCGACGTACTCGCCGGGCGACTCACCCCCGGCTCGCTCTCCCAGTTCGTGCTCTATTCGGTCTTCGCCGCCGGTGCCCTCTCCGAACTCAGTCAGGTCTGGGGTGAGATCGCGCAAGGCGCGGGCGCGGCGGAACGCCTCGGCGAACTCCTCGCCGAAAAGCCGACCATCACCGCGCCGACGAACCCCGTGGCGCTGCCGCTGCCGCCACTGGGCGAGGTCGCCTTCGACGGCGTTCGCTTCGCCTATCCCGGTGCACCGGATCGCGTCGTCCTCGACGGCGTCGACCTGCGGGTACGGCGCGGCGAGAAGGTGGCCCTCGTCGGCCCGTCGGGAGCGGGCAAGTCGACGCTCTTCCACCTGCTGCTGCGCTACTACGACCCCCAGGGCGGTCGGGTGACGATCGACGGGGTCGATGTGGCGAGTGCCGATCCGACGGCGGTGCGCGACCGTATCGCCATCGTGCCACAGGACACGGTGATCTTCGCCGACACGATCATGGAGAACATCCGCTACGGCCGACGCGACGCCTCCGACGCGGATGTGATCGCCGCGGCGAAAGCGGCACTGGTCGACGAGTTCGTCGAGGTCTTGCCCGAGGGCTACGCGACGAAGGTCGGCGAACGCGGCGTCACCCTTTCCGGTGGCCAGCGTCAGCGTCTCGCCATCGCCCGCGCGGTGTTGCGCGCCGCGCCGATCCTACTCCTCGACGAGGCGACCAGCGCCCTCGACGCCGAGAGCGAGGCGACCGTCCACACCGCCCTCTCGCGCCTGATGGTCGGCCGCACCACTCTGGTCATCGCCCATCGTCTGGCGACCGTTCTCGAATGCGATCGCATCCTGGTGCTCGACGGCGGCCGGATCGTCGAGGAGGGCACCCACGAGGCACTGGTGGCCGAGGACGGCCTCTACGCCCGTCTGGCGCGACTGCAGTTCCAGGGTGGCGCCGGGACGGAGGTCTGATACCGAGTTCGCGAAGTTTCGAACAGGTCGAAACTTCGTGAACGAAGGCGAGCCCGAACGGGCGTCGCCCGGTCGGACCGTAACGCTCACGAAAGTCGGACGAGTCCGAATTTCATGAGCCCGGTATGACCTCATCCCTGTCTGTAGGAACTGTCGGAGTAGGAGGTTTGAGGTGGCCCCGCCCCGTGGGTAATTCGCTGAGCTTGGGTCGACCCGAGAGAAGGACGATCCCGATGGCGGGGAAGCGGAAGCGGTATTCGGCGGAGGTCGTGGCCCAGGTCGCCTTGGAAGCGGTCCGCGGCGAGGCAACTGAACCGCCTTCCGGCAGACCTCGCCGATCGCCGTGCCTTCCTCTGCCAGCCGCAGGATGAAGGCCACATGCGCTTCCGTGAACTTCGACCTTCTCGTCGTCGCGCTCCGTCGTCCGGCCGGTCCTGAATTGAAAATTTCCAGCTCCGGTTGGCGGAAGAAACGGGCAGCAGGTCACCGGTCGCGCGCACCATCCTTCGCCTCCGGCGGACCGTGCCGAACGGCGCCTTCGTGCCACGATCGCCGGCGGGCGAGCACCGGCGGAAAAGGTCCCTTCCGGCTCGGGGGCGTTCACGGCCTCGACCGGCGGAGCCGCGCCGGACCCGCCGCACATCCTGCTTCGCGCTGCGCGCGCCTCACCCCCCGTGCGCCGTCGGATGATCGTCGCGAACGCCGGATACGACGACAGCCTCCCCCGAAGACACACGATCGGTCGGCGCCGACATGTCCGACGCCCGACCGATCCTTCGTTCGGGTCCTTCGTGCCCGATCGCGACCGTCCGTTCCCGAATGTCTCCGGAAACGGATCGCCGTGCCGCGGGCGGTCACGCCGACCGGACGACTCTCACGATCGGCGTCACGTCGTGACGATCACCACCAGTCCCAGGGCATCCAGCTGCCGCCGTCCCATGGACCCCAACCGCGACGGCCCCAGGGCCCGCCGCCCCAGCCTCCGCGACGATAGCCCGGACCCCAGTAGGGATCCCAGCCGCCGTAGGGGCCGTAGCCGTAGTAGGGCGGGGCATAGCCGCCATAGGGATAGCCGCCGTAGGGATATCCGCCGTAGCCACCGTAGTAGGGATAGCCGCCCCACGGATAGGCGGGGGCGGGAGCGGGTTGCGCCGCTGCGGGTGCCGCTGCGCCAGCCGGCGGCGCGGACTGCTGCTGCGCCACCGCGGCCGTCGCCACGATGCCGATCGCCGCCGCCAAGGCGATCGTAGTCGACCTCGAAAACTTCAGTTCGCCCATGACCTTCCCCCTGTCTCTCCGTGGCAGAGCGGTGGCCGTGATCCGATGATGAGTCCGGCGTTCGCCACCACCTTCGTCCGATATTGCGCCCTCCCGCCGCTCGGCGGCAAGGAGACGAAATATCAAATTAGAATATACTCATGTATTCGGTCTCTGCGAAATCCGGGAAAATCCCGAGGCGCGGAAAAGCGCGGTGAACCACCTTCGCCGTCGACGCCCATGGAACGTATCGCCGCACCGTCATGCAGGTCGTCGTGGTCATCATGACTGAAATTCTTGTGGGGCACCGCCTCAATACGCCGGGATGCACGAGCGCGCATCCACCGGCAGCGTCATCGCCGGCAGCATCGGGATCGCGATGCTGTAGTCATAGACGATCGCCACCGATTGGCCGCAGGCCTCCTTGGTCACCGTGAACCGGCTCGGCTCCACCGTGAGACCATAGGCCTGCATCGCTGCGAAGGTCTGTGTCGCGGCGACGTCGACGCAGGTACTCGACCCGATGGCGGCGCAGCGCGCCGACATGTCCACCGCATGAGCGAGGCCGAGCACCGTCCACAGATAGAGGCTCAACTGCAGGATACCGACCGCCACCATCAGATAGAGTGGTGCCGTCATGGCGAATTCGACCGCAGTCGTTCCACCGCGACACCGAGTCAGGCGCTCGATCGTCGTCATTGCAGCCTCACGATCGCGGTCGAGCTGAGTGGGAAGCTGTCCGGAAACAGAGGGAACGCGATCGGCGGCACATAGGTCGCCGAAGCCGTGACCGCCACGTAGGTCCCGGCCGTCGATCCGTCGGGACAGAAGCTGTCGCAGCTCGCCGTGGTGACACCGCTGCCACCGGCACAGCCGCAATAGCGCTGCGGTGCCGGAGCCGCGGTGATGGCGATGCTCTGCGACACCGCCGCCACCTGGGCGGAGATCCCCGACGCATCGAAGCCACGCACCAGGGCGTACTGCAGTCCGGCCCGCGCCGCATCGTCGACCTGCATGGCGCGATAGAGGCCGAACCCCAGATCGGTCAGTCCGACCATCGTCGTCATCAGGAACGGCGCGAACAGGGCGAACTCCACTGCGGCGATGCCGCGACGATCGCCGTCGATCCCGCCCGCCGCCGACCTTCGACGAGCGGCGCCCACCCACGAGCCGAACACGGAAGTCCACTTCATCGGTCTCACTCACCCAGTTTGGCGTTGACGATGCCGAAGTTCTTCACCGGATAGGTGCCGCACTTCGCCGCGAGCGTCGAGTTGCCGGTGAAGGTGATCGTGTCGGCGATCATCTTGGTGCAGGTCGTGGTGCTCACCGCGCCGCCCGCATAGATCAGCGCCCCGGTCGGCACGTAGATCGTGCCGGCGAGCGTCTGTGTGCCGCCGCCGTTGAGCTTGTAGGAGGTGCCGACCGGCGCGTTGCGATCGCCGATCATCACCAGCCCGGCGGTCCACCCGAGGGTCGGCGCGCTCAGATCGACGACGGCACCGCCGTTGATCGAGGCGGTCGCATAGTTCTTGCCGGTCGACGAGGTGAGCACGATCGTCACCCCCGTACCGGTGAGCGTGCCGCCGCCGTTGACGGTCAACGCCCCCTGGTCGAGGTAGTAGACGCCGGGCGCCAGCGTCGCCGTGGCGCCGGCGTTGATCGAGAGACCGCCGCAGTAGACCCCCGGCGTCAGTGCGGCCGTGGTTTTCACCGTGGTGTTGTGGGCGCTGCAGGCACCGAGGGTCGGCACCGACAGCGCCGCATAGGGATCGACGACCGGCGAGATCCCGGTGTTGATCCCGGCGCTCACCGAGAAATGGGAGACGCCGGAGACGGCCCCGACGGTGTTCACCGACAGGCTGGTGACGCTCGACGAACCGCCGGCCGACACCGCGCTCGAACTGGCCGAGTTGGCGATCAGGCTGCAGTTGGCGAGCGTCACCGCGGTCGACCCCTGCGCGGCGATCGCCCCGCTCGCGACGCGATTGAGGGCGATGGCGCAGCCGTCACCGGTGTTGCCGAGCGCCACCGCCCGACCGATCACCGTCGGCGCCGATTCGGTCCAACTCGCCGAGAACAGGCGTTGCTGCTCCTGCTGGACGATGACTTCGACGGCATAGCTCTTGCCGCTGTATTTCCCCGACGTCGGCGGCCAGTTGACGGTGACCGTCTGACCCTCCGTCCCGTTGTCGAAGCCGTAGGCCGCCGCCACCGCACTCGCCTGACGCGCGATGCGGTCGCTCTGGCCGGACGACACCATCGTCCCGGCACTGACCGCCGCCGAATCCGCCGCCTGCTGCGCCCGCTGGTGGGAATAGACCCACAGACCGTAGTCGGTGCCGAGCCCCACCGTGCCGATCGACACCGACAGCAGAATGCCCGTCATCGGCGTCGAGCTGCCGCGGACGTCGGCGACGATCCGGCGCATCGCGGTGAGCGTCGACCACACGAGCATGTCGACCGAAACAAACGAATACATGGCTCACCTCCCGACCACTGGGCACGGAACCGAGATCACCTCCGAGGTGCCGGTCGGGAGATTTGAGTATCAGAATCCGAATGATCGGTTATCGACCATATGAACATTATATGGACAGGCGAGTTGAACTGATATACGAGCGAGAACGATTATGACATCGAAATTCGATGACGACCATTTAACTATAATTTTAAGATGAGCGACGAGCGATCCCGTCCTTCACTCGCCGGGGCGGGAGGACCCGGCATCCGCCGGCCCCTCTCGTCGCCTCACTTCACCGCGACCGCATAATCCGCCATCGGCGGCACCACGTCGATCAGGCCGCGCGCCTTCAGGAATGCCGCCAGCCGTTCGGTCCGGCCGACGTCGAGGGCGCCGGGGCGCTTGGCGAAACGCGGCAGCGTGTCGAAGAAGGCGCGCCGGTTCAGTTCGTCGTCGAGCTTGGCGTCGGAACGCTTCACCACCTCCCAGGCCTCGCCCGGGTGATTGGCCATCCACAGCGTCGCCGCCTCCACCGCTGCGACGAAGCGCGGCAGACGCGGATCGGCCGCCTTGGCCTTCGCCGTCACGTAGATCAGTTCGTCGTAGGCCGGCACGCCATTCTCCTCGGGGAAGAAAGCGAGCCCCTTCTTGCCGGCGAGTTCGAGTTCGGTCGCCTCGAAATTGCGGAAACCGCCGACGACCGCGTCGACCTGACCCGACACCAGCGCGGCGGTGAGGGCGAAGTTGACGTTGATCAGCGTCACGTCGGCCAGCTTGACCCCCGCCGTCTCCAACATCGCCCCGAGCACCGCGTCCTCGAACCCGGCGACCGAGTAGCCGATCTTCTTGCCCTTCAGGTCGGCGAGGCTCTTCACCGGTCCGCCGTCGAGCGCGATCACCGTGTTGAGCGGCGTTTCCACCAGCGTGGCGAAGCGCACGATCGGCAACCCCTCCTTGACCGCGAGATGCAGCTGCGGCTGATAGGACACCGCGATGTCTCCCTGGTCCGCGGCGACGAGGCGCGGCGGCGCCGACGGATCGGCCGGGGCGACGAGTTCGACCTCGAGCCCCTGCGCCGCGAACATCCCGTTGTCGCGGGCGATGATCAGCGGCGCATGGTCGGGATTGACGAACCAGTCGAGCAGAACGGTCAGCTTGTCGGCGGCGGCGGCCGGAACCGCCGAGAGCGCCACGGCGAGGGCGGCGGAAGCGAGAAGGCGTCTCATCGGATGGGGTGGTCCTTGTTCGAGGGGGGGGATCACAGCAGCGAGGCGCCGCTCTCCGGCGCCCAGGGCGCCCAGCGGCGGGTGAGGAGATCGACGGCGAGGCGCAGGGTCAGCGCCATCACCGCGACGAGAACCAGGGCGGCGAACATCACGTCGGTCTGCATCCGGGCGTTGGCGTGCATCATCATCAGCCCGAGCCCCGACGAAGCGCCGACCCATTCGCCGATGATCGCGCCGATCGGCGCCAGCGTCGCCGCCATGCGCAGTCCCGACACCAGCCCCGGCATCGCGCCGGGCAGGCGGATGTAGCGGAAGGTCTGCGCCGTCGTCGCCCGGTGGAGCCGGGCCAGATCGAGCAGACCCGGATCCGCCCGCGCCACGGCATCCGACAGGCTCGAGGCGACGGGGAAGAAGATGACGATCGCCGCCATGACGATCTTCGAGGCGAGGCCGAAGCCGAGCCACAGCACCAACACCGGCGCGATGGCGAAGACCGGCAACGCCTGCAGGACGATCACCGCCGGTAGGACGACCCGCGCCGTCCACGGCACCAGTCCGGTGACCGCCGCCGCCGCCACCCCGAGGCCGACGCCGAGGCCGAGCCCGACGAGAATCTCACCGCCGGTGACCACCGCATGGCCCATGAGCTCGGGAAACCGCGCCACGAAGGCCGCCGCCACCCGATCCGGGCCGGGCAGCAGGAACGGCGGCGGTGCGGTGATCGCCACCAGCACCCACCAGGCGACGAGGAGCCCGCCGAGCACCGAGATGAGCCGGCCGAGGAACCCGGCGAGACCGGCCCCGACGCCACCGACCGTGCCGGAGCGCCCGACGCCGTTCGCGGAAACCGAGCCGAGACGGCCGACGGCCGCCGGATCACTCAGGCGGTTCGACATGGGGATCTCCACGGTCGCGCCGCGGTGGGCGCGGGACGGCGGGGAGATCCGGAGAGCGGTGCGACGGCGGTCATGAAAAGTCCCGTCCCTTCGCCGGCATGACCCGGATCAGGTTCGAAGGGTTCGCCGCGGCGTGCGGCATCTCAGTTCTCGGACGAGAACACCCCTCGGAACGGGCGAACCATGACGGATCGGCGACGGTTGTGCAAGTGCGCCGACGCCCTCACCCGACCACGTGTTCGGGGCCGGGGAAGCGGCGTTCGCGCACGTCGCTCGCATAGGCGGCGACCGCCTCCTCGATCGCCTTGCCGACCTCGCCGTAGCGGCGCACGAACTTCGGGGTGAAGTCGGCGAAGAGGCCGATGAGGTCGTCGGTCACCAGCACCTGCCCGTCGCAGGCCACCGAAGCGCCGATACCGATGGTCGGGATCGCGACCACCTCGGTGATGTCGCGGGCGACGGTCTCCACCGTCCCCTCGATCACCATGCAGAAGGCGCCGGCCGCCTCCACCGCCCGGGCGTCCTCGACCAGCCGGCGCGCCGCCTCGGCGTCGCGGCCCTGGGTACGGAAACCGCCCTGGGCGTTGACCGACTGCGGCAGCAGCCCGATGTGCCCCATCACCGGAATGCCGCGCTCGGTGAGAAACCGGATGGTCGGTGCCATCTCCACCCCGCCCTCGAGCTTCACCGCCTGCGCACCCGTCTCCACCATCACCCGCGCAGCGTTGCGGAACGCCTGTTCCGGGCTCTCGTGGTAGGTGGCGAAGGGCATGTCGACGACGACGAGGGCGCGGGTCGAGCCGCGCACCACCGCCCCGGCATGGGCGATCATCATGTCGAGCGTCACCGGCAGCGTGCTCTGGAATCCGTAGACCACCATACCCAGGCTGTCGCCGACCAGGATCAGATCGCAGTGACGATCGAGAACCGCGGCGACCGGGGCGGAATGGGCGGTGAGGCAGACGACCGGTGCTTTGCCCTTGGCGGCACGGATGTCGCGGATCGTCCGCCGCTTGACCGGACGGATGGCGCTCATGGAGATCTCCTCTCGGGTCGATGTCGACCGAATGACCGCGGTCGCCGCCGTGGTTCAGCCGCCCTGGCCCCAGGCGGCCACGGCATCAGCCACCGCCTGATCGCCGGCGCCGGCCTTCTCGAGCGTCAGGATCGCCCGACGGCCGCTCTCGTAGAGAATCGGCACGTCGACCCAACCGCGTTCGCGGATCATCTTCAGATTGCGGACACGCTCCTGGTCGGGCGCCGCCAGCGCCACCCAGAAGTAGTTGTCGGCGACCTTGGCGGCGGCTCCGGCGAGCGGATCGCCGCGCGCCTGTTCGGTCGTCTTCATGATCAGCCCGGGGACGTTGCTCACCGACTTGCCGTCGAAATCGCCGGGCAGCGTGAACTTGAGTTCGATCAGATGGCTCGCCGGGAAGGACGCGTCGGCGTTCGGCCGCATCTGGAGGGTGAGAACGAAGCCGCGATCGGGAATCTCGATCTTCGCCTCGAGCCGGGTGGCGCCCGGCTTCGGATCGGTGGGATCCGGCACCACGTGCCACACCACCTTGCCGGGCGAGATCTGCGCCTGTCCGCCGCCCGCCTTGCCCTCCTCGTAGAGGATGGCCTTCTGCGCCACCAGGGGCACCGCCTGCGGGGCCGGCGGCTTCGCCGCCTCGGGCGCGGGCGCTACCGGGGCAGCGGACTGCAACTGCGGCGCCGCGGTCGTCGGCGTGATCGACTGCGTCGGCACCGGCTTCACCGGATTGCTGGCGCGAAGGGTGGCGTCGTCGTTCGCCAGCCGGTCGTTCGACTTGGGCGCCAGCTTCTCGCCACTCTGGCGTTGCGCCATGTCGACGATCGGTGTCCGGGATCCGCCGAAGAAGGCCGAGATCGCCTCCTTCTGGCTCCACAGCGCCACGATGCCGATGCCGATCACCAGGATCGCGACGCCGATTCCGACCAGGAGCGGCAGCCGCGACGCCGGAGCGTCGCCGGAGGCGGCTTCGCGGCGGCGGCGGCGGCGCTTCTCCGTCTCCGACTTGCGCGCCACCGGCACCGCCTCGCGCCCGAAGGCGGGCGGCGCCGGGGTTTCGGGCGCGGCTTCGGCGAGCGCGTCGCGTGCCTGACGGCCGAGTTCGGCCGTCGCCCCACCGAGGGCACCGGCCTCGTCGACGGCGCGTTTCAACACCCCCGTCGCGGCAGGAGCCGTGGCCGGCGCCACGACGGCGGGCTCCATCCGCGGCGGCGTCACCATCGCCCCGGGGGCCACCGTCTCGACCGGCGAGCCGGGCGGCGGCGGCGCCGGCGGGCGGACGACGGGCGGCGGAGGCGGTTCGGGTACATGGGCCGTGGCGGCGTCGGTCGTCGACGGCGCCGGGGTCGGGGCCGCCGGCGGTGCGGCGACGTGCGGCTGGCGCAGCAGGCCCTTGGCGGCTTCCGACTCGACCTTGCGGATGGCGTCCTCGAGCTGCAGTCGCTGCTGCGTGATCTCCGAGGCCGTGAGCGGCGGATCGAACGACTTCAGCTGATTGACGAGGGCCGTGCGCGCCTTCTCGTAGACCGCGCGCCGAGCCTCCCCGGTCGGGGAGGGCAGAGCCGAGATCGCCCGTTTCAGGATCGCATGATAATCAGCCATCACCCGCCTCTGAGAGACCCGTCCGGAGAGCCCGCCACTCTCCGCATCGAGCCGCCGGACCGCATCGGGTCCCCGCGTCGTCCCACGTTTCGCTCGACACGGCGATCATCTCGCCGCTCCGTACCGATCGCCGGGAAAGCGAACGTAACCACACCGCGCGGAAAACGGAACCACCCGTCCGCGCCGATCCCCTCGATTCCCGTCACGGCCGGTCGGGCCGTGCGCCGGCGTACGTCGGACGAAGCCGAAGAACACCGGCCGAATGTCAGTCCTGGAACGGGTCCTGGACCAGAATGGTGTCCTCACGCTCCGGCGAGGTCGACAGCATCGCCACCGGCGTGCCGATCAATTCTTCCACCCGCCGCACGTATTTGACCGCCTGCGCCGGCAGATCGGCCCAACTGCGTGCCCCACGGGTGGAATCCTTCCACCCCTCGATGGTCTCGTAGATCGGCTCGACCCGCGCCTGTTCCGATTGGGACGCCGGGAAATGGTCGATTTCGCGACCGTCGAGGCGGTACTTCACGCAGACCTTGATCTCGTCGAGGCCATCGAGCACGTCGAGCTTGGTCAGCGCGATGCCGTCGATGCCCGAGACCTGGACGGTCTGGCGCACCAGGACGGCGTCGAACCAGCCGCAGCGACGCTTGCGCCCGGTCACCGTGCCGAATTCGTGGCCGCGGGTGCCGAGGAACTCGCCGATCTCGTCCTTGAGCTCGGTCGGGAACGGTCCTTCGCCGACACGGGTCGTATAGGCCTTGGTGATGCCCAGCACGTAACCGATGGCGCCGGGGCCGAGGCCGGAGCCGGTCGCCGCCTGCCCCGACACGGTGTTGGAAGAGGTGACGAAGGGATAGGTACCGTGGTCGATGTCGAGCAGCGCCCCTTGTGCGCCTTCGAACAGGATGCGGTCACCGGCGCGGCGACGCTCCTCGAGCAACCGCCAGGTGACGTCCATGTAGGGCAGCACCTTCGCCGCCACTGCGTTCAACTCGGCGATCAGCGCCTCGGCCGCCACCTCCGGCTGGCCGAGACCACGGCGCAGCGCATTGTGATGGGCGAGCAGCCGCTCGATCTTCGCCGGCAACGTCGCCGGATCGGCGAGATCGGTGAGGCGGATGGCGCGGCGGCCGACCTTGTCCTCGTAGGCCGGGCCGATGCCGCGGCCGGTGGTGCCGATCCTGGTGCCGGAATTCGACGATTCGCGCGCCTGATCGAGCTCGCGATGCACCGACAGGATCAGCGTGCAGTTCTCGGCGATGCGCAGCGTCGCCGGGCTCACCGTCACGCCCTGGTCGGCGAGACGCCCCATCTCCGCGACCAGCGCATGTGGATCGAGGACGACGCCGTTGCCGATGACGGCGAGCTTGCCCGGACGCACCACGCCCGAGGGCAGCAGCGACAGCTTGTAGGACACCTCGTCGATGACCAGTGTGTGGCCGGCATTGTGACCGCCCTGGAAGCGGACGACCACGTCGGCGCGCTCGCTCAACCAGTCGACGATCTTGCCCTTACCCTCGTCGCCCCACTGCGACCCGACGACTACGACGTTGGCCATCTCGCCCTTTCCTGCTCCGGAGACCCCGGACGTCCCGACTTCGACGCGCCCGTCTCGCCGCACCGATCGGTGACGGCCGAATCGGTGCCGGCGCGTTCCTGCTTCATCCACGCCGAAACGACGGGAACCTCGACCGGCCCGCTCGGCGCGCGGACTATAGACGCATTCCCCCGTCGGCGCGACCCCGGTCGAACCCGTGCTCCGGAGGTCGCGAACGGCGGGGGCGGACGATGGAGCGATCGCGCGCGGAGACGTGCGAAATGCCGCATCACTCGTCAAAAATACGCGGGTTCGTGTCAACCGAACGGTAACCCAGCGCCTCTTAACCTCGACGGCGACCGTCGATCCGGGCATCCGGCGGCGTCACTCGTATTCGTGGCGGTCGCGCGACCACATTCCGGAGTTCGGAGCCGATGCGCATCCTGCTGGCGGACCCGAGCCGCATCGGATTGAAGCTGATGACCAAGATGCTCGTCGACGGCGGGCACGAGGTCCTGCCCTTCACCGACGGCACCGCGGCACTCGAGTGCCTGCGCGGTGACGAGACCATCGACGTGTTGCTCACCAGTTTCGAGGTACCGGGCATCTCCGGGCTCGAGCTGTGTTGGGAAGCGCGACTCATCGCCAATTCGCGCCATCCGATCTACGTCGTCGCCATGTCGTCGAGCCACGATCGCGACCGCCTGATCGAAGCCCTCGATTCGGGCGCCGACGACTTCATCACCAAGCCGCCGGTCGCCACCGAGCTCTTCGCCCGCCTGCGCGCCGCCGAGCGCATGACTCGCGCGCAGCGCGAGTTGGTGCGACTGGCCACCATCGATCCGCTCACCGATCTGCCCAACCGCCGCGCCTTCTTCGATCGCGCCGGCGAGGCCTGCCTGCGCAGCGGGTCGGCAGCGCCGCTGTCGGTGGTGATGTTCGACATCGATCACTTCAAACGGGTCAACGACACCTGGGGCCACGACGCCGGCGATCTGGTGCTGAAGGCCGTCGCCGACGTGGTTCGCCGCCGCACCGGCTCCCCCGCCCGCCTCGGCGGCGAGGAATTCGCCATCCTGCTCGACGGCTGGGATCTGCTCGACGCCTACCACGAGGCGGAGCGGCTGCGCGTCGACATCCAGTCGACGCCGATCGAGATCCCCGGGGGGGTATTGGAGGTCACGGTCTCGCTCGGGGTCGCCGAACATCTCGGTGGACACACGGTCGACCAGTTGATGAAGAACGCCGACGTCGCCCTCTACGCCGCCAAGACCTCCGGGCGCAATCGCGTCGTCGCGGCCCAGAGCACGATCGCCGGCGCCAGCGACTCGATCGAGACGAGCGAAGCCCGCACCATCTATCTCGCCTGCTGAGCCGGGCGACGCGCCGCGCCGTCGGACGCAGGTCTCCCCGTCGTCGTCACGTCTTTACAAGCGCCGGCCCCTCGGGTCTCCTCCGCCCTCCACCGGATCCGGACGATGACGGGCGACGCGAATTCCACCTCCCGGCGTTTCTTCGATCGCCCCTACCTGTTGCTCACCCTCGCCGCGGCGCAATGGGCCGGCAACGTCGTGGCCGGCCGGCTCGCCGTCGGCGAGATCCTGCCGATGCAGCTCGTGGTGCTGCGTTGGGGCATCGTCTTCGTCGCGCTGGCGATCCTCAATCGCCGCGCCTTCGCCGCCGAATGGCCGGCGATGCGCGGCCGCCCGTGGTTCCTGGCGATGCTCGGAGTCACCGGCTACACCGCCTTCACCGCCTTCTTCTACGCCGCCGCCCATTTCACCACCGGCGCCAACATGTCGATCATCCAGGGGTCCTTCCCCCTGTTCGTCTTCACCATGGCCTGGGCGGTGCGAGGCCGGCCGATCGGCGCGGTCCAGGCGCTCGGCATCGTGGCGGCGGTCGGCGGCGTGCTGCTGGTGGCGATCCGCGGCGATCTCCGGGTGCTCGCCACCTTCGCCTTCAACCTCGGCGACCTGTTCATGCTCGCCGCGACGGTGGTCTACGCCGTCTACACCATCGGGCTCGAGGAACGCCCCCGGGTCTCCTCGCTGTCCTTCTTCACCGTCATGGCCGGCGTCGCCTTCGCCACCTCGCTGCCGCTGGTGGCGATCGAAGCGCTGGCCATGCCCTTCCACTGGCCGACCCCGACCGGTTGGGCGATCACCGCCTATGTGGCGATCTTCCCCTCCTTCCTCGCCCAGATCTTCTTCATCCGCGGCGTCGAACTGATCGGGCCGGGCCGGGCCGGCGTGTTCATCAACCTCAACCCGGTCTTCGGCGCCGCCCTGGCGGTGATCCTGCTCGGCGAACGGGTCGGCTGGTACCAGGGCGTCGGCCTCGCCCTGGTCATGACCGGCATCGTCGCGGCGCAGAAGCGCTGACCGGTACGTCCGGTCCGAAATCGGGTGGCGTCGAATCGTCCGACGCTCCACGTTCCGACCGGACACGCCACCGGAGACCCGCGATGCCCGCAGCCGCCTGGGGAATGCTCCTCACCCTGTCGCTCCTGTGGGGCGGATCGTTCCTGTTCATCCGCGTCGCCGTCGCCGAGATCCCGACCCTCACCGTGGTGCTGGCGCGGGTCGCCATCGCCGCCGGGGTGCTGCTCGTCGTCGCCCGCCTGACCGGGGTCGCGATGCCGCGCGACCGCCGCGCTTGGCGCGACTATCTGGTGATGGGGCTGCTCAACAACATGATCCCCTTCGTCCTCATCGTCTGGGGACAGCGCACCATCGGTGCCGGTCTCGCCTCGATCCTCAACGCCACCACGCCGATCTTCGGCGTGCTCGTCGCCCACCTCTTCACCACCGACGACAAGGCGACGCCCCTCAAGGTCGTCGGCGTCGCCGTCGCCTTCGTCGGCGTCGCGGTGCTGATCGGCGTCGACACGCTCACCGGTCTCGGCGACCATCTCCTCGCCGAACTCGCCTGCCTCGGAGCCGCCCTCTCCTACGGTTTCTCCGCCCTGTGGAGCCGGCGCTTCCGCGGCCGCCCGCCGATCATGACCGCCGCCGGCCAACTCACCTGCTCGACGCTGGTGCTCGCCCCGTTGGTGCTGCTGATCGACCCACCCTGGCACTACGCCGCACCCGGCGGTCCGGCGATCGCCGCGGTCGCCGCCCTGGCGCTCGCTTCGACCGCACTCGCCTACATCCTGTTCTTCCGCCTGACCACCGCCGTCGGGCCGACCAACACCATGTTGGTCACCTTCCTCATCCCGCCGAGCGCCATCCTGCTCGGCTGGGCCGTCCTCGGCGAGCGCCTCGCCGCCCAGCATCTCGTCGGCGTGGTGCTGATCGGCCTCGGCCTCGCCGTCATCGACGGCCGCCTGGTCCGCCGGCCCGAGACCTCGCGAAGTCCGACGTGAAACGGAACCGCCGCCGGCAGGTCCTGTCGGCGGCGGTCGATGATTCACCGGGGTGACGAGTGGAGATCGCTCTAGCGCTCGTCGGAGCCGAAGGCCCGCGTCAGCAGCCCGAGCTGTTCGCCGACCGGATTGGGCGCCGGGGTCTCCGCCGCCGCCGTCTCTTCGGTGTAGATCGCTTCGTCGAGCCGGCGGATGCGCTCCTGCAGGCGCTGCGACCGATCGACCAGACCGCGCAACGTCTCCGGCACCTCGTCCCAACCCGGCCCGCTGCGGCTCGACGACGGCCCGTCGATGCGGACCTTCGACTTCTCGAGCCCCGCCTGTTCCTGGGTCATCTCGCCTTCGTTGACCGCCCTTTGCAGCAGCAGCCAGGAGGCGAGCTGCATCAGCCGTGTCGTCAGGCGCATCGATTCGGTGGCGTAGATCAGCGAAGCCGCACGCGACAGGCCGCGGGACTCGGCCCGCCCCGGCCCGTCGAGATAGGACGCCGTCTCCTCGACCAGTTGCATCCCTTCCCGGAACAGGGTGCGGAACGTCTCCGAACCGGCGAACCGCGATGCGAAGTCGATGGTCTCGCCGCGCAGTCCGTCGCTGTCCGGGGTGGTCTCGTGGTTCATCTCGGCCGGCCTCCTGGTCGAAATCGTCGCATGGGACGCGTCGGCGGTCCATGGGCGTCGCCGCGGCATCTCGCCGGCGAGCAATCCCGATGCCGCGTCCGCCTCCGGCGCCGTCTTTCCTCGATGAATAGCACAGCGGGGTTAACGCTCGATCACACAACGGACCCTTCCGCAAAAAAGAGAGCCGCGCTGTGGCGCGGCTCGGCGGAAGTCTACAGGGAGGCGTCGAACAGAGTGGCGAGAGCCACTCGGATCCAGCTGTCTGGATACTGCACAGGATGAAACGGAAACCCTAATGAACCATGAATAGATGTCTCGCGATGCGATCCGACGGTATCGCGACGAGACACCGACGTCGGCGACGCAGGCCAGCAATGTCCCGAGCGGGTGGCTCGCCGGTGGAATTGTGCGGTGCGGAGAGATATTTCTCGCAGTGCGGGATGCGATCGCAAAAAAGCCACGAGTGATCCCCACATCTCCCGCAGCGGCGACGGCGGCATCCGTCTGGCGCGGTGAAGGTCGGTATTCGTCTCTCCCGAAACGGAGACACCGAATCTTCACCATCGCACCGGATGAAACCGCCAAGTCGTGGCCGGTTCGGCCCGAGTTAAGGCTCGAGCAATCACCGGTCGATAACGTTCGATTCAAAGCCGAACGACCTTCGTAGGGAAGGTGCGGCGAATTCTCGAGGTGTCTCGATCATGTATGCCGGGCAACGTGTCCATCCGGATGAACTCATCGGCAAGGCTCGCCTGAGCGTCGCCGAAATGACCAATCTGATCGCCGCCATGGTCTCCGACCTGCCGTCGGTTCGCTCCGTCGCCGTCGACGACGCGGGTGGTGAGATCAACGTCGATCTGGTGACCGGAAAGCGTATCGGTATCGCTGCCATTCCCGTCGCCCGGGCGATGAACGAGTCGATGAACAGCCGCCTGCAGGCGCTGGACGACCTGTTCAAGCGCTGCGCCGCCTGACGGCGCGACGACGGTCGCGGACCTCTTCGACGGCGGGCCTCGGCCCGCCGTCTTCGTTTCGGGCCGGTTCACCCCTCCGTTCGCCGCCACTCGAGCTTCAGCGTCGCGAGCCCCGAGCGCGCATTGACGCCCCGCCCGATCTCCCGGAAGCCCTGCCGAACGTAGAAGGCCACCGCCCGTGGATTGTCGGCGTTGACGTCGAGAACGATCTTCTCCGGTGACAGCCGCCGCGCCTCGCCGATCAGCGCCTCCGCGATGCCGGCGCCCCACTGGTCGGGATGGACGGCGATCTGATCGAGGTAGCCGCTCGCCGGATCGATCAGCACGAAGCCGACGACGTCGCCGGTCTCGACGATCGCCACCCGCACCACCGCCCCCTTCGCCCGGGCCGCGCCGAGATGATCGACCAGCCACGGCCGCCGCGCCTCGAAGTCGATCGACGGCAGCGTCTTCACCCACGACGCCACCCACAGATCGACCATCTCGGGGAGATGGCCGTCGCTCATCGCCAAGATGCCGCGCAGGGTCCGCCCCAGGATCCGCCGCTTGGCCAGCCACGGCTTGCGCCGCTTGCCGGCGATGCCGGGCGGAAAGCGCGGGGGCTCTGCCGCGACGGGTCTAACCGCGCGGGGCTCGTCGCTGGCACCGGTGTCGTCGCGTCGATCGACCATGCCCCCTCCTCGATCAGCGGTCGGTGAGGCGGATCTCGATACGCCGATTGCGACCGTGGACCTCCTCGCTCGTCCCCTCCTCGACCGGTTGGAACTCGCCGAAGCCGGCGGCCACCAGATGCTTCGGCGACACCCCGTCCTCGATCAGCCGCCGAACGACGGCGATGGCGCGCGCCGCGGAAAGCTCCCAGTTGGAGCGGAAGCGCCCACCTGCCGCGATCGGCCGCGCATCGGTATGGCCGTCGACCCGGAGCGTCCACGTGACCTCCGGCGGGATCTCGCGTTCGAGATCGAGGATCGCCTGGGCGAGCCGGTCGATCGCACCGCGCCCGGCCTCGTCGATCTGGTCGGAGCCGACCGGGAAGAGCACCTCCGACTGGAACACGAAGCGATCACCGACCACCCGGATGCCCGGCCGGTTACCGAGGATCTCCTTCAGCCGCCCGAAGAAATCGGAGCGGTACTGCTGGAGCTCCTGTACCCGTTGGGCCAGCGCCAGATTGAGCCGCTTGCCGAGATCGGCGATCTTGGTCTGGCTCTCCTTGTCGCGGCTCTCGGTGGCGTCGAGGGCCTGTTCGAGCGCCGCGATCTGGCGGCGCAGAGCCGAGATCTGCTGATTGAGCAGTTCGACCTGGGCGAGGGCCTGTTGCGACAGCCGCTTCTCGGCATCGAGCGCCGCATTGGCGGAGGCCGCCGCGCCACCGCTCGCCGTCGCCGCACCATCGCGTGCGGCGAGCAGACCCTGGAGCCGGGCCTTCTCGTCCTCGGCCGCCGACAGCCCCGCCTTCAGCCGCGCCACCTGATCGTCACCCTCGGCTTTGCCGGCCCGTTCCAGCGACAAGAGCTCGGTGAGTTCGGCGATCTGACGGTTGAGCTTGGAGAGCGCGGTGTCCTTGCCGGTGATCTCACGCGACAGGAAGTACTGCGCCAGCATGAACACCGAGAGCAGGAAGATGATGACCAGCAGCAGCGTCGACAGGGCGTCGACGAAGCCCGGCCAATAGTCGATCGTACCTTCGCGGCGGCGGCGGGCGAGACGCATGGCGCTCACGCTCCCGGCCGGCTGCGCGGCGGCTCGTCACGGTCGGCGAGGGCCTGGGCGATGCGCTCGAGCGCCACGCGGGTACGCTGGTTCTCCTCCGCCTGGGTGACGATCCAGTCACGCAGCTGGTTCTGCTCGGTGCGCACGTGGGCGACGAGGCCGCGCAGCGATTCGGAAAGATCGACCAGTGCGGCGGAGGTGTTGCGGTTCGAGCCGCCCTCCTGGGCGACGCGGGTCAGCCGGTCGACCGAGGCGCGCAGTTGTTCGGCGATGCCGCGCCCGCTCGCCCCGTCGCCGTCGAGATCGAGTTCGGCCTCGGTGGAGAGCCAGTCCTCGAGCTCGTTGTAGAAGCGGTTCTGCGCCTGGGAGGCCTGCAGGTCGAGGAAACCGATGACTAGCGACCCGGCGAGGCCGAACAACGACGACGAGAAGGCGACGCCCATGCCGGAGAGCGGCTTGGCGAGACCGGTCTTCAGATCCTCGAACACCGCACCGATGTCGGTCGCCCCGACGTTGAGCGACTTCAAGGTGTCGCCGACCGCCGACACCGTCTCGGAAAGACCGGTGAAGGTGCCGAGCAGGCCGAGGAACACCAGCGTACCGCCGATGTACTTGGTGATGTCGCGGGTCTCGTCGAGGCGCATGCCGATCGAATCGAGGATCGAGCGCATCACCTCCGGCGAGATGCCGGCCACCCCGCGATCACCGAGCAGCGCCGCCATCGGCCCGAGCAGCCGCGGTCGGCGGTCGGCGTCGAAATCGGGCTCCCGCCGGCGGAAGGCATTGGCCCAGCTCACCTCGGGGAAGAGGCGGATCACCTGCCGCACCGCCAACACGATACCGAGCGCCAACACCATGAGGATGAAGCCGTTGAGCCCGGGGTTGGCCCAGAAGGCGAAGACGATCTGCTTCCACAGGATCAACGCGACGAAGCCGGCGATCACCAGGAAGATGACCATGCGCCACAGGAACACCTGGGGGCTCGACATTCGGTGTGAATCGTATCCGCGCGCCATCACTTCGCCTCGCTCCGAACCATGCGCAGCATGACCCCTTCGCCGGTGTCGAGACAAGCAGCCGATTGCGTCGAAGCCACGACAGTTTGACAGGACGGCGACACGCACCACACGCCACCGCGCCGGGCGCGGAACGAAGGCTCGCCCGCACTCCCGGAATTCGGGCCTGTCCGCAGTCCATGCGCCGCGCCTCAGTCCGCGCAGCCGACGAGCCGCACCGCCTCGCCGTCCATCGCCCGGCCGAGGATCTCTTCGGCGGTGCGGCAGACGCCGTCGACGCAGATCCGCCAGTCGGCGGTCGCCCCCGAACGCGCCAGCCACAGCTCCGCCACCGCCGGTCGCCGCGGCCGCCACACCCACCGGCCGTCGACGAGCCGAGCGTCCTCGCCCGGCTCCATGCCGGCGCCGGAGCCCCGCACCCGCGCCTCGACGATCTCCAGGCCGGCCGGCGTCGCCCGCCACACCTCCTGCCATTCGATCTTCTCGACCGAATGGGTCCAGGCGAGGGTGAGGAGGCCCGCCGCCACCTTGGCGCTCGTCCCGCCGGCGAGGAGGCAGACGCCGCTCATCCGCCCGAGACCGCGGCACGATCCCGCGCCTGCCACCAGTGCCCGGCGACCACCGCCGCCCCGAGGCCGAAGCCGAGCAGGTCGCTCCACGGGAATTCGACGACGAGGGCGCCGGCGGCGACCAGCACCGCCGCCCGCTCCAGGATCGCCAGTGGCCCGAACAGCCAGCCGATCAGCCCGGCACCGAACAGACCCATGGCGAAACCGGTCTTGACGA
The DNA here is from genome assembly GCA_937864925.1 of uncultured Alphaproteobacteria bacterium. GTDB lineage: Bacteria > Pseudomonadota > Alphaproteobacteria > Rhizobiales > Ancalomicrobiaceae > CALBKH01. Next base: position 2,682 of record CALMFH010000281.1, on the reverse strand, counting down.
AGGCGAAGATCACCGCCCCCCAGAAGCCGAGATGCACCGCCATCGGGTCGCCCGGCTGCATCATCAGCGCCGGGGCATAGACCGCGGCGAAGGGGATGACGTAGCCGGCACCGGCGATGCGCATCGCCTCCCAACCGATCTTGTCGGGGTTCTCGCGGGCGATCGGCGCGGCGGCGAGTGCGGCGAGCGCCACCGGCGGCGACAGGTCGGCCATGATGCCGAAGTAGAAGGCGAACATGTGGGCGACGATCAGCGGCACGCCGAGCGAGGCCATCGCCGGGGCGGCGAGCGCGGCGACGATGATGTAGGTCGGGATGGTCGGGATGCCGGTGCCGAGCACGATCGACAGGATCATCGTCAGGATCAGCGACAGGAACAGGCTCTCCTTGCCGATCCCCACCACCCAGGTGCCGAAGGTCGTGCCGAGGCCGGTGAGCGTGAAGGTGCCGATGATGGTGCCGACGATGGCGCAGGCGACGCCGACCGACAGCGCCGTCTTGGCACTGTCGGCGAAGCTGTCGCGGCAGAGGTAGAGCGTCTCGCGGCCACCGCGGGAGAACGCCAGCCATACCGCCAGCACGCCGATCACCGCCACCACCGGCGTCAGGCCGAACTTCGGGAAGCTCGCGGCGACGAGGCCGAGGCCGATCCAGAACACCGCCCGCATCCACAGTGCCGGAAGACCCGCCGCCGCACTCGCCCCGAGGATCAGCACCACGGTGAGGGCGAGGCCGAGGGTGCCGGCGAAGAGCGGAGTGAAGCCGTGGAACAGCATGAACACCAGCGCCGCGAGCGGCAGGGCGAGGTACCAGCGCGCCTTCAGCGCGGCGAGCGCGCTCGGCACCTCGGTCATGCCGGAGAGCCCGTGCTTGCCGGCCTCGAGATGCACCATCCAATAGGCCGAGGCGAAGTAGAGGATCGCCGGCAGCACCGCCGCGGTGACGATCGCCGAATAGGGCACGTCGAGCGTCTCGGCCATGATGAAGGCCGCCGCTCCCATCACCGGAGGCATGATCTGCCCGCCCATCGAGGCGGTCGCCTCGACCCCGGCGGCGAAGGCGCGGCGATAGCCGAAGCGGATCATCAAGGGGATGGTGAACTGGCCGACGGTGACGACGTTGGCCACCCCCGAGCCCGAGATCGTCCCCATCAGGCCGGAGGAGAACACCGCCACCTTGGCCGGGCCGCCGCGGGCGCGGCCGAACAGGCCGAGCGACACGTCGGTGAAGAGGTGGATCATCCCGGCCTTCTCGAGGAAGGAGCCGAACAGGATGAACAGGAAGATGTAGGTCGCCGAGACGTTGACCGGCACGCCGTAGATGCCCTCGGTGCCGAAGGTCATCTGCTCGATCACCTGATCGAAGCCGTAGCCGCGGGTGGCGAGCGGGCCGGGGAACCACTGGCCGGCGAAGGCATAGACGAGACAGATGCCGCACATGATCGGCAGTGCCGGCCCCATCAACCGCCGGCAGGCCTCGAACACCAGCAGGATGAGCAGAACGCCGACCACCAGATCCTTGGTGTCGAGATCACCGTAGCGCAGGATCAGCGCATCGTGCTGGATCCACTGGTAGAGACCGACCGCGAAGCCGAGGACGCCGAGAGCCCAGCCGGTCGCCAGTTCGAAGTGCGAACGCGACCGGAAATTGGCGATCAGTCCGAAGGACAGCAGCAACAGGAAGCCGACGTGGATACCTCTCACCGCCAGCGACGGCAGGATCGGCCAGGCCGAGACGAAAATCTGGAAGGCCGAGAAGAGAAGCGCGATGGTGAAGGCGACAAGCGCCGGGTTGCCCTTGCCGAATCCGGTCGGGAATCCGTGTTCGAAGGTGTCGAGGGCGCTCGGCGGCGTGGTCGTCTCGGTCATCGTCGGGCTCCGGTGAGAGCGGATCACGGTCGGCGAAGGCGGGTGTGGTGCGGAAGATCTCCGGCGAGGGCACCGGACGGTTCGGCCCGAAGGTCGCCCCGCTCTTTCTTCTCCCCTCGCGGGATAAGGTGGCCGTAGGCCGGATGAGGGGAACGTGCCTCTCCACCAGCCTCGGCAGTCGCGGTCTCGGCCCGATTGCCGCTTCGCGGCGCCCCCTCATCCGGCCCCACGGGCCACCTTCCCCCGCGAGGGGGGAAGGAAGATGAGGGCTCATCCGAGGGCCGAGATGACGGCGAGCGCCGGAGTTGCGATCGGCGCGTCGTGGGTCGCGAACCATCGATCCTCGACCCCCTCGCCCTCACCCCCTCACTTCAACACGCCCTTCTCTTTGAAATAGCGCGCCGCGCCGGGATGCAGCGGCACCGGCATGCCCTCGACCGCACCGGCGAGCGAGATGCTCTTGGCCGCCTGATGCGCCGCGGTGAGCTTGTCGAGGTTCTCGAAGGTGAGCTTGGTCATCTGATAGACGACCTCCTCCGGAACGTCGGCATGGGTGACCAGGAAGTTGCCCACCGCCGCCGTCGGCACCGCCTCCGTCTGGCCCTGGTAGGTGCCCGCCGGAATGGTCACCGGCACGTAGGGCGCGCCGATCTTCTTCACCGTCTCGGCATCGACCGCGACGATCGTCGTCTCCACCGAGGTCGACAGGTCGCGGATCGAGGCGACGCCGAGACCGGCCGACTGCAGGGTGGCGTCGAGTTGGCGGTTCTTCATCAGGTCGACCGATTCGGCGAAGGGCAGATACTCGACCTTGC
>CALMFH010000280.1 GCA_937864925.1 uncultured Alphaproteobacteria bacterium | reverse complement strand
TGCCGAGGCTCACTTGGGCTCCGCCGTTTTCGTTCGGTACGACGATGTCGAGTTCACCGTCATTGTTCACGTCCCCGAGCGCTATCGAATAGTGACCAGTTCCACCGGTCGCCACCGCCGTGCCGGTCTGGAACGTGCCGTCGCCGTTGCCGAGGCTCACTTGGGCTCCGCCGTTTTCGTTCGGTACGACGATGTCGAGTTCGCCGTCATTGTTCAGGTCCCCGAGTGCGACCGAATAATGGCCTGTTCCACCGGTCGCCACCGCCGTGCCGGCTTGGAACGTGCCATCGCCGCGGCCGAGGCTCACCCCGGCTCCGCCGTAGTAGTCGGCCACGACTATGTCGAGATTGCCGTCGTTGTCGGCGTCACCGAGCGCTACGGAAAGCTGGAAAGACCCACCTGTAGCCACGGGTGTGCCGGCCTGAAACGTGCCGTCGCCGTTGCCGAGGCTCACCAACGCTTGGGCGCCCATGTCGGCCACGACGATGTCGAGATTGCCGTCATTGTTGATGTCCCCGAGCGCGATGCCTTGTTGGTCGATTCCGCCTGTTGCCACCTCCGAACAGGTTTGGAACGTGCCGTCGCCGTTGCCGAGGCTCACCTCGGCTCCGCCGAGGACATTGGCCACGACGATGTCGAGTGCCCCGTCGTTCGTGCCATAGACGACGAAGTCGATGATCCTAATCGTTCCGTCGAGGGTGGTGATGGTGAAGTGTTCCACCTTCGTCTGGCCGGCATTCAGATACTGGATTGCGCTGTTGTCGACCGCATAGACATAGGTGCCATCGGCGGCGAGAGTCAGGCTGCCGAGGTTCTCAGCCGCCGCGACGACGGTGGTGCGGAAGGCACTTTCTCCGGTGTCGGCATCGGAGATCGAGATCGTCCCACTCGCCGTGAGCTTGCCGCCGACGACATCGGTGTCCTCCGTCACCGAGGCCACCGTCGGGCCGTTGATCACCGGCACGTCGTTGGCGCCGGTCACCGTGATCTCGAAGGTCTTCTGCGCGATACCTCCATCGTGATCGTCGACGGACGGGGTGTAGGTGAGCGTGACAGTCTCACCTTGCGCCAGATAGTCGAAGACGGTCGAAGCCGCCGAGAAGGACAGCTGAACCGTCCCGGTGTTCGACCCTGCCGCCTTGGTGACGGTTTCGACCGAAACGAGGGCGGCGAGCTGGGTGGCATCGAGGGTCAGGCCGGAGGTCGCGCCCGAGACCGTGACCCCGTCGATCCTCGCGGTGTGACCGACGTCGTTCAGATCGGCGTCGGTGAAGGTGGCGGAGAACGACTTCGTGATCGGCGTGGCGTCGGTCGTTTCGGTCAGCGGCTGCGATGCGATCGCGGCGATGACGGGCGCGTCGTCGGCGCCGACGACGGTGATGGTCGCAGTGGCTTGCGAGGTGTCGCCATCGGCGTCGGTCACGACGTATCGGAAGCTGATGGTCCGGGTCTCGTCCGCCGCCATCGCCTGGAAGTCGGTCCCCGCCGGCGCGGTCCAGGTGAAGGTGCCGTCGGCCGCCATCGTTACGGTGCCGCCGCCGACGAGCGAGTTCGGCACGATCACCACCGACTTCACCAGGTCGGGCACGCTGTCGTTCACGAGCACATTGCCGATGACCTTGTTGCCGGCAGCGGTCGCGGCATCCTCTCCGACGGAGACGGCATCGTTCCTGGCGACGACCGCCTCGTCCTTGGGATCGAGATCGCTGCCGTCGACCACGATCTCGAGCTTTTCGAATTCGCTGACCGTGATGCCGAGCGAAGCGAAAGTGAAGCTGCGGCAGTCGGCTTCACCGCTGCGCGTGCTGGTCACCGTGTCGAGGAACCGCAGGAAGGCGGCGACGTCCCTCTGGACATCGGCGCGCAGCCAATCGTCGCGGGTCAGTTCGAGATGCAGGATGTCCTTGCCGGACCCGCCTTCGAAAGTGTCGCGATTGCCGCGATTGAGTGTGGAGACCCAGGCGACGGTGTCGTCGCCCGAACTGGCGTCGACCCGGTCGTTTCCCGAGCCGTCGGTGATGATGTCGTTGCCCGACCCACCGAGGATCGTGTCGTTGCCGCGATTTCCGTCGATGACGTCGTTGCCGGAACCACCATCGATCCAATCGTTACCGCCGGCGCCCTTCAGGATGTCATTGCCCTTGAAGCCGATGATGATGTCGTTGCGGTTCGATCCGGTGATCGTGTCGCCGTAGTTCGATCCGAAATAGAGGCTGAAGAAGCGACCGTAGGAAAACGCGGACGACATGAAACTCTCCTCCTTCGACGACGTCGGATCTCCTCACGTCGCCGGGGCCTCGGCCGGCGTAATCGATGAGGTTAACACTAAGCTAATCATTGGCAGAGTTACACGTGTGAAAACAGCGCACCATACCCCAGATGGGTTATGAGCCGGGAATGGCAACCAAACAGATCAGATCGGACCACATGCGGCCAAAACCATTCTCATATACACTGATGGTTACAGGAAGGATTCGGCAATCGTTCATGGGTTTCTCGCGACATGTTTTTCGACCTGTTAAGACGGCTTCGCCGAAATTCGGCAGCCCTGCAGCAAGATCTGACACGCGTATTTCGTGTCATTTTCTTTCCAAAGCGCAACAAAGAGATCGTAGAGTCTGCCGCGCCGAACGAAAGTTGCGAGCAACTTTTCTGCTCTCTCCAGTTTCTTTCTCGTCATCATGGCCGTTTCGTGTCGAGAGCAGCGATACTTCATGGGCTGCCACTCGAACGGGATCGCCTGAACGCTACTCTCCTTGAGCGGGCAGCGGCAAACGCACATCTGGAAGCCCAGTTCGTCGAGCGTTCATTGGACAGAATTCCGAAGATCGTGCTGCCCACCATACTTTTTTGTAAGACCGGCCTTCGGATCCTCATCGATCTCGATACCGACAAGGTTCTTGCTACTGTAATCGATGTGACCACTGTCTCTTCTGAGCAAAAATTGGTCGTCCCACTAACCGAACTTAATGATATGTATTCTGGCTATGCAATATTTTGCCGGCCGCTTGAACCAGAAAGCAGCGAATACGGTCGAGATGAAACGGCATCCCGAGCGAATTGGTTTTGGCGCGTCGTCCTTCAGTTCAAGGAAAATTACGCGCATATCGCGGTAAGTGCTTTCTTGGTGAATATGATCGCGCTGGCATTTCCTCTCTTCACCATGGCGATCTATGATCGTGTTCTGCCAAATTTCGCCGTATCGTCCCTGGTAGCATTGTCGAGCGGTGTGGTCGTAGCGTATATTTTTGACGTCGTTATCCGAGTTTCCCGCAGTCGAATGATCGACATGACAGGAAAGCAAGCAGATGTCGTTCTTGCGTCTCGTATTTTTGAGCAAATAATGAATCTCAAATTGAGCGCAAAGCCTATAGACATCGGGGTACTCGCAAATCAAATCAGAGATTTTGATGTGGTTCGAGAATTTTTTACGTCAACAACCATGATAGCATTTGCTGATCTTATGTTTTCTTTTTTATTCATATTGGTCATGATTCTCGTCGGTGGCCCTTTGGCTCTCGTGCCGATCGTGATGCTTCCGATCGTTCTGGCCATCGGATTGTTCGTACAGAAACCACTCGATCGAGCGGTGAGGAACCTTCAGGCCGAATCTTCCGCTCGGCATGGAATTCTTATCGAAGGCATCGCCGGACTGGAGACCATCAAGGCACTCGGCGCAGAGGGGCGGATGCAATACAAATGGGAGAGGTCCGTCGCGGCTGCAGCCCGCTCCGGAGAAGACGTCCACATCTTGACGTCGACTGCCCTCACCTTGTCCGGTTCCGTACAGCAGTTCGCCCAACTCATCATGTATGTTTGGGGCGTGATGCTCGTCATGAGCAACTCTCTCAGCGTTGGTGCACTGGTCGCCTCGACGATATTGGCAGGCCGCGTTCTTTCACCCGTGAGCAATATCGTAGCGATGCTATCGCGTGGAGCGCAGACGTTGGTGGCCTTGCGGGCGCTGGACCGCATCATGAACCTTCCCGTCGAACGCCCCGAGAACAAGATATTCACGGAGAGGTCCATTCGTGACGGATCGGTAGCCTTCGAAAAAGTGACGTTCACCTATCCAGAGGCGCGAATGAGTGCGTTGCAGGATGTATCCTTCGTGATCGCACCTGGAGAACGAGTCGGGATCATCGGCAAGATCGGATCCGGAAAGACGACCGTCGGCCGACTACTGTCGGCACTCTACGAACCCGAGGGTGGGCGCATAAGGATCGACGGGATCGATCTGCGCCAGTATGACCCGGTTGACATCCGCAAGTCGATTGGTTTCGTGCAGCAGGACGTCGATCTATTTCACGGATCGCTTCGTGAGAACATCATATTGGGCAAACCGGACGCGACGGACGAAGATATCGTCACTGCATGCCGCCTCGCTGGGGTCGACGATTTCGTCGCGAACCATCCGGAGGGCTACGACCTACCCGTTACCGAAGGCGGGCGAAGTCTGTCGGGAGGCCAACGGCAATCGATCGCTCTGGCGCGCATTCTGATCCGGAAGCCGAAGATCCTCTTCATGGACGAACCCACCAGCGCACTCGACATGAAGTCGGAACAGGATTTCTGTTTGAGGCTCGATCGCCTGCTCGGGCGTGACACCACCTTCATCGTCAGCACACACCGCGTTTCATTGTTGCACTTCGTCGAGCGCCTGATCGTATTCGATGGCGGAAGGGTCGTCGTGGACGGCCCGAAAGACGCCGTCCTCAAAGCACTCGAGTCATCTGTTCGCCAAGAGCGCAACAAACGGATGGGATGAGATGCGCAGCACCGATTTTGCTTTTGCGAACGATGTGAGGGCAGCCATCGAAATGCGCGTCCCCAGGACGTACCGTCTACTCGTTCGCTCTGCTTTGGCATTTGTTGTCGTGGCGCTGATCTGGTCCTATTTCGCTATTCTTGACGAAGTTACGCGGGGCAACGCTCGTGTGATTCCTTCCCGCCAGATCCAGGTCGTCCAAAACCTCGAAGGCGGCATAGTCGAAGCCATATTCGTGCAGGAGGGATCCGTCGTGCAAGAGGGCCAGGTCCTGGTCCGCATCGACGGCACCAATTTCTCGTCTCAGTTCGGAGAATTACGAGAGCGCCGCATGGCATTGATGGCTCGTGTCGTTCGCTTGAAAGCCGAAGCGGGCGGGCAACCGAAAGTCGAATTCCCGGAAGAATTGGAAAGAGGCGCACCTCAGGTCGCTGCCGCAGAGCGATCACTGTTCGATGCTCGAATACTCAAGCTTCGGCAGGACATCGAGGTTCTCACCCAGCAGAAGGCGCAAAAAGAAACAGAAAAGAACGAAATCAAAGCCCAGGAAACTCGCTTGTCGACGACCCTCGAACTCGCAAATCGAGAGCTTGCGATCACTAAAAAGCTCGCTAAAGAGAAGGTCGTTCCCGAAATTGAACTGATCCGGCTAGAAAAGCAGATGGCGGACGTGGAAGGGCAACTGGCCATCGCTCGAATCACGATTCAGAAGGCGGACGTCGCAATCAAAGAGGCGACCGCCCGATACGACAATGTGACGTCGACGTTTCGCGCGGTAGCTGAAGAAGAGTTTTCCAAGAGTAGATCGGACCTCGCGGTCGTTGAAGAAGGCATACGGTCGGCTCAGGACCGAGTTCGCCGTACCGAACTACGCTCACCTGTCAACGGTATCGTCAATAAGCTGAACGTGACGACGATCGGCGGTGTGGTCCAGCCCTCTCAAGCAGTGGCGGAAATCGTACCTCTCGATGATACGCTCCTCGTAGAAGGACGCATTCGACCGGCCGATATCGCTTTCATCCGACCGCAGCAGAGTGCCGTCGTCAAGATCAGCGCCTACGACGCGAGCATCTACGGCTCGTTACGCGGCTTCGTCGAGCGGATCAGTCCCGACACTATCGCCGAGAAGGAGGGTGAACCCTTCTATCGCGTCATGGTCCGGACTCAGAAAAGTTACCTGGGAACCGAAGCAGCACCCTTGCCGATCATCCCGGGGATGGTCGGAACGGTCGAAATCCTGACCGGGCGCAAATCGGTTCTCGCATATATATTGAAGCCGGTCCTCAAGGTCACGAACGAGGCATTGAGAGAAAGATAACCACCAAAGAGCACCTATCGTTCATTAAAATTTTTATTCAATTTTGCACCAATCATGTAATGTAAATATTCAGCATTTCTATAGTACACCTTTGATCAACCAATCCGCTTAACGTCAGTCTCGGAGTTCTGTGAAAAGCTGATCCCTGTAAAGAGCGGAACCTTTCGGTGAGGACCGAGAAAATAGCGCCATGGATGGCGTTGTTCCGACGAAGACAGGGACATCGAACATGTTCTCGCATATGGTCCGGAGGTTCGCTGGGGGTGGGGCCTTGGCTCTTCTGTCGTCGATCCTGCCCCACCCCATCGACGCACAGGCCTTTTCCGCTCCTACCATCTACCGACAGACGCTCGATCGGCCGGCGCCCACGACCGCGGAAACGCCTCGATTCTTCTCGATCAACAGTGTCATGGCGAAAATCGGTCGAACACAGGACGAGACGCTCGTCCCGTACCGGGGGAGACTACAATTTTTCGCAGAGACCGCCGCTCAACCCACGTCACCGCACGTCATGACCTCCCAAACACCGTTCTCCGATCGAGGCCTGCAATTGTTCGGCCTTCTGGAGAATGATGTCGGCGGCAAATGGAAATCGGTTCGCGAGAATTGGATCATCGAAAAACTCGAAATAGCGCTTTGCGAAAGAGGTCCGGAACGTTGTTCCGTCCCCGTCCAAATCTTCACGAGCATTTTCCACGAAGCAGCCACTCTGGATGGGTTAGCTCGACTCGATTATATCAATCGGCGGGTCAACGCTTCGGTAAGTTACCGATCGGATCTTCATCGATATGGTATGGGTGACGTTTGGAGCACTCCGCTGGCGACGCTCGGACAGGCTGGCGACTGCGAGGACTATGCGATCGCAAAGTATTTTCTCCTTGCCGCATCCGGACAAGACGAGCGGGACATGCGGATACTTCTGGTGCGCGACACGCGGGTCGGCGAGGATCACGCAGTTCTGGTCGTGCGCCTGGATGGCGCATGGCATGTCTTGGACAATCGATGGAACAAGATCGACGTCGACGTCGAACTGAACCACTACGATCCGATGTTCTCTATATCGGCGCTTGGAGCATCCGTCTTCGCCATTTCTGCAGCGAACGCAGGTGCCACGAGTCCTGACGACTTCCTACCTTCTTCGTCAGAACTTTCCAACATAACGATCTATTGATATTGCATCAGATGTTGTGCCAGACACTATCCTTGATAGGGCCACGTCGTCTCAATTGTAATCTTCACGAAATGCATGACGAAACGATTTGGCGATCGGATCCGTGAGGTATTCCAAAAACGTGCGAGTGCCTGTGATGATGAACACCTCGGCCGTCATGCCTGGTACGAGGACGACGTTCTTCGCCTTGTCCATTTCTTTCCGATCGATCAGTACTTTCACCTGATAGTAGCGCTGCGCTGCGATATTCGGATTGCCGGTCTCTACGATGACGTCGGAACTGACGTGAATGACTTTTCCTTCGAGCATCGGTGTCCTTCGTGAGACATAGGGGTCGAGGTGCACCTGAGCCGGCAGGCCCGCGCGCACGACATCGATGTCGTTCGGTGAAAGTTTGGCGTCGATGATCAAGTCGTCATCGTCAGGAGTGATCTCGAAGAGCGATTCGCCGGCCTTGACGACCCCCCCGATGGTCTTGAACCGAGAAACGACGACCGTGCCCTTGACGGGTGATGACACGTCGGCGCGTGCCAAAATATCGCTGGCCGAAACGACCGAGCCTTCGATCTGCGATATATCGCGCTTCGTCTTTGTGAGTTGCTCGGAAAATTGATCGCGGTACAGTGTCTCGACGGAGATGATCGTGAGTTTGATTTCCTCGATCTTCTGTTCCGCTCGAGAAATATCTGCTGATGAGCCGCCAATTCGGCCTTCGAGGTCGGCCTGTGCCCGTTCGAGCGCCAGAACCTCCGGCTTACGTACTAGATTTTTCGCTTGCAGTATTCGTTTGTCTGATATTTCTTCGGCGATAATTGATAATTGCTTTTTATATCCATCTATTTCTTTGCGTTTGCCGCCTATTTCTTCTTCCAATTGCCGCATTTGCTGAGTCAATACATTCTTCCGGTTTTCGATTTCCTGCTGCTGGCCGTCGAAGAGTTTTCTTTGGTCTTCGATGAATGCGTGGATTTCCGCGTTCTTTTCCGTGCGGAGGAACTCGGGAAGTTCCAATTTCGGGAGTTTGCGATCCAGGGCTTCCAGCCGCGCCTTCATAGCTTGCAGACGGAGCCACTCACCACGACGGGCATCGAAGTTCGCTTTGGATTGGGTCACATCCAATCGCATGAGCCACTGACCGACTTCGACGTGGTCGCCCTCCCGTACGAAGATCTCGCTGATGATGCCGCCTTCCAGATGTTGAATGGTCTTGCGGCTGCCGTCGGGACTGACGACACCCGGCGCGATCGCCGCACTCGTCACTGGAGCCAAGCTGCCCCAGAACCAGACGACCAGCAGGAGTGAGAAGACCACGGCGATGGTCACCGAAACGACCGGGCGCAAGATGCGCTGCAATTCCAAGTCGTGGTCTATCGTGGACAACTGATCCATAGATGCACGTCCTGTCGTCAATGCCCGGTTGCTTCTGTGGTTCGACCTGGGGCTGGCGAGCCGGATGATCCTCCCTCGCGCGCCCGTCTGGCGAGTTCCTGCATGACCGCCTCGCGCTCGCCGAACATGTCTACGGCACCCTCGCGCAGGACAGCGATGAAATCGACCGGAGAGAGAACCGAAAGCCGGTGACTGACCAGAACGACGGTCACCCCACGCTGTTTCAGGGCGACGATCGTTGCGACGAGAGCCGATTCTCCTTCGGCGTCGAGATTGGAATTCGGTTCGTCGAGCACGACGAATTTCGGATTTCCGAAAACCGTTCGGGCCAGGGCGATGCGCTGTTTCTGCCCGCCACTGAGGTTGTTTCCACCTTCACCGAGGTCCGTGGCGTACCCGTCCGGAAGTCTCAGAATCAGCTGGTGGCACCCGGCGAGTTGCGCCGCCGCTACGATCTCTTGGTCCGCCACCGTCTTCATACGCGAGATGTTGTCGCGAACACTGCCGTTGAACAGTTCTATTCCCTGTGGGAGGTAACCGACCCAGTCGCCGATCTGATCTCGCGCGATATTCTGCACGGACGCGCCGTCGAGGCGAACGCCGCCCGCGGTGGGTAGCCATGACCCTACGAGGATCTTGCACAGCGTGCTCTTGCCGCTTCCTGACGGTCCGACGAGTGCGACGATGGAACCCGCAGGAACGTCCAAATTGATGTTGCGCAACACGAGTCGTTCCGATTTCGGGAAGCGAAACGATACGTTCTCGATCTGAATTCGACCGACCGGATCGGGAAGGCGGATCGCCGGCATCGCGCGATGTGCGGTCTTCGCCACGGCCTCGTTGATACGTCCATAGGCTTCTCGTGCTGCGACGAACGCTCGCCACGCCGAGATCGACTGTTCGACCGGTGCCAGTGCCCGACCCAGAATGATCGACGACGCAAGCATCGCGCCGCTCGTCACTTCGCCTTTCGTCACGAGATAGGCACCGATCCCCAGAACGAGCACTTGCACGAGGATGCGTGTGAATTTCGATATTCCTCCGACGATCGCTCCGAAGTCCGTCGCGCGCTGGGTATGATCGGCGATCCGTCTGGTCTCGTTGCCATACCGATCCATGGCGGCGCCGAACATGCCCATTCCGTGGACGACGTCGGCGTTCCTCAACAACGTGTTCGAGAAGGCACCGACACGGACCTGTGCAGCCGATATTCCGGCCATTCTCCGCCGTGTCCCGAGGTCGTTCCAGAACGCCAACAGGAAGAGGATAGCGGCGGAGATCAGACCGATGGCACCGAAAGCCGGATGCAGGGCGAACATGAGGGCGAGGAAGAGCGGCATCCAGACCGCGTCGAAGAAGGGGACGACCTGCGGGCTACCGACGAAGTTGCGCAGAGCGGTGAGGTCGGAAACCACTTGGCCGTTGATCCTGCCCTCGGTCCGAGCTTGTTGCAGAGCCGCCCCGAAGACGCTTGTTCTCAGGCTCTCGTCCGTCCAACGACCGATACGGGAGAGACCGACGTTCCGTAATGTGTCGATCGCTCCGAGGAAGACCAACGCACTGACCGCCATCAACGTGAGGAAGATGAGCGTCTCCAGATGTTGTGTCTGCACGACGCGATCGAAGACTTGCTGCATATAGAGAGGTGAAACGAGAACGAGGATGTTCAGAAAGAAACTCGTCGCGATGACGAAGAGCATGCCGTAGCGGCTCTGTTTCAGGAGAGCCCCCGGGGTCACGACGAACGCTTCTTCGTCGTTCATCTCGCCCTGCCGGGGTACGCTCGTCTCAACGGCTTTCCGCCAGAACATAAGTCCGGAGAACGGGGACCGGAGGTCGGCCGTGCGTCGCTTCAGAGGGTCGATGAAATGAACATCTTGCACCTGCCAGGCAAGGCCCTCGATGCGGATCTTCGCGACCTTGAGGAGGTGTTCCAGACCAAGGAAACGAGACACTGGAAATTCCCCTGTGGAAGGTGCCGTCGAGAGGAACATCGACAGGCCTAGGTCGGCAGAACCCGCCCACGATAGCGGAAGGCGGGACACGCGAAACGAGTATTCTGAATCTTTCGTTAACCCCGCGATGCCTCGTACGTCGATCAGTTCCCTTCGAAGCGGCATGTAGTCGACGAAGTGACCTGACGCCTCTCGACCGATGTCGTCTCGCGCTTCGAGAACGCGAATGGCGGGCCCAAGAGCCCGCCATTCGTCGTTTCACCGATCAGACCAGCAAGATGTCGCTGGCGCTCAGTGTATGCAGAACGTGGCTGCCGTCCGTTTCGATCGTGGCGACCTTCGCCATATCGGTGAGGGACGCTTGCGGCGTTCCGGCCGTGGCGTTCGTATTGCCGTCACGGTCGTACCAGAGTTCGCCGGAGTCCTCGTAGAACTTCAGCTGCGCACCGTCGGCTTCGGCGGCGGAACCGGATGCGAGAACGTCGTCAGCCGTGCCGGCCACACCGTCCGCCCCCTTGTTGGTGTAGATCACCAGCTTGTCAGACGACAGTGTCGTCGGCTGACCGGAGTTGTCGAGATCACCGAGACCGAACGATTGCGCGCCGGTTCCATGCGTGAAGGCGATCTTGTCCGTCCCCGAGGTGAAGTCGAGGATCGTGTCGGAGAAGTTGCTGGTTCCTGCACCGGAGATCGCCGTTCCCGCGGTGTTCGACACGAAGACGTCGCTCTCGAGCTTGGTTCCGCTGGTGGAAACCCAAGTGTACTCGAAGACGTCGGCTCCTGTCGGGTTAGTGGCGACCGTATAGTCGTCGGAACCACTCGGCAGCGTCGGCACCTTGTAGGATGCATCGCCACCGAGGACATCACTGCCCTGTCCGCCGATCAGGATGTCGTCACCGGCACCGCCATAGAGATGATCGTCGAAGGAGATCGTCGTTCCCGCCTTTTCGGAAGCCGACTGACCACTCGCCTGCAGGAAGTTGCCGACGAGAACATCATCCCCATCGCCGCCATCGGCGATATCCGCACCGGAACCGCCGATCAACCAGTCCGATCCCGACCCACCGAACAGCTTGTCGTTACCGGTACCACCGTCGAACTGGTTGTCTCCCGCATAGGAGGTCGTGCCCACCGAGATGGTATCGGCACCGGTGTTGCCGAGCAGGACGTTGTTGCCGCCGAGACCGACGATCGTGTCGTTTCCGGCCTTACCGTCGTAGTAGTCGCTCATCGCCATGTCGGTGCCGTCGGTGGTCACATCGTTGAGCGTCACATTGTTGTTGCCGATCGTCGCGACGAAGGTCTGACCGACCTCGCTCGTCGTCCACATTTGCTCGAGCCCGAAGAACACCACCTGCGTGGCGCTCTGATGCGTGCCGTCCGCTCCGGTGTCCGTCGCCTTCACGTAGAAGGTATAGCCGAGCATGTCACCATCCACCGCGGTGATGACGCTGTCCGGATTTCCATAGGTCGAGGTATCGAGCTTCGACGGATCGGCGACCCGGACGATACCCGTATCCTCTTCGAGGTAGATCACACCGTCGTTGTTGCCGGCGATCTCGTTTCCGTCGGCGTCGACCAACGTGTAGGTGATCTTCTGAGACGTTTCGGCGTTCAGAACCGATTCCGGACCGACATTCCCAGGATCGAAATAACCACTGTGATTGGTGGAAGACGTCACCTGACCGATGATCACACCGATCCGCGTGAACTCCTGCGTGACCGGCATGGGGTTGACGGCGTCGACCCCGTAGGCACCGCCGACCCACTGCACGTCCGTCGGTGTGTCGTTGGCTCCGTTGATGTCGATGACCAGAGTCTTCGTCGCCGAGGCACCGTGCTCGTCCGTCACCGCGACAGTGAAGGATTCGGACAAAGTCTGTCCGCCGTCGAGCGCGTTGATGGCCGCGGCACCCGCCTCCGAAGGCGTGTACACGTAACTTCCGTCCGCATCGACCGTGAGTGTTCCGTAGAGCCCGTCGAGGCTCGTGCTGCCACTCAAGGTGACCACCCCGGCACCGGTGACGCTGTAGGTGAGATGGTTCCCGGTGTCGACATCGTGGCCGAGGCCGGCGAGGGAGCCGGTTCTGGTCAACGAAGCCGCCGTATCACCGTCGACGGTATCGTCTACGACGACCGCTGCCGGAGTATCGAGAGTCGGCGCGTCGTTGGTGCCGGTGACCGTCCAGGAGACGTGGGCCGGCACCGTGGCGGTGCCGTCGGTGACCTCGTAGGCGACGGTGACCGTCGTGGTGGCACCGGCCGCCAGAGACTGGTAGGCCGCGTTCGACGGATCGAGGGTGAAGCTGTGGCTGGCGGCGTCATAGGTCACGCCGGCCGGAAGCTCGGTCGGAACCGAGGCCACCGACAGGGTGTTGCCGACGTCGACGTCCGAGGCGTTGGCCAGGGCGTTCAGCGTCGAGACCGCTCCGTCCTCGGTCGCCGTGCCCGCCACCGTGCCGGAGACCTCCGGCGCGTCGTTGGTGCCGGTGACCGTCCAGGAGACGTGGGCCGGCACCGTGGCG
>CALMFH010000279.1 GCA_937864925.1 uncultured Alphaproteobacteria bacterium | reverse complement strand
CACCGTCTCCTCGCGGGTGACGGGATAGCCCTCGACCTCGAAGGCCTCGCCGAGCAACCGCTCGAGACGTTCGGATTCGGGACCCTCGGCGACGAGGCGGACCTGGACGGCGGGCATGAACGGTTTCCTCAGGGCTTGCGGAAGGTGAGTGACGCCCATTCCTTGATCGAACGCCGGGAGACGAGACGCAGGCCCCGCGCGCGATAGGCGTGTTCGAGCCGCGCCTGCTCGCCGATGCGCAACCCCGCGACGACGAGGAAAGCGCCGGGCGCCATCAGCGCGACGACGTCGCCGGCCATGCGGCAGAGCGGGTCGGGCAGGATGTTGGCGAGCACCAGATCGAAGGGCGCGGCGCGGCCGAACCGCACGTCGGCGAGCCCGTCGGCGACGAAGGCGCGAAACGACCGGTCGACGCCGTTGAGGCGGCGATTGCGCTCCGCGGTGGCCACCGCATGCGGCGCGATGTCGGTGGCGGTGACCGGTGTCGTCGGCGCGAGGCGCGCCAACGCGAGGCCGAGGATGCCGGTGCCGGTACCGAGGTCGAGGACGTTGCGTGGGTGGGCGCGTCTGAGGATCTCGTCGAGGCCGGCGAGCGACAGCTGGGTCGATGCATGGTCGCCGGAGCCGAAGGCGCTCGACGCCTCGATCAGCACGTCGGCGCGGCGGAGATCCGCCGGGCGGTTGTGTTCGCCGAAGACGCGGAAGCGGCCGGCGCGGATCGGTGGCAGCGCGTCGAGGCCGATGGCGGCCCAATCGGCCCCGTCGAGCGGCTTCGACGTGGCGCGGGCGAGGGTGGCGAGCGCCGCCTCGCGTGGGGCGATGTCGTCGGCGTCGAGAAGGTCGGCCAGCGCCTCGGCCAGCTCGGCCTCGTCGAGCGCCTCGGGGAAATAGGCCTCGACGCCCCAGCTCCCGTCGCCGTGATCGAAGGCGCCGGCCGCGTCGGCGAAAGCGAAGACGATCTCACCGTCGCCGAGGGCATCGGCGATGCGGGTGGCGAGGCTGCGTGTGGTGGTCAGGCGCCAGACGTGGGTGGGCATGGACGGGGGCAATAGCACGCCCGCGGCGGGATGTCGCCTACAGCGGGGCGATGCTCCGGGGTGATCCCTCGAGGGGGCCCGATGACCGACGCCCCTCGCGAGCCGGCGCCGGCGCGAAGGAGGGAAACGTCCGCGGCCCGCACCGCGTGTCCGAGCTTCCCTCCACTCGATCGAGCGGACGCCGGCGCCGGCTGGCGACCCGAGATCGGACCCATCGGCGACATCTCCGCGCGGGATGTCAACCCGATCGGGCGAAGGGGCCGGTCCCGCGCGGTGCTCCGACCGGTCGGGGGGCAGCGACGATCAGGCACCAGTAGACGTCGCCCCGTCTGCGAGGGTTCTCGACCGAAGCGATGCCCATGCGGGTCATGTCGGCGTCCTTCATGCCGCGATCGTGAGCGGGCGAGCGTTTCCAACCGGCGATGGTCTGCTCGATGGTGCGGTAGCCCTGACCGAGGTTCTCGCCGGCGGTGGCATAGGCGTAGCCGGCCGCCTTCAGACGTGTGTCGAGGCCGCCCCAGGGCTCGAGCGCATGGGTCATCCGCCCGGCTTCGGCGAGGTGACGGGCATAGTCGGCGGCGACGCGAACGAGATCGGCATCGAGATCGAGCGGCGCCACCCCGCTCGCGGATCGATAGGCGTTGAGGAGGCGCGCCGCCTTCGGCGGGTCGACCGGAACATAGGGAACGTCGTCGATGGTCTCGATCAGGGCGGGGCCGCGCGCGCAGGCGGCGAGCCCACCGGTCAGCCCCAGAAGGACGAGCGCCCTCCGGGTCGGTCGAGCGCGGGATACGGCGGGCAGGGTCACTTATCGAATCCTCGGGCGGCGGATGCGCATTTCTCTCGCAGCGCTTCGTGGCGGTGCGAGGGCGCCGAACCGCGTCCCATGACGCCGAAGTAATGGGCGATGCGGTGCGTCGCCACCGCTTCTAACCTCCGTCCGGCCGCGACACCATCCCCTCCCCGGAGCAGGAGCCCCCTTCCCGCACCGCAGCCCGTGGTCACCGGAAGCGCCGCGCGCCCGCGCCGTCGCCCCCTCGGACGATCCGCGCCACCGGGCCGCTCGCGGCGTGGGATCGCCGCGCCACCGGCACGCCGACGGTCGCGGCCCCTCTCCGGCCCTGCCCGCCACCGCCGTGGCGCGGACCCTCGTGGGGTCGGCGACGGAGAGGGCTCGGCTCCGTGCCCGCCGTGGTGCGTCGAAAGCCGACCGACGGTGATCGTCGCGACCGAACGGCGCTTGAAATGCGCCCCCCCATCGGGCATAGAGATCGCGCCGGAGACGTGGCCGAGAGGCTGAAGGCACTCGTTTGCTAAATGAGCATACCCCCAAAAGGGTATCGAGGGTTCGAATCCCTCCGTCTCCGCCACGAATTCCTGGTTTCATGGGCCGATTTTCGCCGATTGCGGGCGAGTCGAACAGCGCCGGGTCCTCGGTGATCGCGGTCACCCTCGGCAAAGCGCGGAGCGGCCCGAGGCGGAACCTCAGCGAGATTCGGATGCGGGACCGGATCGATCCCGGTCGGCGGACGAATCGAAGCCGAGATCCGATCGGAGAGCCCCGGCACCGATCTCAACCCAATGAACGACGATGGGCGATCGACCAGTCGCGGATCGGGATCGACTGCGCCGAGGCGGCGACGACGATCTCGTCGAAGCGCACGGTCCGTCCGACGAGCGCGGGCGCGAGCTCCGCGATGGCGGCGGCCTTCGCCTCGTCGGGCACGCCGTAGGCGAGCGAAACATGGGGCATGAAGCTCGCGACCTCCCCGACTCCGAACCGCTCGACCGCGACCCGCTTCAGCTCGAGGAGCGGGCCTTCGGGAAGGAAGGCGGCATAGAGCGAGCGGAAGAACGACGGCCCACCGTCGACGCGCGCGATCGTCGCACTGAAAACCGCCGCCCCGGCGAAAGCGGCGTCTACGACGCCGGCGAGATCCTCGGCGGTCCTCGGCATGTCTTCGACCAGGGTCAGGTGCGGGATGAAGGGCTCGGTGCCGAACCCCGCCGCCAGCCGGCCGACGATGCCGTCGAACAGCGCGCCGTCTTCGGCGCAGGGCATCAGCCAGATCGAATGATACGCGGCCAAGTCGGCCTCCCCAGGTGAAATCGTCCGGCCCGGCCGAGTTGCGACCCGGTTCACTCCTCCGATCGACCCGCGGCGATCGTGCGGACCGTGTCGCGCATGACCAACGGCAGATCGAGGCTGGCGACGATCGGCGGTGCGGCCGGCGTCTCGAGCCGCCGTTCCAGCACCGCCAGGATCTCCGCGGCGAGCAACTCGGCGTTCTGTTGGAAGGTGGTCAACCGATAGGCACCCCAACGTGATTCCGGGACGTCGTCGAAGCCGATGACCGAAAGATCGTCCGGGATGGCGAGCCCCAACATGTCGCGGGCGTAGTCCATCAGGCCGAAGGCCATCAGATCGTTGACGCAGAAGACCCCCTCGATCCCCTCCGGCCCGGCGAGCAACAGCGACGCGGCGAGCCCGCCACCCTCGTAATCGGTGCGTTCGGCCCGCGCCACCGCCACGTCGAGCCCCCGTTCACGGGCATGGCGGACGTAGGCCTGCTCGCGCTCGACCAGGTTCGGACTCCCGACGTTCGAGGTGACGAGGCCGATCCGGCGGAACCCACGGGCGGCGAAGATCTGCACCGCGGTTTCGGCCGCCCGGGTGTTGTTCAGGCGGATGTGATCCGGCCCCACCTCGGTGCGGCCGACGGCGATGATCGGCTGCCCGTTGCGCTGGGCGAGATCGAGGAACGACCGCGACGGCATACCCGACAGCACCACCGTCGCCTCGGCGCGGTAGCGCAGCAACTGGGCGTGCGATGCCCGCGCCGCTTCCGATTTGTCGGTCGGGATGAGAACCGGCACGCGACCCTTCTCGACCAGCAGCCGCGACAGCGCCGCGATCTGTTGCGAGCGGAACGGCGTCTCGGCATCCGCCGCGATCATGCCGACGAGGCGGCTGCGGCTGGCGAGCAGGCCGCGCGCCAGATCGTTGACCTGATAGCCGAGCTCCTCGGCCGCCCGGAGCACCTTGTCGCGAGTGGTCTGCGAGACGCTCGCCCCTTCGGTGAAGGTGCGCGACACCGCGGATCGCGAGACCCCGGCCTTCACGGCGACTTCGTGAGCGCTGATGAAACGCGGGGTCGCCAGTTCGTCGACATCGTTCTTGCCGGACATCATCGACCCACTTTGGAGAGCACGTCGGCGCGCAGGAAACGTTCGATCACCAACATGAAGGCGATCGACGGTACCAGCAGAATCAGCGCCGTGATCGAGGCGATCTGATAATTGCCGCCGGCCCCCGCCGTATAGAGCAGCAGCGGTAGCGTCGTGACGTCCGGCGCGCCGACGAAATAGGTCCCGGTGAATTCGTCGAGCGATTCCAGGAAGACGAAGACCGCGCTGGCCAGCAGCCCCGGCGCGGCGAGCGGCAGGGTGACGTCGACGAAGGTACGCAAGCCCGATGCGCCGATCGAGCGGGCCGCTTCTTCCAGTTCCTTGTCGAGTGCCGAGAAGGCGGCGGTGGCGATCCATACCGCATAGACGAGGCCGTGCGAGGCGTGCACGAGCACCACGCCGAGCACCGTGCCGTTGAGCCCGAACTGATAGAAGATACGGGCGATGTTGACGTAGACCGGCAGGTTGGGGAAGGCCTGCGGGATCAGCAGCGTCAGCAGGATCAGCCCACGCGCCGGCAGCCGCAGCCGGGCGAGCGCGTAGCCGGCCGGAACCGCGAGACCGATCGAGATCACCACCGTCAGACAGGCGATGACGACACTGTTGACCAGGGATCCGGTGGCGTTGCCGCGCGGCGCGAAGACGGCGACCCAATAGGAGAAGCCGTATTTGAGCGGCAGCGCGTGGGGGAAGTACCAACGCTCCGCCACCGCCCACAGGACCAGGTTGGTCAGCGGTCCGAAGATGATGAAGGCGAGGAGCCCGAGGCCGAGGGCGCGAGGGATCCACCTGAGATCGAGACCGAGGCCGCTCATCGATGATCCCTCATCGTCTGCCGCAGGTAGAGCCAGGCCACGGCGCTGGTCATCACCAACGACACGACGCCCAGCGCATTGGCGACGCCGTAGTCGCCGTAGGCGTTGATGCGGAAAGCCATGCTCGCGGTGATCATCGTCGGCGTCTGGGCGTTGACCATCATCGGCACGGAGAGCACCGACATCATCGTCACGATGCCGAGAATGAGCCCGACCATCAGCGTCGGCAGGACCTGCGGCAGGATGATCTCGAACAGGATGCGCAGGCGGCTCGCCCCGAGATTGCGCGCCGACTCGATCATCGAACGGTCGAGCGACGCCATCGCCCCGGCGAGCAGCAGAGTGACGAAGGGTGTCTGCTTCCAGGTGAAGGCGATGACGATGCCGCGCCAGTCGAGGAAGCTCGTGGTCTGCGAGGCGGTGAGCAGGCCGGTCTCGACGATGAGCGAGTTCATCAGGCCGTTCTTCGCCAGGAAGGTGCGGAGCACCTGGCCGACGACGATGAACGGCACGAACAGCGGCCAGCGATAGAGCCAGCGCAGGATGGCGACGGCACGGGGATTGGATCCGAGGGTCAGGTAACCCGAGATGGCGATCGAACAGAGGCCGATCAGCGCCGTCGACGACAGCACGATCACGACGGTGAACGCCATGTCGTTGGCGTAGAGCTCGAACGCCTTGGCGAAGTTGCCGAGCCCATGGCCGCCGTCGACCTCGAAAGCCCCGGTGATCGAGCTGGCGAGCGGCACGATGAACAGCAGGATCACGATGGCGAGCGCCGGCGTGACGAGCAGGAGACCGAGCAGTGTCTGCGGCATGGGGTCACCCGAGTACGGGACCGAGAGGTCGTCCGCCGGCGTGAGATCGGACGGACGGCGGACCGCCGGGACCATCGGCCCCGGCGTCCGTACGCGACGTCAGTTGCCCACCTGCCGCTCGTAGGCTTCGAGCAGCGCTTTGTTGTAGGGCGCGATCGGGAACGATTTGCCGTTCTTGGCGAGGTCCTCGGGAGAGATGTCGGTGAAGAGCTTCTGCCAGATCTTCGGATCGAGCTTGGCCTGGACGTGCTGGGCGTCGATGCCCGGATACCAGTTGAAGCGCTCGACGATGCCCTTGGCCTGCACCTCGGGGCTGGTGGCCAGTTCGACGAACTTCTCCGCGAGGTCCCGGTTCGACGCCTTGGCGGGGATGACGTAGTGCATCGGCTGCCCCGGCATTCCGGGCGAGGGCAGCACCAGCTTCATCTCCGGCGGCAGCCGGCCGTCGGCCTTCCAAGAGTAGAACATGTCGACCCACACCGGGCCGATCGAGATCTCGCCGCGACTCAGCATGTCGAGCGTGCCGGCGTTGCCCGGGGTCAGGGTGGCGGTCGACGAGAACTCCTTCAGCTTGGCGAAGGCCGGCTTCCATTTCTCGGTCTCCGCCTCCTCGAAGGGGCCGTTCATCAGCTTGTCGCCGTCGCCGGCGAAGGCGTAGACCCAGCCCATGACGAAGCTGACGCCCGAGGCGCCGCCCTTGATGCCGTTGTAGCCGAATTGTTTCGGGTTCTTCTTCGCCCAGGCGACCAGTTCGTCGTAGCTCTTGGGCGGGTTGGCGACCAGTGCCGGGTTGTAGGCGAGCGCCGTCTGGCTGTTGAACATCGGCATGACGTAGCCGTCGACCATGGTGCCCAGCGCCATCCTGGCGTTGTCACGGGTCACCAGCGAGCCGCTGGCGATCCTGGCGCGGTACTTGTCCAGGTATCCCTTGTCGACCATCGGCCCGACGAACTTCTCGTGCACCACGGCGACGTCGGCATCCCACTGCTCGACCTTGGCCTGGGCCTGGGCGTCGAAGCGCTCCAGCACCTTCTGCGAGCCGGCATCGCCGGGGCCGGTGCCGACGGCACGGACGGTGATGCCGGGGTTCTTCTGCTCGAACAGCGGCCCGAGATACTGGTTGATGTAGTCGACCATGTTCTGGTCGCCGGCGGTGATGACCGTCAGGTCCTTCGCCATGAGGGGCGAGGTGCTCAATCCGAGCACGAGAAGTGAGTGGACGATGTTCCGCATGGCTTCCTCCCTCGTAGATTTCGCGACGTATCGTCGGCCGGCCGTCACCGGTATCCGGCCCCTTCGGGTTCGGTCGGCGACCGCGCCGCCGGCCGGTTCACTGCTGCGCTTCCGAAAAGACGTAGAGACGGTCGCCCGGAATGCGCAGATGGACCTCCGCCCCGTTGTCGAAGCGGTCCTCGGCGTCGACCATGACCGAGCGATCGCCGAGCCGAACCACATGCCGCCAGATGCCGCCGGGATAGCCGACCTGCTCCACCGTCCCGCGGAGAAGCAGACCGTCGTCGCCGTCCTCCGCGCTCGTCGCGCTCGCCGTCGACAGGCGGATCGCGTCGCTACGAAATCTGGCGATCGCCCGCCCGCTCTCCAGGCGCCTGCCGCTGCGCCGTAGAACCGCACGCCGGTTCTGCGGCCCCTCCGCCACCTCGATCGCCTCGCCGGCCACCCTCACATCGATGTCGACGAGATTCTCGGCCCCCATGAAGGCGGCCACGAAGGCGGAATTCGGCTGGTTGTAGACCTCGGTCGGGGTCCCGACCTGGGCGATCTCGCCCTCGTTCAGGATGACGATGCGGTCGGCCATGACCATGGCCTCCTCGCGATCGTGTGTGACGTGCACCGCGGTGATGCCGAGGCGTCGTTGCAGCGCACTGATCTCGTGGCGCACGGTCAGCCGGATCCGCGCATCGAGGTTGGACAAGGGCTCGTCGAGCAGCAGAATGTCCGGGTTGATCGCGAGCGCCCGGCCGAGCGCCACCCGCTGGCGCTGACCGCCGGAGAGCTCGCCCGGCTTACGCTGCCCGAACTCCTCGAGGCCGAGGAGTTTCTTGACCTCGGTGACGCGCGCCGTGGCCGCGGTGGCCGGCATTCGCCTGAGCTTCAGGCCGTAGCCGATGTTCTGGTCGACGGTCATGTGCGGCCACAGAGCGTAGGACTGGAACACCAGGGCCATGCCGCGCTTGTCCGGCGGCAGACGCGACACGTCGCGGCCGCCGACGCGGATCTCGCCGGCGGCGAGCGGGTTGAACCCGGCGATGGCGCGCAGCAACGTCGTCTTTCCGCATCCCGACGAACCGAGCAGGGCGACGAATTCTCCCTTGGCGACCGAAAGGTCGATCCGCTTCAACACCTCGACGTCGCCATATCGGACACGAGCCGCGACGATCTCGAGATATCCGCCCATCCGCCCCTCCCCGATGGTCCGTGGCTGCACGCCTGTGCAGGCCTACCTCTCGAACATTGCAGGCCGATGACGGCCGTTCGCTCAGATCCTCCGCGGCGCCAGAGCGATCCCGCTGGCCGCCGCCACGGCGTCCGCGATCGCCGGCGCCGCCGCCAGAACGGCTCCGCCGTGGATCACACCGGTCGCCTCGGGAAAGGCACAGACGCGCCCACCGGCTTCCTCGACGAGCAGCAGACCGGCGAGACAGTCCCAGGAGTTCATGTGGAGCTCTGCATAGGCTTCGTTCCGCCCGTCGGCGACATAGGCGAGCCCCAATGCCCCCGATCCGGCGCGCCGAACATTGAAGCCGGCATCGAGGAGTGCGTCGAGCACACGCAGGTATTCGCGGTTCGGAATTCTCGTCGACCAGCCGAGTTCGACCGACGAGGCGGCGACGGAGGTCGTCGACGAGACGGCGATCGGCGTGCCGTTCAACGTCGCTCCCCGTCCACGCTCGGCGAAATAGAAGTCCCCGAGCGCCGGATTGTAGATCGCGCCGATCTCCGTCCGCCCCTTCGCCACATGGGCGACGGCGATGCAGAAATGGGGAATGTTGCGGGCGAAATTGGCCGTTCCGTCGATCGGGTCGACGACCCAGAGCCCATCCGCTGCGGCGCCGCCGGTCTCCTCGCCGAAGAATCCGTCGGACGGAAAGGCCGTTCCCAGTCGTTCGCGGAGGAAGGCCTCGCACCGACCGTCGACCTCGGTCAGATAGTCCTGGGGCCCCTTCATCTCGAGCCGTCGCGCATGGCCGAAGCCGCGCATCACCAGCTCGCCCGCTTCGATCAGCAGGCTGCGGCAGAATTCGGCCCTCTCGCGGAGCTCGCGCAAGACCACCTCCCACCTTGCCAAGCCGTACTCAGGTTTGCACGGCTGTGCATACGTGTCAATTCGATACGCTCGAAGGGTGACCGACGAGGTCGTCCGGGTGATGCGGGCTGGTCCACGTCATCGAGGGTCCGCCGGGCATCCGCGCCGAGAGCCGAGCGGCTCCTGCGCCTTCACCAGGCCTCGGCGGGCTGTCGGCACCCCCGGGCCTCCCCTCCCCCGCCCCCCCGGCACGCCCGACGTCGCGACGAATGCTCGGGGGCCGGTCTCCGCGACCGCCATGTCGTGCGGAAGACCCGCCCGACCCGACCGATCCGTGCCGCCCGTAACCTCGTCGCCGACGACCCCGTCCCCGATCGTTCGATCCGCCGCGACCGGCGCACGGCGACGCCGACGCCGCCCGAATACACCGCCGGTTCCACAGCGACCGGACCGCTGCGGCGACTGAGCCCCTCCCGGAGGTCGCGCGGCGCGACCGCCACGGGCCGCGCTCGTACACGAGCACCGAGAAGGGCGCGTTCTGGTCTTCGACGCCGATCGGCGGATCAGCTCTTGATTCCGATGAAGAGACGGCGGTTTCGCGACGAGAATATCGTCCCCGGGTATTTCGCCAGGATGGCGTCCGAGGGCAACACCTCGAAAACGTTCGAAAACCCGGATTGGAACAGAGTATCGATCATGCCGCGGTAGGTCGGATGAAGCTCGAATATTTTCCGGGTGTCATTGGCATGAGCCAGTTCTGCATATTTGACATGTCGCGATACGGTCTGAAACCACCCGGAAAAGGGGAAATTCTGCACGATCGTCTCGATCATCACGATTTTCTTGGTCTTCTGGAACATCAGCTGCGCCAGCCCGAGCGGATCAGAAAGATGATAGAATATTCCGTGCGCCGAAATGATGTCGTAAGCATTGTCATCCAAGGATTTCAACTGCTCGTAGGCATCCGCAACGGTGAAATTGCAATTGGAGATGCCGCCAATTTCCTTCAGGTAATTCGCTTTTTCGATATTTTCCGAATTGAAGTCACTGGCATCGATCCGGTAATTCCTTCCTTTCGCGAGGATGAGCGGAATCGAGCCGGAATTCGTCGCCAGATCGAGCCAGCTTCCCGATGGCGCGAAATGCTTCATCGCATGATCGAGCATCGCGGTTCTGATCAGTAGTTCGTACCAACCGATATTTTCAGGATGCGCACCGAATCTCTCGCGATCGATCGATTTGGAGTTGAAACCAGGTGCGATGTCGAAGCTGTAGCCCCACGGCCCCAGTTCGTAGGCCTTTTCTCTTAGTTCCGGCGTCAACTCACTTTCGCAGATCGGCATCGGATTGAATTCGTGATTGGCTATCAAAACAGGAATCAGATCATATTCGATGAGTTCTCCGCCCCTGCTCGCAAATTCGGCGAAGCTTGCTTCGGTGAAGTCGGGATTCGTTCTTTCGGCCTTCACGAATGCCATGTAGGGCTCCTACAAGAAATCGAACGGTCAAATATCTTCCCGGCGGAAGTGGAACCGAACAGTTTCTGATGTCAACCGCTGCCGATGTCAACCGGCTGCCGCCTCGACACGCAACCGACATCTTCCAACTCCGCGAGCCGTCCCGGATCGCCGTCGAAGCGCGTGGTCTCTTTCGTTTCCGCGGTCGACGTCGGTGCGCGATCAGGTCCTCGGGAGCTGGCGTGGCCGGCGAGACCGGTGGTCGGCGGCGCCGTGACGACCCGGCTCGACCGAAAAGCCGCCGAGACCCGACGGACGCCGGAACCGAAGACCGTGACGTCGATTTCTCCCCGCCATCCACCGGCCCGGCTCCGACCCCTTCGACGGATGGCGCAGATCGCTTCCGGCTCGCCCACGCCGTCGAAAGAGGGTGATCGGCGCCCCCGTGCTCCACCGATGGCGCGCTTGGCCATATCGGCGGAAAGGGCGATCGGCGAGAGCCGACTCTGCCTGGATCTCGTGCGGCATCTGTCGCCGCGAGGAAGGGTGACGCTTCGCGAGGTGGCGCCGAAACGGTGTCGGATGATCCCGCCGCTAGCCCCGGCGACGCATCCTCACCGACGAAGGGACAGCCCCCCTGGCGGCGAGCCTCCGGCGCGTCACGGCAATTCGCCGGCCGGGAGATGTCGAGGCCGCCGAGCGCCCCACACCGCCACGATCCTCACCGACGACGTCAACGAGTTGATTGGCGACCTCGGCACGATTCGAACGTGCGACCAACAGCTCGGGTACGGTTGACAAATGCTCTCGTCCATAGCCCGACGGCGGCGATGAGGACGAAGCCGAGGTGGCTCTCGGCGGTCTCGTCGTAGCGGGTTACGAAGCGTCGAGAGTTCTTCAGCTTGTCGAAGCAGCGCTCGATCCGGTTTCGCAGGGCATAGACGTGATCGTCGACGGGGATCTGGATCCTGCGGCTGCGCCGCGTCGGGATCATCGGTGTGACGCCGCGAGCCTCCATCTCTTCCCGGATATGGTCGGCATCATAGCCGCGATCGGCGAGCAGAACCTTCGGTTCCGGCCCGTCGGTATCGAGGAGAGGCAGAGCGCCGGTGTAGTCGGAGGCCCGGCCGGGCGCGATGTCGACGGCTATGGAGAGACCGACTCCGTCGGTGCGGAGATGAATCTTCGTCGTGAAGCCACCGCGCGAGCGCCCGAGACCCTGTCTCGGAGTCCTCCGCTTGCGCCGGCGGCGCGGTGGTGCGCCCGGAAGACGGTGCTGTCGATCATCTGGACCGTCTCGCCGACCCCTTCGGTGTCGTTCAGCACCTCGAGCAGCCGATCCCGGAGGCCGGAGAGCGTCCAGCGGCGAAACTGGCGATGATCACGAGGCCGGCGGCCGCAGTGCGCACCGCGGGTCGTCACGAAGGGCTCGAAGAACTGCTGTGAGCCCCGTCGCTCATCAGGCCTCGAATCAAGCTCGCCTCCCTCGGAAAGCGATCTTGAATCATCGAATGGCCCAGTTGGGGAATCCTGTTCGTCAACAGAACCCAAAAGCGAGATTTGTTTCCGTCGGCGTCAAGATCGACTTGCCAGAGGCCATTCGACGCACTCGTATTTTGTGCTAAATCAATGACATAAATGAGTTTTCGCATATATTCGAGATGTTTCTGTCCGGTGCGGGCCGTGCCGCCGATGGCCGGCCCGATTTTTCGGGAGGGTCTCATGTCTCGACCTACGATTGCATTTTCGGGAATTATGTCCTTATCGTCCCAGCGTGGCATCTACGTCAGTGACGGAACCTACCTCGGAACGCATCTGGTCGACGTGGCCTCCGCCTATACCGGCAGCGGTGGTCTGGCGCCGGTCTTCTGGTGGGGCAGCGTCCAGCGAGATCTCCTGTTCGAAGGTTACGACTCGAGCGGCAACACGGGACTCTGGGCCACCGACGGCACCGCCGCCGGCACCGTCGAACTGATCGGCGGCTGGCCGGGGGGCACCCAGATCACATCGAGCGCCCGCCTCGGCAGCACGCGATCGGTCATCTCGGCGGAGGATGCCTCCGGCAACAGGAACCTCTGGATCACCGACGGGACGGTGGCGGGAACCGCCGAGATCACCCCCGCCGGCGTGGGCGGCGTCCTCTCGCCGGTGGACCTCGTCTCCTTCTGCGGACAGGTGGCGTTTTCCGGCACCGTCGCGAGTGCCGGCAGCGGCCTCTGGGTGACCGACGGCACCCTCGGCGGAACTCACGAGCTCACCGTAGCCAAGGCCTGGGCGGCCGGCACGCCGCTCTACCCCGAGGGGCTCGCCGCCAACCACATCACCGCCTTCGGGAGCCGCTTCCTGTTCGCCGGCCGCGACAGTGAAGGTGCCGAGGCACTGTTCTGCAGCGACGGCACCTCGGCCGGTACGATCGAACTGTCGGTCTACGGCGTCGGGCCCTATTCGCCCGGGCCGATGATCGCGCTCGGTGGCCTCGTCCTGCTGAACGGTACCTGGAGCGGCAGCAGCAATCTCTGGGTGACCGACGGCACCGTCGCCGGCACCAAGGAATTGAGTCTGCCGGGAAAGGCGCTCAACCCGCGGAACTTCGACGTCCTCGGCACCAAGGTGCTGTTCTGGGACTCCATCGACGGTGTTTGGGTGACCGACGGCACCGTCGCCGGAACCATCGAACTGATCTCCAACCTCGGCCTCAACAAAGCCGGAGCGATCGGCCCGTTCGTCAACATCGGCAACAAGGCGGTCTTCGCAGCCTATGACCGGACGGCCGGCAAGAATGCCATCTGGGTCACCGACGGCACCGTCGCCGGCACCTCCGAACTGGTGGTTACCGGCGGATACAACAATCAGATCGCCCCGAAGCACGGCTGGTTCACCGCCGCCGGAAGTCTCGCCTATTTCAGCGCGACCGACGAAAACGGCAAAGACGGTCTCTGGGTGACCGACGGAACCTCGGCGGGGACCTACGAGGTCGCGGCGACCTGGGACAACATCCATCAGCTTCTACCGTCCACGATCGTCGCCTTCCCGTGGCTCGCCATCACGGCGCACGACTTCTCCGGCACCGGAACCTCGTCGGTTCTGCTGCGCAATGCCGCCGGCGTGACCTATCTCTGGTCGATGCACGGCGCGACCGTCGCCGCCGCGACCACCACCTCGGTCCAGGTCGGCACCAACTGGCAGATCCGCGGCATCGGTGATTTCGACGGCGACGGCCGGGCCGACCTGCTCTGGTCCTATGCCAATACCGGCAATGCCGCCGATCCGCTCAACGGCGTCTCCTACGTGTCCTTCCAGGACGGTGCGGCGGCGACCGGCGGCGGCGTGGTGCAACAGCTCTCGACCGCCTGGGCGATCGCCGGGGTCGGCGACTTCGACGCCGACGGCCGGACCGACGTGCTCTACCGCAACGCCTCCACGGGTGCGACCTATCTCGACCTGATGAACGGCGCTGCGATCGACTGGTCGACGTCTGGTTTCACCTCCGCTCAGGTGACCGATCCGAACTGGACGGTGGCCGCGGTCGCCGACTTCGACGGCAACGGCACCTCCGACGTGCTGTGGCGCTATTTCAACGCCGCCAATGCCGCCGATCCGCTCAACGGCACGCTCTACGAATGGGCGATGGACGGCAAGACGGTGACCTCGGCCGGATTGCTCGGCCAACAGGCCTCCGGCAATTGGAAGGTGGTCGGCACCGGTGACTTCGACGGCAGCGGCACGGCGGACATCCTGTTCCGCTACGAAAACACCGCGAACGCCTCCGACCCACTGAACGGCATCACCTATGTCGACTTCATGATCGGAACGACCGTCACCGGAGGAGCGCCGACCCAGTGGCAGGTGGACGACGGTTGGACGGTCGCCTCGATCGGCGACTACGACGGCGACGGCAGGTCCGACATCCTGTGGCAGCAGACGTCGACCGGAAACACCTTCGTCTGGCTGATGAACGGCGCCGGCGTTTCCGCCGGCATGGCGACGTCGTCGCAGGCGGGCACCGGCTGGACGGTGCAGAACGGGACGTTGATCGGTTAGAGGGCTCGCGTCTCGGAGCGACGTCAGTGGCGAATGCCCCGGCAACGACGGCTTGCCGGGGTGACGTCCCAGTGACGTAGCAGGGCGACCGACCGCCGCGCCTCACCTCTGGCGACGGGCAGCGCCTGCACTCCCGGATCGACGTCCGACGGTTCCGCGTCGTCGCCCTCGATCTCCCCACCTCGTGGATGCCGACCGCGCCGGGCGACGACTTCACCGCCCGCATGTTCGCCGTGATCAATTCGATGATGCTGGACGTTCTCGCCGCCGTCGCCCGCAAAGACTACGAGGATCACCGCCGCCGGCAGGCGCAAGGGCAGGAGAAGGCCGAGGTCGAAGGGAAGTACAAGGGTCGCGCCGAGAACACCGCCCGCAACGACGGCATCGCGGCCATGCTGCGTTCCAGCGCCTCGTGGTCGACCATCCAGGCCGCGACCGGATGCAGCCGGGCGACGGTGGCGAAGATCGCCAAGCGGCTGGCGCCGGCGGCGTGAACCACCGCTTCAGAGGGCTTCGACACGCGGCGTTCGCGTCCCCTCCCATATGAGCCGCAGGAGCGCGCCTTGCGCGACCGACTGCACCGCCGCCGGCCGCAGGGCGACGATGCAGATACCGCCAGCATGACGAACCGAGGGATGGACCACGCCGTTGTGCCCCTCGACGCGCACCGTCTCGGCGAGCGTATTCCCCGGCGGGTAGGCGATCGCCGGCTCGGGATCGAGGCAGGTCGGAACCGGCGCCACTGCGCGCAGGTCGACGAAGGTCCCGGCGAGGCTGGCGAACATCTCGGTGTAGTCGACGGTGGCGTGAAAGTCGTTCACTCGCTCCAACTCGCGCGACAGGTGGAAAGCGACTTCGGCGATGCAGGTCTCGGTGGCGAGCGCCGCATACCATGCGCCGCGACCCGGGCCGTTGAAGCGGTTGAGGTCGCGGGGCCGCCAATAGGAGAAGGCGGCGTTGATGAAATACGCATGAGGCACGCTCGCGACGAACTCGCGCGGATCGATCGCCTCGGCGCCCCGGGTCGCCGCCGTCAGGCGCCCACTCGTTCCGCCTTCGATCTCGGCGAGATCGTCGAGAAGGTCGCGGCGCACCAGCCCGAGCAACACCGGATCGCGGAGCCGCGCCGACGAGACCAGCCGCACCGTGCGCTCGAAGCCGAGTCGGGCGACGGGAAACCCTCCGCAGGTCGCCAGGGCTTCCGACACTCACAGCCCTCCGCGAAGGGCATCCACGTGCCGGCGCACGTCGAGCATCGCCGGTATGCCGCCGTCGATCATCGCCTCGACCGGCGTGAAGCCACCGAAGAGCGGACCGGTGTTGCGCAGGCGTGCCCAACGATCGGCCATGTCGTCGACGAAGAGCAGATGCAGCCCCTTGAAGACGCCGACCAGCGCCGAGATGCGGGTGAACTGATCCTGGTTGAAGCTACCGCGCCACGTGCCGGCGGCGATGCGATCCCACGTCGTCGCCGAGACGCCGACGAGCGCCGCGGCTTCGTCGCCGGTCAGCGTCCAGGCACGCGCGAGATTGCGCAGCGCTTCGACCGCGGCCGGGGTCAAGCGGTCGCGATCGGCCGCGAGGGCGAAGGTCTGAGGTCCGGCCCGGCGCGGGGCGCCGTCGGTCGCCGGTGCGTAGGCGGTGGTCATCGCCACTCCCTCCGATGATGTGTTCTGCATAGCACCATATGGTGCTCATGAGAGCACCATGAAGGAGATTCGTATAGAATTTCCCTCTTCACTTCGCCGAGAACACCGCCTTCCGCTTCCGACCGGGTCAGAGTTCCATCGTTCGGCCACGGTAGTGCGTCCGAAGGGCGCCGTAGGCGTCCTCTCGGCGAACCGGTGGATCATCGACACCCGCTTCTTCCTCGAGATCGTTCCCCGGCATCTTCATGTACTCCTGCCGATGGGTGAAGCCACCTCCCCCCGCTGACACGTTGCCGAGGAGGACGTCGAGGAGGTCCTGAGACGCTTCGCTCGACTGTGCCGCCGCCCGAAGGATGGCGTCGGTTCCACGAAAGGATGATCGACGGTCCTCTGGTCCTGCCGTGATGTTTCGCCCGCGGATTCGGGTCAGATCGAGGGCCGCCTCGACGAAGGCGTACCAACTCGCCCCCGCTTCGCGGCTTCGCCGTCATCATGGAAGACCGGGCGCTCGCCCGGCAGGAAAGCGTGGGCCGTCGCCGACCGCAGAATGAACCACGGCCGCGCCGCCACTTCGGTGGGTCGCCCATGTCGAATCGGCGCGGCCTTCCGCGCGACTGCGGCTCGGCGTGCCATCGCCGAGCAGGCTTCGGCGATCGCTTCGGCTTCCTGATCGTCCTCCTTGCGTCGGAGGTCCGAGACGAACCGACGAGCGCGAAGGCCGCGTTGGACGGCGATGGACGGCAGGTGGACGGCGCGAGCCGTTTTTCACCTCATCGCAACTCATTGAAAAAATTGATGATGGACGGCGTGTACGGCTTGGACGGCTCTTCTTCTCTATCTGAGGAAAGAGATACCAACGACAGAGGGGAAGGCCGACCATGGTCGGCGTGCCGTGGAATGGATTGCTAAGGGAGAGGGTGAAATTCCGAGGGGGTATGGCCGAAACGGGGTCCCGAGCGGGTTCGGGAGGGGTTTCGTCAGGTGCGCCACCACCGCCGGGTGGGTCCGAGGCGATCGCGAAATCCATTCGTTTGGTGACCTATTGGTGACCTGGAAGCGACAGAGCACATCCGACGCATCGCTCGCCGACGGTCAGCGTCGCCAAATTCAATGAGTTGATTGGCGACCCCGGCACGATTCGAACGTGCGACCAACAGCTTAGAAG
>CALMFH010000278.1 GCA_937864925.1 uncultured Alphaproteobacteria bacterium | reverse complement strand
GGGCCGACGACTTCCTCACCAAGCCGGTCAACGACACGGCGCTGATCACCCGGGTCAAGAGTCTGATCCGCCTCAAGATGCTCACCGACGAGCTGCGTATGCGCTCCAACGTCGGGCGTGAGATGGGGCTGGACGACGCCTTCGATCCGCTGCTGTTCACTCAGGAACTGCACGGTCGCGTGTTGGTGGTCGACGATCGCCGCTCTTCCGCCGAACGGCTCACCCAGGCGCTCGGCGCCCGCCATTCCCTGATCGTCGAGCCGGATCCGCAACAGGCGCTGTTCCGTGCCACCGAGGGCGACTGGGATCTGGTGATCGTCAGCCTCGACCTCGCCAATTTCGATGCCCTGCGGCTCGTCTCACAGTTGCGCTCGCTCGATCGCACCCGCATGCTGCCGATCCTGCTGATCGTCGGCGAGGACGACCGTGGGCGGCTGTCGCGGGGCCTCGACATGGGGGTCAACGACTACCTGCAGCGGCCGATCGAACGCCAGGAGCTCGCCGCCCGGGTGAAGACCCAGATCCGGCGCAAGCGCTATGCCGACAGCCTGCGTGACAGCGTCCAGCAGACGATGGAGATGGCGATCACCGATGGCCTCACCGGCCTCTACAATCGCCGCTTCATGACGACCCATCTCGATCAGACGCTCGATCAGGCGCAGCGTCAGGAGCGGTCGCTCGCGGTGCTGATCTGTGACATGGACCACTTCAAGTCGGTGAACGACACCTACGGCCACGACGCCGGCGACGCCGTGCTGAAGGAACTGGCCGAGCGGATGCGCGGCAGCGTGCGTGGCGTCGATCTCGTCTGCCGCTACGGTGGTGAGGAATTCGTGGTGATCCTGCCGGACACCGATCTCGACACCGCCGGAGTCGTCGCCGAGCGGATCCGTTCCCGCGTCGCCGCCGATCCGTTCCGGTTGCCCGACGGGCGGACGCTCGAGCGCACCGTCTCGGTCGGCATCGGCGCGCTCCAGTCGCCGAGCGACACGGTGGAGACCATCCTGAAGCGAGCCGACGCGGCGCTCTACGACGCCAAGACCGGAGGCCGCAATCGGGTCGTCGCCAAGGCGGCGTGAGATGTTCGTCCCGGTTCGGAGCCGATTCGTCGCATGACGCAACGTCGCCTGTCGGGCGATTAAGGTTGACCGTTCATCAAGACCGGCGAAAGGCGGCGCGGAACCGCGGTGAACGCTGTTCCGGCACGATTCGGCTCGCTAGGGTTCATCTCGCGCTTCCGTTCCGCGAAGTCGTCGTCGATCCGGCCGCCCGGATGCGGCGATGGTGCGGAAGCACGCGGTGCCCGCGCATCGGGCCCGCCGCAAACTCCCGATGCGTCGGGTCGTGTCGGTCGGGTCGCATCCTCGAGTGGCCTCCTCGTTGGAACATGCACCCGGCCGACCACCGGCGGCTCACGGCCGCCTCGTCGATGATCCTCTCGCCCCGGCGCGCCCGCTTTCCCGGTTCTGTGATGTCCGGCGTGGAATCCGTCATGCGGCCTATTGAACTCTAATATGTTCAATTACTAATATGGGGTTTCCGCTTCGCTGCGGCAGGGCCGGCGGTGCGTCGGGTCGAGACCCGGGCCCGCGATCGAGCGGGCGACAACGAGACACACGAGGAAACGACATGGCTTACGAATTCGAAGGCCGCGAGATCGAGACCACCGCCAACGGCTATCTCGTCGACCAGACCGACTGGAGCGAGGCCCTGGCCGAACACATCGCGTCGACGGAGCAGATCGAGCTGACGCCGCGCCACTGGGACATCATGAACTACCTGCGCGAAGAGTTCTTCGACAACAACACCCAGCCCAACACCCGCACCATCATGAAGGCGATGTCGGAGAAGTGGGGCGAGGACGTCGACCAGCGCTCGCTCTACGATCTCTTCCCACTCGATCCGTCGAAGCAGGCCGGCCGCATCGCCGGGCTGCCGGAGAGCCGGCGCAAGGGCGGTTACTGAGGTCGGTTCGCCGCGGCGGTCGCGGGTGATCGCCGCGGCCGGCCGGCCCGCTGTTACGGAAACACAACCACTCCCCCGTCATGCTGCGGCGTGGGTCGGCGAAAGCCGCACCGCGGCGGACCGGGAGTGGGTGACGGTGAACGGTGAAGCGCGGCGACGCGACGACGGCCTCGATGCGGCACGCGGTCTGGGGATCGCCCTGGTGATCGTCGGCCATGCACTCGAGGCGCAGTTCCTCGGTCGCCCCGACGGTGTCTTCTTCTCCCCGTCGTTCCGGGCGTGGCAGGTGATCTATGCCTTCCACATGCCGCTGTTCTTCCTGGTTTCGGGCGCAGCCAACCGCGACATCGCCGCGAAATCGTTCGGCGAAGTACTACGCGGCAGCATCCGGCTGCTCTTCCTCGCCTGGTTCTGTCATGCCCTGGTCGCGGCGATCGGGATCGGTAGCGGCTGGATGCGATTGCCGGCCGACGCGGGATACGATTCGCTGCTGATGCCCTTCGTCACCGGGCGCGGCTGGTCGATGTCGGTACTGTGGTTTCTGGTGTCCCTGGCGATCGTCCGCGTCCTGGTCCATGCCCTCCTCGTGCGCCGTTCGATCCTGGCGACCGGGACGGCGGCGGTGGCGATGGGCGTCGGCGCCCTGGCCTTCGTCGCCTCCGACGGCGAGACCCTGTTCCAGGTCGCCACCTGGGTTCCGGGGGGCGCTTTCTTCGCCCTCGGCATCTTTTTCGCGCATCACCCGCGCCGCCTGCCGCGGCCTGCCATCGGTGCGGCGGCCCTGGCGGCGGCGGTCGCTCTGGCGATGCTCGATCGTGGCTGTCGCTGGTCGTTGACCGAGATCTGCCCGGCGCCGGACCTCGCCGGTCATGCCGCCGTGCGCATGGTCTTCGGCGACTACGGCCATCTGCCGCTCTTCGTGGTGACGGCTCTTCTCGGGGCGGTCGGGGCATGGTCGCTCGCCGTCGCCATCGGCGGATCGCGTCTCGCCGCGATGGGCCGCGCCAGCCTGACTCTCTATCTGCTCAACGGCGCCGCGCTCGTCTTCCTCGGGCCGGTCGGTGCGGCAGTGGCGACGACCGGGATCTCCGGCGTCGTGTTCCACCTGCTGTGGGTCGTCGGTGCCGTCCCGGTCCACGTGGCGCTGATACCGCTCGCCGGCCGGGTGGTGCACCGGCTCTCGGATGTCGCGGACCGGCTCGCCGCTCTGATGCTCGCCGATCGGCGTGCACCGGCCGGATGAGCCGCCGCGATCAGAGCCAGCGGCGCTGCAGCAGACGAACCGGTGCGGCGGACACGGACGGGGCGGCGTCCATCGTCGGCGCGGGTCTGCCTTCGCGGCCGTTGGACGGCAGCGTCAGACGGCGACGCGGCACGCGTTGCCGTTCGTCGACCCCACCGTCGTTCTCCTGGATCTTTTCGACGAGGGAGCGGAACCCCGAGTTGGTGCGGACGTCGGACATCGGCGAGGGCTTTCAGGTTCGATGGGATGTGGACGAGGCTAGCGCGCTCGACCCGGTTTGCGAAGCGCGGCAGCCGCTCCGCCGGTCGAATTCTTCGGACGCGGCCGAAGTTTCAATGAAAAAGCCGCCCTGTGGGCGGCTTTCGCTGGAAAGCGGTCGATCGGAGGCGCGCCTCACTTGATCTTGGCTTCCTTGAACTCGACGTGCTTGCGCGCGATCGGGTCGTACTTCTTCGCCGCGAACTTCTCCGTCATGGTGCGGGAGTTCTTCTTGGTGACGTAGAAGTAGCCGGTGTCGGCGGTCGACACGAGCTTGATCTTGATGGTGGTCGCCTTGGCCATGGCGGCAGTCCTTCCGGAATTCGTCGGCTTTCAATGCGACGGCCCGCGTGAGGTCCACACGGGCCGCGCTTCGATCTCGAAGTCGGGCGCAAATTGACCGAAGAGCCCGGCGATGTCAAGAACGCGGGCTGCCCTTCGGCCGAGCCGGGTTCACCAGCCGTGGCGACGGAATTCGAGCGGGGTCACCCGGCCGTCACCATTGCGGTCCATCCGGGCGAACATGACGTCACCGTGGTAGGCGACGAACTCCGCTCGGGTCACGCTGCCGTCCCGATTCGCGTCCATCGGGGCGAAACGGGCGATCTTGCGGTTCTGCATCATCGCCTGGCGGGCCGGGTTCCAGCCGCGCTGCGGCCCCATGCGGACGGCCTTGTATTCCTCGAGCGTGATCGCGCCGCTGCTGTCGGCGTCCATGGCGTCGAAGACGCCGCCGGCCTGGGCCTGCAGTTCGGTCCGGTCGATCACCCCGTCCTTGTTCTCGTCGATCTGGGCGAAGCGGGCACGCCAGGGCGCTTCCGGGTTTCCCATCCCGCGGCCCATCCCCATCCCCATTCCCATGCCCGGGCCGCCGCCCGGACCCTGGGCGAAGCTCGGGCCGACGGCGATCGCCGTCGCGGTCGCGACGACGAGGGCGATGGTGAGTCGTTTCGATCCGTGGGTCATGACGTCCTCCTGCGAACACGATCCGGCGCACGGGTCCGCTCGCGGAGAAGCATCGGCTTCCCATCGTTCGCGCGGCTCTCGACGGATCTGTGACGTTGGTTCTGCGAGGAGGGCGGCACTTTGTCGTGTGCCATGCCGTGCCGACCTCGCTCGGTATATGAGAAGCTTACGATGTGCCCGGCGGATCCGACAGTTAACTCGCCGTAATACGTAGTTCGTCAGAGGCGACCGCGTGGTGCCAGGGTGACGACGACCACGAGATGGAGGGCGAAGAAGGCGGCCATCACCGCCGGTGCTCCGGTCTGCGGCGCGAGGTCGAGACCGACGCCGATCGCCGCCGGGCCGAGGAGCATGCCGACCCCGTACATGGCGACGAAGGCGGCGTTGGCACCCGCGAGGTCGGAACCGTGGAAACGATCGGCCAGTGCCGAGAGGCCGACGGTATAGAGCCCGGCGATGGTGCCGCCCCAGACGAACAGCACCGCCAGGGTGAGCGGCAGGTTCGCCGCGCCGAACGGCAGGATGGCGGCCCCGACGACCCCGACCAGCGAGACTAGGCCGAGCAACAGCGTCTTGTCGATGCGGTCGGCGAGGAGGCCGATGGGGATCTGCAACAGGACGTTGCCGAGGCCGACCGAAGTCAGCAGCCAGGCGGCGTGGGTTTCGTCGAGGCCCGCGGCGAGGCCCCACAGCGGCAGGAACGACAGGCCGCCGGATTCGACCGCGCCGAAGGCGAGAACGCCGAGGGTGGCGATCGGCGCGGCGGCGACGTAGCCGGCGGGCGATCGGCCGGGGGCGTGTTCGAGGGTGGGGCAGGTGGCCCGCGCCGCCCAGGCCGGTATCACCGCCACGGCGAGCACGGCGGTGCCGAGAACGAAGGGCAGGGCGCCTTCCGAGCCGGTGGCGGCGAGCAGCATCGGCCCTGCCGACAGGCCGATCGAGAACACCGTGGCGTAGACCCCGACCATGAAGCCGCGCTTCTCCGCCGGGCTGATGTCGACCAGCCAGAACTCGGAGACGACGAAGGCGACGGTGAGGGCGGCATGGAAGAGGGCGCGCAGGACGAACCACAGGGCGAGATCGTCGACGAGCCGGAAAGCGTAGAAGGTGGCAGCGACGAGTGCCAGCGCGGTGATCAGCAGTCGCGCTGTGCCGAGCGCCCGGGCGAGCGGCGTGACGAACAACGGCACCACCAGCGAGGCGAGGCCCGCGACGGCGGTGTTGAGGCCGATCACCGTGCCGGAGACACCTCGCCCTTCGAGGATCAGGGCGAGCAGCGGTAGGCCGAGGGCGAGGCCGGTGGCGGTCGCCGCGGCGGTGCAGAGGATGGCGGCGAGCGCCAACCGGCGGGCGCTGTCGTCGGAGGGCGGCATGGTCACGACCGGCTGGCGATCACCGTCGCGGCGCCGCCCATGGCCAGCGCCGAGGTACGGTTGGCGAGGCGCATCGCCCGCGGCGAACGGAAGAGGCCGCGGACGCGGGTGGCGAGCCCGATCCAGCCGAGATCGGTCACCGCCATCACCGCCACCTGCACCGCAGTGAGCAGCGCCCATTCGCGGACACCGACCGCCGCGACGTCGACCAGCGAGGGCAGCAGCGCGACGTAGAACACCATGATCTTGGGGTTGCCGAGGGTCAGCGCCATGCCGGCGGCGAAGCGGGCGAGGGTCGAGCCCCCGGGGACGCCTTCGGCGCGGGTCTCGGGATCGGTCGGGGCGCGCCACATGCGCACCGCGAGGAGGACGAGATAGGCGAGGCCGACCCATTTCACCACGACGAAGACGAGGTGGAGGCGTTCGGCGACCACCGACAGGCCGGCGAGCGCCGCGGCGAGCCACGCGGCCTCGCCGATCCACATGGCGGCGACGAAGGGGACGACGGTCGCGGCACCGCGGGTCAGCACCTGCGAGACCAACACGGCGATGCTCGGGCCGGGCGAGCCGGCATTGAGGAAGAGCGCACCGGCGAAGACGAGGAGGGCGGTCGTTTCCATCCCCTCAGGTTCCTTCGATCAGGGTGCGGACGAATTCGCTGCGCTGCCAGCGATAGAACGGCACCGGATGGTCGGCGGCGAGCTTCGGGTCGCCGGCGAGGCGGTTGTCCAGCTCGTCGAGCACGGCGCGGGTGATCGGCGGCAGTTCCGGGCGGTTGCGCGCCTCCTCGAAGGTGACCCAGGCGGCGTCCTCGAGCTCGCCCGAGGGGCCGACGCCGCTCTCCAGCCGTCCGGCGACCGCGTCGGCTGGGATCGCCAGGAAGCGGGTGTCGAAGCGACGCGGCCGGCCGGGCGGGGTGATGGCCCGAGCGACGA
The DNA here is from genome assembly GCA_937864925.1 of uncultured Alphaproteobacteria bacterium. Lineage (GTDB taxonomy): Bacteria > Pseudomonadota > Alphaproteobacteria > Rhizobiales > Ancalomicrobiaceae > CALBKH01. The sequence continues at coordinate 9,299 of CALMFH010000278.1, read as the reverse complement.
AGCGGATGCGGCCGAGGGAGGGTGCCAGACCGCGCGTCGCGAAGGAGGCGAAGGCGTCGTGCGGATCGACTTCGATATCGGCCGTGGGGCGAGCTGTGGCTCCGCCGGCGGAGGTGGCGACGAAGATACCGGCCTCCTCGTAGGTCTCGCGGATGGCGGCGATGGCGATCGCGCGAGCCCGGGCGGCGGTCTTCGGTCCTTTCATCTCGACCATCAGCTTGACGAGTTCGACCGGATGATAGTCGTCGGCGGCGCGGATGCGGCTGTCGGCGGCATCGACGCGACCGCCGGGAAACACCCAGGCGCCGGGCATGAACTTGTGACGCATGTGGCGCCGGCCCATCAACACGCGCACGGGCGCGCCGGCGGTGCGATCGAGAATGAGCAGGGTGGCGGCGTCTCGCGGGCGCCAATAGGGCGCCTCCAGGGACCGATCGAGAGCGTTCAGTTCCTCGAGAATGGCATCGACGGATCTCATGTCGTTCCTTCGCTTCGCGCGGCCTTCCGGCCGAAGCCGTGCATACGGAGCGCCCATTGCAGGCCGACCACCCCGCCTTTGATCGGCCGGATGACGGTGAGCGCCAGCAGCGCCGTCGCCGGCAGCCAGATCGCCATCTGTACCCAGATCTCGGGGCGGAACATCCGCTCCGAGACGAGCAGGCCGCTGACCACCAGATGGCCGACGATCAGGATGGTGAGATAGGGCGGCAGGTCGTCGGCGCGGTGATGATGCAGTTCTTCGCCGCAGACGGCGCAGGCCGGGCGGACGGCGAGGTATCCGTCGAAGACCGCACCTGTGCCGCACACCGGGCAACGTCCGCGCAGGCCACGCCGGATCGAGCGCCCGAGCGGTCGAACCGGGACTTCGGCCGGTTGCGGCTCGCGGCGCCCACCGCTGCCGCCGTCCTCGAACTGGACCTTCACCTCGGGCTCCTTCCCCTCCGCCGTCGTCTCGTCACGACAGCGGTGTGGCGACCACCTTGGCGTAGGCGGGGCGGCGAAGCAATCGCGCGTACCAGTCGGCGAGATGCGGATGGTCGGGGCGCTCTATCGGCAGGTTGAGCCAGACATGGGCATACGAGCCGAACGGTATGTCGCCGACGCCGAAATGCGCCCCGGACAACCACGGTCGTGTGGCGAGCGCGGCATCGGCGATGGCGGCGAGACGGGCGGTCTCCCCGATGCTCCGCGCGATCGCGGCCGGGTCACGTTTCTCCGGCGGGGTGCGCAGCAGGCCGACGAGGGCATCGCGAATGGCGCCGCCGACGACGTGATTCCAGTCCATCCAGATCTCCGCCAGCGCGCGGTCCGCCGGTTCGGCGATCCACAGCGCGCCGGCGCCGTGGCGTGCCGCGAGATAGCGGACGATGACGTTCGATTCGAAGAGCGTGAGATCGCCGTCCTGGAGCACGGGCACTTGCCCCATCGGGTTCATCGCCCGGTATTCGGGCGTCCCGACGATGCCGAAGGCACCTCCGGCGTCGATCCGCTCGTAGGGAAGACCGAGTTCCTCGGCCGCCCACAGCACCTTCTTGACGTTGGCCGAATTGGCCCGGCCCCAGATCTTCAGCATGGACGTTTCCCTTCGTCGCCGGGAGCTTCGCCGAGGCACGGCATCCGTGCAAGCGCGTAGGGTGAGGCCCAGGCCTGCGTGGACGGACGGCGCGGAAACCGGCACTCTCGGGCATCCGCGTTTCACGGCCGCCCGGAGAGATCCGCATGAACGCTCAGTGTCGCACGCTTTTCGGGCCCACAGCCGTCCTGTTCGTCGTCATCGGTGCCGCACCGGGATGCGCCGGCGAGGTGGACATCTTCCGCGATTGGGTGCGGGCGCGCTGCATCGCCGTCGCCGCTGGCGACACGGTCTTCGGCAAGGACGCGACGGCGAGCGCCGGCGCCCATGTCGAGCGGGGGTCGCTCCCCGCGGAGGCCTACGAGGCGGGAGAAAAGGCGATCGCGGCGGCACTGGCGAAGCCGCTCACCGGCTCGGTCGACGTCCGTTTCGACACGCTGAAGTGTCTGGATCTCGCCGCGAGCCGCGACATCGGGCGACTGGCTCGACGGGAGCGGCGGCGCTGAAGCGAGCCTCAGCCGCGGCGCGGCCCCTTGCGTCCCCGGCTCGGGCCGCCGCGCACCTTGTTGCGCGCCATCACTCCGGCGAGGCGCTTCTTGCCCATGCCGCGCTCGATGGTGCCTTCGCTCATCAGTTCGAAGCGCAGCGCGCCGGCGAAGGGCTGGGCCTCGACCAGCTTGACCTCGACGGTGTCGCCGAGCCGGTACGTCTCGCCGGTGCGGCTGCCGATCATCGCGTGGCTGACCTGGTCGTAGACGTAGTAGTCGTCGCCGATGGTGGCGGCCGGGACGAAGCCGTCGGCGCCGGTGTCGTCGAGGCGGACGAAGAGGCCCGACTTGGTGACGCCGGAGATCTTGGCCCTGAAGGTGGCGCCGACCTTGTCCATCAGCCAGCGGGCGATGAGACGATCGATGGTGTCGCGCTCCGCCGCCATGGCGCGGCGCTCGGCCGCCGAGATCTCGGCGCCGATCGCCTCCAGCTTGTCGTCGACCGCCGGCGGCAGGCCGTCGGGGCCGAGGTCGAGGGCCCGGATCAGCGCCCGGTGGACGATCAGATCGGCGTAGCGGCGGATCGGCGAGGTGAAGTGGGCGTAGCGCTTCAGATGCAGGCCGAAGTGGCCGATGTTCTGCGGGTTGTACTCGGCCTGGGCCTGGGAGCGCAGCACCACCTCGTTGACGAGGCCGGCTTTCGGCGTGTCGGCGACCTTGGCGAGGATCGCGTTGAACATCGAAGGCTTCAGCCCACCGCGTGAGGCGAGCTTGATGTCGAGGGTGGAGAGGAACTCCTTGAGCGCCGTCACCTTCTCCTCCGACGGGGCGTCGTGGATGCGGTAGACCAGCGGCACCCGGTGCTTCTCCAGCGTCTCCGCCGCGGCGACGTTGGCCTGGATCATGAACTCCTCGATCAGCTTGTGGGCGTCGAGGCGTTCGGGGACGATGACCTTGTCGACGGTACCGTCGGGCTTCAAGAGGATCTTGCGCTCGGGCAGATCGAGCTCCAGCGGCTCGCGGTTGTCGCGGCCCTTCTTCAACACCGCGTAGGCCGCCCACAGCGGCTTCAGCACGCCGGTGATCAGCGTCTCGGTCTTGGCGTCGAGGCGGCCGTCGATCGCCGCCTGTGCCTGCTGGTAGGAGAGCTTGGCGGCCGAACGCATCAGGATGCGGTGGAAGGTGTGGCTGCGCTTGCGGCCGTCGGCGCCGAAGATCATGCGGACTGCCATCGACGGACGATCCTCCTTCTCCTTCAGCGAGCACAGGTCGTTGGAGATGCGCTCGGGCAGCATCGGCACGACGCGGTCGGGGAAGTAGACCGAATTGCCGCGGTGCTGCGCCTCGCGATCGAGCGCGGCGCCGGGGCGGACATAATGGGCGACGTCGGCGATGGCGACGGTCACCACCCAACCGCCGGGGTTCTCCGGGTCGGTGTCGGGGGTGGCGTGGACGGCGTCGTCGTGGTCCTTGGCATCGGGCGGGTCGATGGTGACGAGCGGCAGGTCACGCCAGTCCTCGCGGCGGCCCTGCGATGCCGGTTCGCATTTCTCGGCCTCGACCAGCACCGCGGTCGGGAAGACGTGCGGGATGTTGTGGACGTGCAGCGCGATTTCGGAGACGGCGCGCTCGGAAGCCATCGAGCCGACGACGCTGCGCACCTTGGCGCGGGCGAGGCCGATCCGTCCGCCGGAGCGGATCAGGTCGAGGGCGACGAGGTCGTCCTCCTGGGCATCGTTCAGATCGGCGGTCGCGACTTCGATCTCGCGGCCCTTCTTGTCGATCGGCACGATGCGGGCGCCGCCGGGAACGAGCCGGACGACGCCGAGCATCGCCGGCGGCTTCTTGTCGAGGACGCGCAGGATCCGCGCCGCGTAGGTGACGCCCTCGGGCAGGTCGTCGTAGTCGTCGACGAGTTTCAAGAGCAGCCGGTCGCCGATGCCGGCGGCAGGACGGGCCGGACCGGCGCGCCGGCCCTTCGGCTCGGGCAACACCAGGACGAGCGGGGCGGGGCCATGGTCCTCCTCGTCCCACTCGTCGGGGATCGCCAGCAGTTCGCCGTCGGCGTCGCGGCGAGAGACGTCGGCGACGAAGACGTGGGTGAGTTGGCCGGCGGGGGTGAAGTGCTTGCGCCGCTTCTCGACCACGCCTTCGGACTGCAACTCGCGCAGCACCCGCTTCAGCGCGATCTTGGCGCCGCCGGTGATGCCGAAGGCACGGGCGATGTCGCGTTTGCCGGCGGTGCCGGGGTTCTCGGCGAGATAGGCGAGGAGTTCCTCGCGGCTCGGGAGTGCGTCACCGAATTTGCGGCGGGCGGCGGGACGGGCAGGAGCGGGGGCTTTCGGACGGCGGGCCAAATCGAGTCTTCTTCCTCGGACGATTTTCGCGAGGATAGACCGTCATCTGGGCGATGTCGCGGCGGATCGCGCGGCGGACGCCGCGGCCGGTCTCGCGGGTTTCCCGGTGATCGGTCCGATCTCGCCTCAGGCCCAGGCGATCGACGGACGGTCCTCGACGACGGCCGCCGCTTCGGCCGGACGCCAGAAGAGATCCTGGCGTCGGGCGAGAATCGCCTCCGGATCGACCGCTTCGCTCTCGTATTCGGCGACGACGCGATCGCGACCGGCCGCCTTGGCGATGTAGAGAGCCTTGTCGGCGCGGGCGTAGAGATCGGAGAACGACGAGCCGCTACGGCTCCAGGCGATACCGATGGAAATGGTCGGCGAGAAGGTCTCGGTGGTGGTCGAGACCGAGATGGCGGCGATGCGGCGGCGCATCTCCTCGGCGAGTGCCGACGCGTGAGCATGGGCGATCTCGACGTCGGCGAAGGGACACTCGACCATCACCGAGTATTCCTCGCCGCCCATGCGGCCGAGGACACCGATCTCGTCGAAGATGTCGCGCAGCGTCTCGCCGACGCGGGCGATGACCTCGTCGCCGACGAGATGGCCGTGCCGGTCGTTGATCGACTTGAAGCGATCGAGATCGCCGACCAGCAGCGCGACGTGGCGACGTGCGGCGAGCCGTTCTTCGACGGCGGTGACGAAGGAACGATTGTTGAGCAGGCCGGTCTGCTGATCCTTGGAGGCGAGATCGCGCAGCGCTCGCGTGGATCTCCACAGGTCGAGATACATGCTGCCGAATTCCCACAGGATCGGCAGGGTCAGGAGGCTGGCGATCACGCCGACACCGAGGCCGGTGGTGACGATCGTCTCGATGTCGGTGTGCCAACTCTGGACCACGGCGGCGGCGACCGCGAGGATGACGATGTAGCCGTTCGTCCGCGCGACGAAGAACCAGAGATCACGCCGGCAGCGGATGCTGCGGCGCGTTGCCAGGCGGGAAAGCGATCGGATCGCGTCCACGGCGAAAGTTCCTCGTCCCCACGAGCGCCTCCTCCCCCAGAGATCGGTCGCTCGAACCGGATCACCCTACGCCATGAAGTCCTAACACCGGTTTTCCGGACATCGTAAAAAGCCCGATAACCTCCGGTAATGACGACCCCTGATTTCAGCGGTCGGATGCCTGCGACCGGAAGAGGGTCGGTGGGCGTGACCGCCGACAGAGAGGTCGTCCGGCCGCGGAGGGCCGGAGCGCGCGGCGAAGGGCGGCGGGCGCCGGGACGGCGATCGCGATGATCCGGACGGACGGAGGCCCCGCCCGCCCGTCACGACCGCAGCGTCAGCGCCCCTTCGGCGTCTTCGCCGCCTTGGCCGTGGACTTGCGCCCTTTCGTCGCGGAAGCGCTCTTGGCCGCCGGGCTCTTGGTCGTGGTCGCCGTCTTCGCCGGGGCCGACCCCTTCGTCGCCGCCGGGCTCTTCGCCGCCGGCGGGCTCTTCGCCGCTCCGCCGCGGGTCGGCTTCACCGGCGCCTTGGCGGCCTTTTCGGCGAGCAGCGCGACCGCGATCTCGAGTGTCACCGTGTCGGGAGCCATGCCTTTCGGCAGGGTGGCGTTGAGTTTGCCGTGATTGACATAGGGGCCGAAGCGGCCGTCGCGCACTGTGATCGAACCGGTACCGAGCGCGGGATGTTCGCCGAGATCCTTCAGCGCTGCCGGGGTGCCGCGTCCGCGGCGGCCGCCGGCCTGCTTTTCGGCGATGAGGGTGACGGCGCGGTTGAGGCCGATTTCGAAGACGTCGTCGGGATTGGGCAGGTTGGCGTAGGTGCCGTCGTGGAGGACGAAGGGGCCGAACCGGCCGAGCCCGGCGGTGATCGGCTTGCCGGTCTCCGGGTGGAGGCCGACCTCGCGCGGCAGCGACAGGAGCGCCAACGCCTTGGCGAGGTCCATCGCCGCCGGCGTCCACGTCTTGGGCAGCGACGATCGCTTGGGCTTTTCCCCCTCGCCGAGCTGGACATAGGGGCCGAACCGGCCGGCGCGCAACGTCACCTCGAGCCCGGTCTCGGGATCGGTGCCGAGCAACCGGGTCCCGTCGCCGTCGGCGCCCTCGGCGCCCTCGCCGTCGGCGCCGGCCGCCTGCATCTGGCGGGTGAAGCGGCACTCGGGGTAGTTCGAGCAGCCGATGAAGGCGCCGAACTTGCCGAGCTTCAACGACAGACGGCCGGAGCCGCACGACGGACAGGCGCGCGGGTCCGATCCGTCGGCCTTCTCGGGGAAGATGTGGGCGCCGAGCAGGGCGTCGATCGCCTCCAGCACGTCGGCGACGCGCAGCTCCTTGGTCTGCTCGATGGCGGCGGAGAACTCGGCCCAGAAGGCACGCAGCACCTCCTTCCACGACGCCTCGTCGGCCGAGATCTTGTCGAGGCTCTCCTCGAGATCCGCGGTGAAGTCGTATTCGACGTAACGCAGGAAGAAGCTCTCGAGGAAGGCGATGACCAGCCGGCCCTTGTCCTCGGGGATGAGGCGGCGCTTGTCGAGCGTGACGTATTCGCGGTCGCGCAGCACCTGGAGGGTGGCGGCGTAGGTCGAGGGTCGGCCGATGCCGAGTTCCTCCATCTTCTTGACCAGCGTCGCCTCGGTGAAGCGCGGCGGCGGTTCGGTGAAATGCTGGTCGACGGTCACCTTGCGGCGGGCCAGCAACTCGCCACGGCTCATCGCCGGCAGGCGCCGGGCCTCTTCGTCCTCTTCGTCGTCGCGACCTTCGGCATAGAGGGCGAGGAAGCCGTCGAAGCGCACGACCGAACCGGTGGCACGCAGATCGACGAGTTCGGGACCGGAGACGGCGCGGATGTCCGCGGTGGTACGATCGAGCACGGCCGATTCCATCTGGCTCGCCACGGTGCGCTTCCAGATGAGTTCGTAGAGCCGGGCCTGCTCCGGTTCGAGGTATCGCGCCACGTCCTTCGGCCGACGGGCGAGGTCGGTCGGGCGGATCGCCTCGTGGGCCTCCTGGGCGTTCTTCGCCTTGGCGGTGTACTTGCGTGGCACCTCGGGCAGGTAGTCGGCGCCGAAATCCTGGGAGATCGCCTTGCGGATACCGGCGATGCCCTCGGCCGCGATGTCGACGCCGTCGGTTCGCATGTAGGTGATGAGGCCGACGGTCTCGCCGCCGATCTCGACGCCCTCGTACAGGCGTTGCGCCACCTGCATGGTCCGCGCCGCACTCATGCCCAGCGCATAGCTCGCCGATTGCTGCAGCGTCGAGGTGGTGAAGGGCGGGAACGGGTGGCGCTTGACCGGCTTCGACTCGATCGAAGCGACCGAGATCGCCGACTTCTCCAGCACTTCGCGAATCCGGGTCGCTTCGCCGCCGGTCCTGACGTCGAGACGGCCGAGTTTCTTCCCCTCGAAGCCGACGACGCGCGCGTCGAACTCCTCGCCGCGCGGCGTCGAGAGACGGGCGACGATCGACCAGTATTCCTGCGGGCGGAAAGTCTCGATCTCGTGCTCGCGATCGCAGACGAGGCGCAGCGCCACCGACTGGACGCGACCGGCCGAGCGGGCACCGGGCAGCTTGCGCCACAACACCGGCGACAAGGTGAAGCCGACGAGATAGTCGAGGGCTCGGCGGGCGAGATAGGCGTCGACCAGGGCGACGTCGATCTGGCGCGGCGCCTTCATCGCCTCCAACACCGACTGCTTGGTGATGGCGTTGAAGACGACGCGCTCGACCGTCTGGGCCTTGAGTGCCCGTTTCTCCTTCAGCACCTGCAACACGTGCCAGGAGATCGCCTCGCCTTCGCGATCCGGGTCGGTGGCGAGGATCAGGCGGTTGGAGGTCCTCACCGCCTGCGCGATCTCGGAGAGGCGCTTGGCCGATTTGCCGTCGACCTCCCAGTCCATGGCGAAATCGTCGTCCGGGCGCACCGACCCGTCCTTGGCCGGCAGATCGCGGACATGGCCGTAGGAGGCCAGCACCGTGTAGCCGGGGCCGAGGTACTTGTTGATGGTCTTCGCCTTGGCAGGCGATTCGACGATGACGACGTTCATGGCTTCCGCCGCTCCGGGTTCCCGCGCCGCGACCGATGGCGATCGCATCACGAGACCTGTCGATCCACCTCGGCGGTCGCGGTCCGGATCTGCCACCCCCGAGGGCGCCGTTCCACACTTCGACCGTCGCGGCGCATCACATCCGCTACCGTATCCGCGCGATCCCGAGGGAAGACCCCGCATCGGCGGTTGTGCCGAGAGGCGAGGGGTGAGATACTCGGAAAAGGTTGCATACAACTCTATTCAACCGAAGCGAGCGGCCAGCCTGTGGCCTGCTTCGAAGGCCCTCTTGAATGCGACCTCCCGGAGTGGCGGTCAAGAGGGGCGCCGGTCGGGAGTGGGCGCGCGAGGTTTTCGTGCTCATTCGATGAAAATACAACCGTTAGTAGATAGACGGAAAAAAAGCAATCAATACGATTGGATACGGGCGAATGGACACCGGATCCCCGGGAGGTTCGGCCGTGTTCCCGCCCGCATCCGCAACCGATCGTGATCTCGGGGTGACATCGAGGATCGGCCGGAGGGGATGGCGGCGTGGTATCCCGGAACGACGAGGCGACCGAATGATCGGCGCGGTTCGATCTCCGACGAAGCCGGACGAAGCGGCTCAGTACATCGAGCAGGTCGCCACCCAGTTGCGCGATCTCGCCCAGAACTCGGGCTATGGCTTCCTCGCCTACCTCATCGACATGGCGCGGTTGGAAGCCGCCTCCAAAGCGGCCTCACCTCCGCGGATGCGGGGCGAGTGAGCCTGCTCGCGGCGCGCCCGCCGGATCATGCCGGCGGGAAGACGTAATCGACGATGCCGTGGGCGTCGAAGCGGCCGTCGAGCATGCCGTGGCTCGCCCGCC